>JANMMD010000210.1:0-2373 GCA_031372905.1 Betaproteobacteria bacterium
GCGATGCTCTTCAGGAACTGCTTGGGGATGATCGCGTCGGTGTCGACGTTGTCGCGGTCCATCGGGGCCACGAGGCCGGTGTGCAGGGTGAATGCGTCCATGTCTGCTGTCCTCTCAACCGATGCGGCGCACGTCGACGAAATGCCCGTTCAACGCGGCCGCGGCCGCCATCGCCGGGCTGACGAGGTGGGTGCGCCCACCGGCGCCCTGGCGGCCTTCGAAATTGCGGTTGCTGGTGCTGGCGCAGCGTTCGCCGGGCTCCAGCCGATCCGCGTTCATCGCCAGGCACATGCTGCAGCCGGGCTCGCGCCACTCGAAGCCCGCGGCCTTGAAGATCTCGTGCAGCCCTTCCGCCTCGGCCTGCGCCTTCACCTGGCCCGAGCCCGGCACCACCATCGCCACCTTCACATTGGCCGCGACGCGCTGGCCCACGCGCTTGACCACCGCAGCCGCCTCACGCAGGTCTTCGATGCGGCTGTTGGTGCAACTGCCGATGAAGACCTTGTCGATGCGGATGTCGGTGATGGCCTTGTTGGGCTCCAGGCCCATGTAGACCAGCGCGCGCTCGATGGCGCCGCGTTTGCTGGCGTCCTTTTCCTTGTCCGGGTCAGGCACGCGGCCGTCCACCGCCACCACCATCTCAGGGCTGGTGCCCCAGGTCACCTGCGGCTGGATCTGCGCCGCGTCGAGTTCCACCAGGGCGTCGAAATGCGCGCCGGGGTCGCTCTGCAGCGTGCGCCAGTGCGTCACCGCGTGGTCCCATTCGAAGCCCTTGGGGCTGAACGGCCGGCCCTTGCAGTAGCTGATGGTCTTTTCGTCCACCGCCACCAGGCCGGCGCGCGCGCCGGCCTCGATGGCCATGTTGCACACCGTCATGCGGCCTTCCATGCTGAGGCTGCGGATGGCACTGCCGGCGAATTCGATGGTGTAGCCCGTGCCGCCGGCGGTACCGATCTTGCCGATGATGGCCAGCACCACGTCTTTCGCGGTGACGCCGCGGCCGAGCGTGCCCTCGACCTTCACGAGCATGTTCTTGGCCTTCTTCGCCAAGAGCGTCTGCGTCGCCATCACATGCTCGACCTCGCTGGTGCCGATGCCATGCGCCAGCGCGCCGAAGGCACCGTGCGTGGAGGTGTGCGAGTCACCGCACACCACCGTCATGCCCGGCAACGTGGCGCCGTTCTCCGGCCCGATGACATGCACGATGCCCTGGCGCTTGTCGAGGAACGGGAAATAGGCCGCCGCGCCCGACGCCTTGATGTTGGCGTCCAGCGTCGTGATCTGCAGCTTGCTGACGGTGTCGGTGATGCCGTCGAGGCCCAGTTCCCAGCCCGTGGTGGGCGTGTTGTGGTCGGCGGTGGCCACGATGGAACTCACGCGCCAGACCTTGCGCCCGGCCAGGCGCAGGCCCTCGAACGCTTGTGGGCTCGTCACCTCGTGTACCAAATGGCGGTCGATGTAGAGCACGGCGGTGCCGTCTTCTTCGGTGTGGACGACGTGTTCGTCCCACAGCTTGTCGTAGAGCGTTCTGGCAGTCATGGCGTGGAGTCTCCGGCAGAAACAGGATCAGGGCACAGCGCATCGACAAAACGCTGCACCACGGTGGGCAGCACGTCTTGCCGGCGCACGCCCAGCAGGTAGTCGCGTTCGGCCCAGGTGTCCGTCATCGGCAGCACCTGCACGCGAAACAGTTGCGCAAAGCGTTGCGCCACGGCGGCCGGCATCACGGCCACGCCGAGGCCGGCTTCCACCAGTTGCGCGATGGCGTCGAAACCGCGCACCTGCAAACGCGCCTTCAGCGGCCGGCCCTGGCCTTCGGCCTCGGCGCGCATCAGCTCGTGCACGGCGGCGCCATGGTGCAGGCCGACGATGTCGTGGTCGAGCAGGTCATCGAAACACACGCTGGGCTTCGCCGCCAGCACATGCCCGGCGGGCAGCATCGCCGCCAGCGCACCGCGGCGGTAGACGCGGGTGGCCAGGCGGTTGTCGAGCAGAGGGGCCACGAAGATGCCGACATCGGCTCGGCCCTCGGCCACCGCAGCCTGGACCTCGGCGCTGGTCTGGTCTTCCAGGCTGATGCGGATCTTCGGGTGCGCCTGCGAAAACGCCGCGAGGTCGGGCGGCAGGCACTCGCTGATGGCACCGGCGTTGGCCACGATGCGCAGATGGCCCTGGATGCCGCGCGAAAACTCCACCACCTCGCTTTCCAGCGCGTGCAGGCTGGCGTGCAGGCTGCGCACATGGCGCACCAGCGCGCGGCCCGCTTCCGTGGGCTCGACGCCACGCGCGCGGCGCTCGAACAGCGGCACACCGAAGCGCGCCTCCAGGTCGCTGAGGCGCTTGCTCGCCGCGGCCAGCGCGAGGTGTTCACGC
>JANMMD010000211.1:0-10973 GCA_031372905.1 Betaproteobacteria bacterium
CGCTCCGATGGCGCCGAGGTCGACGCGCTCGCCGCAGACCACCAGCTTGCCCGGCTGCTTCAGCTCGTTCTGCAGGTAGGTGTGACGCAGGTACCAGCAGTACATCGGGCCCGGCAGGTTGGTGCTGTCGCCGTTCCAGTACAGCAAGTCGAAGGGCGGGGGCGCTTCGCCCTTCAGGTAGTTCGCCACGACGTAGTTCCACACCAGGTCGTTGGGGCGCAGGAAGCTGAAGGTGGTGGCGAGCTCCTGGCCCTTCAGCAGACCGGGGCCGCCCGGAGCGTCTTCACCCAGCGTCATCTCGCGCAGCTTCACCATCGCTTCGTCGATGAAGATGTCGAGGATGCCCGTGCTCTCGAAATCCAGCAGCGTGGTCAGCAGCGTCACGCTGTGTGCCGGCTGCTCGCCGCGCGCGGCCAGCACGGCCAGCGCGGTGCTCAGCAGCGTGCCGCCGACGCAGAAGCCGAGCGTGTTGATGCTGTCCTGCCCCGTGATGGCCTGCACCGCCGCGATGGCCGCGATGGGGCCTTCTTCGATGTAGTCGTCCCAGGTCTTGTGCTTGAGGCTTTGGTCGGGGTTGCGCCAGCTCACGACGAAGGTGCGGTGACCCTGCTCGACGGTGTAGCGGATGACGCTGTTCTCCGGCTGCAGATCGAGGATGTAGTACTTGTTGATGCAGGGCGGCACGAAGAGCATCGGCCGCTCGTGCACCTTGGCGGTGAGCGGCTTGTATTCGATGAGCTGGAAAAGCTCGTTCTCGAAGACCACGCTGCCTGCCGTGGTGGCCACGTTCTTGCCCACCTCGAAGACGCTCTCGTCGGTCTGCGAGACGTGCCCCTTTTGCAGATCTTCCAGCAGGAGATGCATGCCGGTGGCGATGCTCTCACCCTTCGTCTCCACGGCCTTCTTCATCGCGTCGGGGTTCAAGGCCAGGTAGTTGCTGGGGCTGGCCATGTCCACCCACTGCTGCACGGCGAAGCGGATGCGCGCCTTGGTCTTGGCGTCGCCTTCCACGCTGTCGGCCATCTGCATCAGCACGCGCGCATTCAGCAGGTACATCTGCGCGGTGAAGGCCGAGGCCGGGTTGGCCAGCCACTCGGGGCTGCCGAAGCGGCGGTCTGGCAACGGCACGGTCTTGCCGGCGCCGCCACCGTTCATGGCCTGCAGCGAGTGGTTCCACACCTCGGTGGCGTTCTTCACGTAGTCGGCCTGGATCTGCGCCAGCTGCGCTACGGGCAGGTTCAAACCGCTCATGGCCTTGAAGATGTCCCCAACGGCAGCCCCGACAGCCTGCACCGGGGCAGCGGCCGGGGGCGTGGCTGCGCTAGTCTTCTTGTCCATCGTCTCGTCTCCTCGGGCACGGCATGCGGTTTGATGACCGCTCAAGCGATGCCGCTTTGCTCCCACCACTGTACCGGCCGTTGCGCACGGTTTTCTGCGGGTTCCCCCATGTACCTGGTTGCCATCGCCTGGATGTATGTCGTGCTGATGATGGCCGTGGCCGAGGCCACGTCACCCCAGGGCACGGTCATCGGCGCCATCTTCACCTTCCTGCTGTACGGCCTGATGCCGATGGGCATCGTGCTCTACATCCTGGGTACACCGGGCCGGCGGCGGGCACTGCGCGCGGCCGAGGCCGCCGAGGCAGCCGCACAGGCCCCTGCAGCGCCAGCAGTGTCAGCGGCGCCAGACGGCAGCGGCCATGCGGCCGGTGACGCCGTCGCGGCGGAAAGAAAAGAAGGCTGAAGCCGCTTCCACGGTGCAGACCCCGGCGCCGCTGATCTGCTGCACGCCGGCAGCCAGCAGGCGTTCGCTGGCCAGCTGCGGCAGGTTGGCCAGCCAACGCGCCGCGCCGTCGGGCCGCGCGCGGTGAACGAAACGCCGTGCGTCGGGCGAGGCCGCGTCTTCGCCAAAGGCCTGCAGCACGTCGGCGCCGACCTCGAACTCGCGCGGGCCGATGCAGGGCCCCAGCCAGGCCAGCACATCGGACGGCTGCGCGTCGCGCCCTTTGCACAGCGCCCGCACGGTGGCTTCCAGCACCCCGGCGGCCAGCCCACGCCAGCCTGCGTGCGCCGCGGCGACGGCCGAGCCGTCGCGCAGCGTGAACAGCACCGGCAGACAGTCGGCCACCTGCACGGTGCAGGCCACGCCGGTGTCGGTGGTCCACGCGGCGTCGGCAGGCTCGCCGGGTGTGGTGTCGCCACCGGCGCGCAGGCGCAGCACATTCACAGCGTGCACCTGGCGCAGCCACACAGTCTGGGCGCCCAGGGCGGCGCCGAACCTTGCGCGGTTCTCGGCGACTGCATCGGGGTCGTCACCCACGGCCACACCCAGGTTCAGGCTGGCGTAGCGGCCCTGCGGGCCGGTGCTGACGCCCCCGCCGCGCTGGCTCATCGCCGCGCCCACGTTGGGTGGAGCCGGCCAGTCAGGCCGCAGCAGCGGCAGCATGCTCACTCGGCGTCGGGGCAATGGCCGGGCGCGGTCTGCTCGAAGGCCGGCAGCGCCATGCAGCTGTCGAACACGCGCATCACGTGCGGCACATGGTTCAGCCGGCACTCGAAGCGCTGGGCGTTGAAGACCTGCGGCACGAGGCAGCAATCGGCCAGCGTCGGCGTGCTGCCGTGGCAGAAGGCGGCCGGCGCTGCGGCCAGCTGGCGCTCCACCACCTCCAGGCCGGTTTCCACCCAGTGGCGGTACCAGCGGTTCTTGTCGTCCTCGCTGACCTTGAGATCACGCACCAGGTAGCGCAGCACACGCAGGTTGTTCAGCGGGTGGATCTCGCAGGCGATGTCGAGCGCCAGCGCACGCACCCGCGCGCGTTCCACCGGTGTGCCGGGCAGCAGTGGCGGTTGCGGATGGGTCTCATCGAGGTATTCGATGATGGCCAGCGACTGCGTCAGCGCCTCGTCGCCGTCACGCAGCAGCGGCACCAGGCGGCTGGCAGAAACGGCGCCGTAGTGTTCGTCCAGGTGCTCGTTCTTCGCCAGATGCACCGGCAGGTAGGCGTAGTCCAGCCCCTTCAGCGCCAGCGCAATGCGCACCCGGTACGAGGCCGACGAGCGGAAGTAGTTGTAGAGCTCCATCGTCTGCGCCTCCTTGAAGTGCCCCGCCGATTTACCTCACCGCCACCTTCAGCGTGCCCAGGCCCGCGACGGCGCCTTCCATCACGTCACCGCGCACCACCGCGCCCACACCGGCCGGCGTGCCGGTGAAGATCAGGTCGCCGGGCTGCAGCGTCCACGCGGCGCTGAGCTGTTCGATGGTCTCGTTGACGCTCCAGATCAGCTCTTTCAGGTCGCCCTGCTGCTTCACGGTGCCGTTCACGGCCAGCGTGATGGCGCCCGTGAGCAGCTCACCCGTCTTGGCGAAGGGCACGATGGGGCCGATGGGCGCGCTCTCGTCGAAAGCCTTGCCGATGCACCAGGGGCGACCCTGCTTCTTCATCTCGTTCTGCAGGTCGCGGCGGGTCATGTCCAGACCAACGGCGTAGCCCCAGATGTGCTTGGGCGCATCGGCCGCGGCGATATTGCGGCCGCCGGTGCCGATGGCCACCACGAGCTCGATCTCGTGGTGCAGGTTGTGCGTCAGCGGTGGGTAGGCGATGTGGCCCGTCTCGCCTTCCACCACCACCACGATGGCGTCGGCCGGCTTCATGAAGAAGAACGGCGGCTCGCGGCCGGTGAAGCCCATCTCCACCGCGTGGTCGGCATAGTTGCGGCCGACGCAGTAGATGCGGTGCACGGGGTAGCTGCCGCCGCCGGCGACGGGCACGGTGGTGGGGGCGGGAGGGGTGAAGACGAGGTTCATGGCGATGATGGCGGTGATGGCGTTGGCGGTGTGGTTGGGCAGGTGCAGGGCGCAGAAGATGATGCCATGCGCCACCCGGGGCCCATGCGGGTGCATCAAGCGAATACAAACCGGGCCGCTACACTCGTTTGCATGATCCTGCCCCGCCGCATCAAGCATTGCCGGGTCTGCGGTGCAGCGGTGAGCTACCGGGTGCCGGCGGACGACAACCGAGACCGCGCCGTCTGCGGCAATTGCGGTGAGATCCACTACGAGAACCCCATCAACGTCGTCGGCACAGTGCCGGTGTGGGGCGATCAGGTGCTGCTCTGTCGCCGCAACATCGAGCCGCGTTACGGCATGTGGACGCTACCGGCGGGCTTTCTGGAACTCGGCGAGAGCACGGCCGAAGGCGCGCTGCGCGAGACCGTGGAAGAAGCCGGCGCGCGGGTCGAGATGCAGGGTCTCTTCACTGTGCTGAACGTGGTGCGCGTGGGCCAAGTCCACTTTTTCTACCGCGCAAGAATGCTCGACACCTCGCTCGACCCCGGGCCCGAGACGATCGAGGCCCGGCTCTTCCGGGAAGACGAGGTGCCCTGGGACGAACTGGCTTTTCGCACCGTGCGGCTGACGCTGGAACACTTCTTCGAAGACCGGCGCGGCGGGCACTACCAGGTGCACGCGGGCGATATCGCTTAAACCGTCGGCCTGACCACATCCGCCGGCAGCGCAGCGCCGCCGGCCGCATCCACGCCCAGCGTCCAGAGCGCCTGCGCCTGGGCTGTGTCATCCACGGCTTCTGCCAGCACCGTCAGGCCCAGGCCATGCACCAGCGCCACGAGGCCCTGAACGTAACTGCGCAGCGCGGCGTCCTCGGCCAGGCCCTGCAGCGCGCGTGCATCCAGGCTCACATGGCGAACGCCAGCAGCCTTCAAGGCCGGCAGGTGCTGCGCCAGTTCGGCCATCGGCCGCATGCCGACCCGCACGCCCCAGGGACGCCAGGCCTGCGCCGCTGCAGCCAGCGCTGGGATGGCGGCGGCCTCGGTCAGCGACTCGGCGCACTCGATCACCAGCAAGGCCGCCGCTGCCGGCGCGCCGGCCAGGCGCGATGCCACTTCCGCGGTGAAGCCCGGCGACAACAGCGACAGGGCCGAGGCGGAAACGGCACGCGGCTGGCCGTCGCTGGCAATCGCCCGCAGCGCCATCTGCACGGCGCAAAGGTCGGCCTGCGGCAGCAGTCTGCTGCGCCGCGCCAGCGCAAACCAGCCCTCGGCCGCCTGGAACTCGCCGCCAGGCTGGCGCTGCACCCGCAAGCGGCACCCGAGGTGCATGGTCTGCCCGCGCCGGTCCACCACGGGAACGGCCTGCAGCTGCACGCGGCCCTCGTCCAGCGCGGCTGCAATCTGCGCACGCCAGGCACGTTCACCGGCCAGGGTGCTGAGGCCGGGCGACGGCGCCGCTTGCAGCATCTCCACCACCACCGGCTCCTGGCCGCTGGCACCGCGCGCCTCGGCGCGCGCCAGCGCGGCATCGGCAGCGGCCAGCACCGCGCCGGTGGCGTCGTGCGCACCGAGCTGCGCCGAGGGCCGCACCTCGTCGACACCACCCACGGCCACGTCGGCACGGCCGTTGCGCAGCGCGGGCGCTGCGGCCAAGGCGGCGTGCAGCGAGGCCGCGGTTTCACGCGCCACGCCGGCCACCGGCAGGCAGAGCGCGAAGTCGCTGCCGTTCAGGCGGCCGGCGCAAGTGCCGGGCACGCGGTCGACATAGGTTTGCAGCACCTGGCCGAGCGCGGCCAGCAGACGGTCGGTGGCCTCGAAGCCCAGGCGCTGGTTCAGGCCGTCGAGCTGCTGCACGCGCAGCAGCAGCAATGCAATGCCGGGCCCGGCGGCGGCGTCCAGGCGCTGTTGCAGCAGACCCAGGAAATGCCGGCGCGAGGGCAGCCCGGTCACGGCGTCCATCTGAACCTGACGCTGCAGCTGCTGCACCTGCTCGGCCTGTTGGGCGTAGAGGATGTCCAGGCCGGCCGGCATGGGCGCGGGCAGGGTGTCAGCCGGCCTGGCAGGCACCGAGGGGGTCGACAGTGACCAACGGCGCCACATGCGCCACCACCAGCTCCGGGTGTGCAGCGTCATGGACAGGAGGAGACGCGGTTCTTGGGGGTGTTGCCCGCGCGGCAGCAAACGTTGAACAGTTCTGACATCGGTGTCTCCCGGAAACTCTGGCGACCCTCTGGCGAACTCCGGCGTCTTGGCTGTCGTGACTTTGCGTCTCTTCGTGGACGCGGCGCCGGCATGCTACGACAGGCCTTCAGGCTGTGCCCGGGGCCGGACCCGGAGCCTCAGCAAGAGACGCCCTGGTCATGAAAAAAGCCCGCACGCGGCGGGCTTCCACGAAACGGGGGCGGCCGACTCAGGCCGTGGCGGCGCGCAGCTTGAAGCTGAACTCCTGCAGCGCCGCGATGCCGCTTTCCTCGGCCTTGCGGCACCAGGCTTGCAGATCGGCGACCAATTGCTCGGCGCTCACGCCAGTGCGCGTCCACAGCGCGCGCAGTTCCTCGCGCATGGCCACCAGCTTGGCCAGCTGCGGGCTTTCGCCCAGGGCCTGCTGCAGGCTGGGCTTCACGCCGTGCGGAATCTTGTCGTCGTCGCGGTGCAACCAGGTCTTGGCCACACGCAGGTTTCGGAAACGCGCACTGTTCTGTGCCCCCTGGGCCTTCAGGCGGGCCAGTTCGGCACCGACCGCCGCCTTCATTTCCTTGGCGTAGCCGGCCATCACCTCGTAGCGGTTGGCGATGACGGCTTCCAGCGTCTTGTCGTCGGCCACCAGGCGCACATCGCCCAAGGCCAATTTGGGCGGCACCTTCTTCACGCGCGCCAGGCCCAGCTTCTCCATGCCGCGGATGTACATCCAGCCCACGTCGAATTCGTAGGGCTTGACGGAGAACTTGGCCGAGGTCGGGTAGGTGTGGTGGTTGTTGTGCAGCTCTTCGCCGCCGATCAGGATGCCCCATGGCGACACGTTGGTCGACGCGTCAGGTGCTTCGAAGTTGCGGTAGCCCCAGTAGTGGCCGATGCCGTTGATGATGCCGGTGGCCATCACGGGGATCCAGGCCATCTGCACCGCCCACACCGCTGCGCCGGCAGCGCCGAACAGCATGAGGTTCAGGATCAGCATCAGGCCGACGCCCTGCCAGGAGTAGCGCGTGTACAGGTTGCGCTCGATCCAGTCGTCAGGGGTGTTGTGCCCGAACTTGGCGCAGGTTTCCTTGTTCTTGGCCTCGACGCGGTAGAGCTCAACGCCCGTCAGCAGCAGCGCTTTCAGGCCCTTGATCTGCGGGCTGTGCGGGTCTTCCTCGGTCTCGCACTTGGCGTGGTGCTTGCGGTGCACGGCGACGAATTCCTTCGTCACCATGCCGGTGCCCAGCCACAGCCAGAAGCGGAAGAAGTGCGAGGGGATCGCGTGAAGCTCCAGCGCACGATGCGCTTGCGCGCGGTGCAGGAAGATGGTGACGGCCGAGATCGTGATGTGCGTCGTCACGAGCGCGTACAGCACCACCTGCCACCAGCTGGCTTCGAGCAAACCATGAGCGAGCATTTGTACGACCGCGTCGTGCACTTGCCACAGGTGATCCATCAGCGCTTCCTTGAAACTGGACATTGACACACCCCATTGTAGGGGTTGGGCTGACACCAGGGTTGCGGGGAATGCGTAGAGACCGCTCCTCACAGCGGCCATTCATGCCGCTCAACCCAAGCCAGATCCAAGAAGATGGCGGCAGAAGCCCGCGATTTCAACGCTTTTGCCAAACCGCCGCGAAAAAACCGTCGGTCTGATGACGATGCGGCCAGAGCCGCAGGTAAGGGCCCGCCACCAACGGGGCTGCTGGCTCGACGCGCGCCGCTTCCAGCGCCTGCTGGGCGGGCAGCACCTCGAAGTGCTCGGCCTGGGCGGCCGTGAAGGCGTCGGCGACGGCTTCGTTCTCGGCCGCCAGCAGACTGCAGGTGGCATATACGAGGCGCCCGCCGGGCTTGAGCAAGCGGGCGGCGCTGGCCAGGATCGCCGTCTGCTTGGCCTGCAGCTCGTCCACGGCCTTGGGGCTCTGGCGCCATTTCAAGTCGGGGTTGCGGCGCAGCGTGCCCAGGCCGGAGCACGGGGCGTCGATCAGCACGCGGTCGATCTTGCCGGCCAGGCGCTTGATGCGGTCGTCGCGTTCGTGCGCGATCTGCGCGGGGTGCACGTTGGACAGCCCGCTGCGCGCCAACCGCGGCTTCAGCGCGTCCAGGCGGTGGCCCGACACGTCAAAGGCGTACAGGCGCCCGGTGTTGCGCATCGCCGCGCCGAGGGCCAGCGTCTTGCCGCCGGCGCCGGCGCAGAAATCGACCACCATCTCGCCGCGCTTGGCATCGGTCAGCAGCGCCAGCAGCTGGCTGCCCTCGTCCTGCACCTCCACGTGGCCTTGCGTGAAGACGTCCAGCTTGTGCAGCGCCGGTTTGCCCTGAAGGCGCAGCCCCCACGGCGAATAGGGCGTCGGGGCGACGGTGAAGCCGGCTTCGGTCAGCGTGCGCAGCACGTCTTCGCGCTTGGCCTTCAGCACGTTCACGCGCAGGTCGAGCGCCGCGGTTTCTGACATCGCGTCCACCAGCGGCCAGAACTCGTCGCCCAATGATTCCTTCAACGGCGCGGCCAGCCAGTCGGGCAGGTTGTGGCGCAGCTTCTCCGGCAGCGTGGCGTGGTCGATGTCCTCGATGGCGGTGAGCCAGGTCAGCTCATGCGGCTGCAGCGCCGCGCGCAGGAAGCTCGGGCTGCCCTGCCAGGCCAGGATGGCCAGCCGGCGCTCCAGCGGGCCGCTGCCGCTTTGCGCAAAGTTCTGGAACAGCAGGCGTTGGCGCAGCACGGTGTAGGCGGTTTCTGCCAGCGCATGGCGCTCGCGCGAGCCGAGGGCGCGGTGGTCGCGGAAGAAAGCGGAAACCACGCTGTCGGCGGGTTGGTCGAGCTTGAGCACCGCGCGCAGCAGTTCGGTGCTCAGGTCGACAAGGGCGTTGGGATGCATCGCCCGGATTATCCTGCCCGCCCATGAGCGACCACCATCTGCCACCGCTGCCCGACGCCCCGCCCGGCCGCTACCGCCACTACAAGGGCGGCGAATACCAGCTGCTGGGCGTCGTGCGCCACAGCGAGACGCTGGAGCCGCTGGTGCTCTACCGCCCGCTGTATGGCCACAGCGGCGACTGGGTGCGGCCCTACGCGATGTTCTTTTCTGAGGTCGTGATCGACGGCCTGCCCGAGCCGCGTTTCGCCCGCATCGACTGAAGCGCTACATCAAGACCTGCGAAGCGCCATCGGTCTGCCGCACCAGGCCACCTTCGATGCGCAGCTTGCCTTCGACGAACCAGCGCACCGCCAGTGGGTAGATCATGTGTTCGGTGGCCAGCACGCGCGCAGCCAGCGTCTGTTCGTCGTCGCCCGGAAACACCGGCACCACGCTCTGCATCACGATGGGGCCGTGGTCGAGCTCCGGCGTCACGAAGTGCACGGTGGCACCGACGGCCTTGCAGCCGGCTTCCAGCGCACGGCGGTGGGTGTGCAGGCCCGTGAACGACGGCAACAACGACGGGTGGATGTTCAGCAGCCGGCCCTCGTAGCGGCGCACGAAGGCCTCGCCCAGCACCCGCATGAAGCCGGCCAGCACTATCAGATCGGGCGCGTGAGCGTCGATGGCCGCGGCCAGCGCTTCGTCGAAGGCCTCGCGCGAGGCGTAGGCCTTGTGATCGACCGGTTGCGCCGCAATGCCACGTTCGGCCGCCCAGGCCAGACCGCCCGCCTGCGGCCGGTTGGCGATGACCGCCACCACCTGCGCCGGCCAGCCTTCCTCGGCGCAGCGCTGCTGGATGGCTTCCATGTTGGAGCCGCGGCCGGAGATCAGGATGACGATGCGTTTCATGGCGGCCGGCAGTGTAGGCGGGTGGCGATGGCACGGCGGCGTTGCTGAGACAATCGCGCCCGTCTCCGCAGCCCCTTCGCCGGCAGTCCATCATGCGATCACGCGTCCTCTCCGGCATGCGCCCCACTGGCGCCATGCACCTCGGCCACTACCACGGCGCCCTGAAAAACTGGGTGCGTCTGCAGCACGAGCACGAGTGCTTCTTCTTCGTCGCCGATTGGCATGCGCTGACCACGCACTACGAAGAACGCGAGGTGATGGAGAAGTACGTCTACGACATGGTCGTCGACTGGATCGCCGCGGGCCTGGACCCGGAGAAGTGCACGCTCTTCATCCAGAGCCACATCCCCGAACACGCCGAGCTTTTCACATTGCTGGCCATGGGTACGCCGCTGGGCTGGCTGGAACGGGTGCCGACCTACAAGGACCAGATCGAAAAGCTGAAAGACCGCGATCTCGCGACCTACGGCTTCCTCGGCTACCCGCTGCTGCAGGCGGCCGACATCCTGATCTACAAGGCCACTTACGTGCCGGTGGGTGAAGACCAGGCCAGCCACGTCGAGCTGACGCGCGAGGTGGCGCGCCGCTTCAACAATCTGTATGGCCGCAGCAGCAATGCCGAGGCGCTCATCGCTGCGGCGCTGGCGAAACTTGGCAAGGACGACGCACGTTATTTCGAGAAGCAGCGCAAGGCCTTCGGCGAAACCGGCAGCGAAGAAGCCCTCGCCAAGGGCGAGGGCATGATCAAGAAGGGCGCGGCCAATGTGGCCGGCTGGCTGGAGGACGACAGTGAACTGCTGCTCGGCCACCTGAAAGGCGCCGGCAAGACCATCCTCACCGAGCCGCGCGCGCTGCACACCGAGGTGCTGCGCCTGCCCGGCACCGACGGCACGAAGATGAGCAAGAGCTACGGCAACGCCGTGCTGATGCGCGACGAGCCCACCGAAGTGACGAAGAAGATCCGCGGCATGGCCACCGACCCCGCGCGCGGCCGCCGCACCGACCCCGGCGACCCCGAAAAATGCCCGGTGTGGCAGTTCCACAAGGTCTACAGCGACGAGGCCACGAAAGACTGGGTGGTGAAGGGCTGCAAGAGCGCGGGCATCGGCTGCCTGGACTGCAAGCAGCCGGTCATCGACGCCATCGTCAAGGAACAGCAGCCCTGGCGCGAACGCGCCGAGAACTACCTGGCCAACCCGAAGCAGGTGCACTGGATCGTCGAGATGGGCACCGAGCGCGCGCGCAC
>JANMMD010000217.1:0-14807 GCA_031372905.1 Betaproteobacteria bacterium
CCTGACGACCGCCAGACCTTCAGGCGAACCCGTCGCCGTCGAACTTCACGTCTTCATCGGCCCCGTGGCGCGTTCGCGCACCGGGGCCGATGCCCATGTCGGCCGTCTCGGCGATGGCCTCGATCTGCTCGCGCAGCTGCGTGGTCTGCTGGTTCCAATAGGCCGCAGTGCCGAAAAACGGGAAATTGCGCGGGAAGGTCGGGTCGCCCCAGCGCTCGGCCAGCCAGGCGCTGTGGCGCAGCATGCGCAAGGTGCGCAGCGGCTCGATCAGTGCCCGTTCACGGTCGTCGAACGCGCAGAACTGCTCGTAGCCTTCCAGCAGCGTGTTCAGCTGTTGCGCCATGGTCGTGTGGTCGCCCGAGACCAGCATCCACAGGTCTTGCACGGCCGGGCCCTGCATCGCGTCGACCAGGTCCACCACATGCGGCGCGCCGTCGCGCCACAGCACATTGCCGAGGTGGCAGTCGCCGTGCAGGCGCAGCGTGGCCAGCGGCTGTGCCGCGTCGAAGGCGGCGTTCACGGCGGTCAGCGCTTGCTCGCAGGCCTGCAGCCAGGCCGGGCGTTCGGTGTCCGGCACGAAACCGCCGCCCAGCAGCAGCTGGAGCGCGCGCGCACCATCGACGCGCGCGTTCAGGTGGTGGCGGTGCTCGAAGGGCCGCTGCCGGCCGACAGCATGCAGCCGGCCGATGAAGCGACCCAACTGTCGCAGCGCCGCCGGGTCTTCGAGCTCGGGTTCGCGCCCGGCGCAGCGCGCCGAGACACCATATCGGTGGCCAAAGCCGCAGGCCAGCGTGGGTGGCGTGCCGAGCAGTTGCACACCCGATGCTGCCATCGGTAGCACGAGGGGCGGCACCACGGGCACCTCGGCCGCAGCCAGTTCCAGCGCGAAGCTGTGTTCTTCCAGGATCTGCGCGTCGCTCCAGCGCCCAGGCCGGTAGAACTTGGCGACCACCGCGCTGTGGTCCTGGTGTGGATCTTCGAGAAAGACCTGGAAGACTCGGTTTTCGTACGAGTTCAGCTGCAGCACGCGCCCGTCGCCGCGCAGGCCCACGGCGTCCAGTGCGTCCAGCACCTGCTGTGGGTCGAGTTGGCTGTAGTCCACGCGCCGCCGTTAGGTGGGCCAGCTCGGGCGCGATGGGCGCGCCACGGGGCCATCGACGACAACACCACCGCCCAGGCCGCCACTGGCGCTGTCGCGCACCAGCGGGTCGGCCGCCGGCAGCAGGGAGCTGTAGCGCGATTCCGCAAAGCTGGAGTCGCGGAACTGCGAGTCGGCGAAGGCCGAATCGGGCCAGTGCGTGTTCTGTCGCGCCTGGCGGCGCGAGGCCACGGTGCTGGACAGGCGTTCGCGCGTCAGGTCCACGGGCGAGGGCGATGGAGAGGGCGAGAGCGGGGCCATGGCTGCGTTGAGCACGGGCAGCGGCAGCAGACCCTGCAAGTCGGCCACCGAGGGCATCTCGCCCGGCGCGCAGCGCAGATAGCGCACCCTGCAGGCTTCCAGCACCGAGCGTTTGATGATCTGTGTCCGGCGCGAGCTGCTGCGTTCGGTTTCGATATCCACCGCCGCCAGCACGCGCCCGCTGGCGCTGCAGATGGCGAAGGCCACGTGGCTGCCGGCCAGCAGGTCGTACCAGTAGCGCACGCGGCGGGGGTCCAGCGGCTGACAGAAGCGCACCAGAGGCAGCTTGGCCAGCACCACGTGCTGCGGCAAGGCCTCGCGCAGCTGGCGATAGAGACGCTTTTCGTCGGAGCTGAAAACCGGACGTGGCGACAAGGCCCACTCCGTGGGCAGCGGCTGGCTGCTGGGCTTGTGTCGGCTGCGCAACCACAAGAGCAGCGCCATCAGCCCAGCGGCCAGGGCCAGGGCGGCGGCGACGAGAGCGGGTGTCCAGGCGATCAAGGGCGACATGAAAGGACTCTGTACCCGAGGCAACGTCGAGGGCAAGCGAGGCGTCGAAGCCTCGCGTGGGATGCAGTCGGATTATTGCCGTCGGGCGCAGGGTGCCGCGTCCGTCGAATGGGGGTACGGTTCAACGGAGAGAAGCCGCCCGAGGCGGCGCCTAGCCGGCAGCGGGGGCGCGCAGCGTCTGCACTTTGAGCCGAAAGTCCCAGGCTGCGGCTTGCTCGCCCAGCAGTTCACCGAGCTGTGAGCCCAGCGTCTCACCGGCCAGTGGCAGCACCGCCAGCGCCTCGCTTCCGTCGAGGGCTATGCGCGCCCCGGCGCGTTGCACGATGGCGAGCATGGGCGTGTTCTCGCGCGCCAGGTGGATGTGCAAGGTGTGCACGCCACGGTTGCGAGCTTGAACCACGGCGTGCTCGAAGAGCCTCGTGCCCAGGCCACGGCCCCGCACCAGGGTCAGCACCGAGAGGCCCAGCTCGCCATGGCCGGTAGCGCTGCCCGAGGTGGCGTCGGCGGCCAGCGCGAGGTGCCCCAGAGCCACCAGTCGCAGTCGACGATCGAAGGTGCCGAAGATCTGGTCGCGCTCGAAGTCCAGCTGCGCCGCATAGGCACGCAGTCGTTCGTCGCTGAGTGTGTGGCCGAAACGCAGTTGTCGGTCGACGGGGCTCAACGCCAGCAGGTGCGCCCGCACCAAGGGCCGATGCCGCTCGGCCAAGGTGCGCACCGGTACCCACTCGCGCAGCCGCTGCAAGGCCCGTGCGCCGCAGCAGGCTGCGCCGGCATCCGTCTTGGGCAGGGCGATCGTGTTCAGGTCTGTGTTCAGGCTCATGGGCACCTCCGGGGGCTCCGGCGCATCTTAGGGCACCAGTCTAGGGTTTACCCTCAACCGCTGTCTGTGCGGTAACGCCGGTAGACGCGGTGCGGGCAGTCCGCGGCCGGATATACTCACGGGCTTTCCCCGAAATTCGGCAGGGGAAGAGACGTGTGCCAGCACCGTCCTGCGAGGCCGCCTTCACGAGCGGTGCCAACGGAAGTGGAATGTCGGAAACGACAGGCGCGCGATACCCAGTTCGCCGATGCCCTTGCGCGCCGCCACCGGCAGCGCGTTTTAGAAAGACTCTCATGAAGACCTTCAGCGCCAAGCCGGCCGAAGTGACGCACGAGTGGTTTGTGATTGACGCCACCGACAAGGTGCTCGGTCGTGTTGCCAGCGAAGCAGCACGCCGTTTGCGCGGCAAGCACAAAGCCATTTACACGCCTCACGTCGACACCGGTGATTTCATCGTCGTCGTCAATGCCGACAAGCTCCGTGTCACCGGCGCCAAAGCCACCGACAAGATCTACTACCGGCATTCCGGCTACCCCGGCGGCATCTACGCCACCGCGTTCAAGGACATGCAGGCCAAGCACCCCGGCCGCGCCCTTGAGAAGGCCGTCAAGGGCATGTTGCCCAAGGGCCCGCTGGGCTACGCGATGGTCAAGAAGCTGAAGGTCTATGCCGGTGATACCCACCCGCACGCCGCTCAGCAGCCCAAACCGCTTGAGATCTGAGGACCAGCGCGATGATCGGACTTTGGAACTACGGCACCGGCCGCCGCAAATCGAGCGTGGCACGCGTCTTCATCAAGAAGGGCAGCGGCAACATCATCATCAACGGCAAGACCATCGATAACTACTTCGGTCGTCAAACCTCGATCATGATCGTGCGCCAGCCTTTGCTGCTGACGGGCAACAACGAGGCCTTCGACATCAAGATCAACGTGCACGGCGGCGGTGAATCCGGCCAGGCCGGTGCGGTGCGCCACGGCATCACCCGTGCGCTGATCGACTACGACACCGCGCTGAAGCCCGACCTCAGCCGCGCCGGCTTCGTGACGCGCGACGCGCGCGAAGTCGAGCGCAAGAAGGTCGGCTTGCACGGCGCGCGTCGCCGCAAGCAGTTCAGCAAGCGCTGACGGCATCAGGCGTGTGGCGGTTCCTTGCGAACCGCACTGCGTCAGGCGACGAAAAGAGGGCAGGTCCTGGACCTGCCCTTTTTCATGGGCGGCCTTCGCGCCTGGGCGGGGCGAGGTGCCGGCGATGGGGTCTCTGATGGGAAAACGACCAGCCGGCCCATGATCGGCGAGAATCTCTCCCTGTTGAGCGATGCTCGACCCCGCGTGACAAGCGCCCCGAATGTGAACTGGAGCCCCGCATGAATGCTTTGGCCGAACCTCTTGCCGTGTCTTCCCCCGCCACCGACGAAATGCCGGCGCCGCTGATCTTCACCGACAGTGCCGCGGCCAAGGTGGCCGACCTGGTGGCCGAGGAAGGCAATCCCGAACTGAAGCTGCGCGTCTTTGTGCAAGGCGGCGGTTGCTCGGGCTTCCAGTACGGCTTCACCTTCGACGAAGTCATCAACGACGATGACACCCAGATGACGAAGAACGGCGTGACCTTGCTGATCGACGCGATGAGCCTGCAGTACCTGGGCGGCGCTGAGATCGACTACAAGGAAGATCTGCAGGGTGCGCAGTTCGTGATCAAGAACCCGAACGCCACCACCACCTGCGGGTGTGGGTCTTCTTTCTCGGCTTGAGTTCAGGCGCAGGCGTCTTTTGGCGCCAGAGGCGCTTCAGCCAGCGGGGTAGATGGCGCCCAGCACCCGCGCTGCGCGCGCCCCCGTGACTGTCGGCACGTTGCCGGCCTCGCCGGTCAGGCAGGCCTGTGCCAGCCAAGCGAAGGCCAGAGCCTCGACCTGATCGGGTGCGATACCGAGTGCGGCCGTGCTGGTCACGTCCACAGCGAGGAGTTGCCGGCGCAACAAGCTCAGCAGGTGGGCGTTGTTCGCGCCACCGCCGCAGATGAACAGGGCTTGCGTGTCGGGTGAGTGGGCGACCAGAGCGGCTGCGACACTGTGCGCCGTCAGTGCCGCCAGCGTGGCCATCACATCCACCGGGGCGCGCGGTACACCGTCGCTGAGTTGGCTGTCCAGCCAGGCGGCATCAAAGAGGTCTCGGCCCGTGCTCTTGGGAGGCGTCAGCGCGAAGTAGGGCTCGGACAGGAGCTTCGCGAGCAAGGCCGCGTCGGCAGTGCCGCTGGCAGCCCAGCCGCCGTCTTCATCATGCGCACGCCCGGTATGGCGATGGCACCAGAGATCCATCAGCACATTGGCCGGGCCCGTGTCGAAACCCCGCACGTCACCATCGGCCGGCAGCAGCGTGAGGTTGGCGATGCCGCCCAGGTTCAGCACCGCCACACTTCGACCCGGCTGCCGAAAGCTCGCAGCATGGAAGGCTGGCACCAGCGGTGCACCCTGTCCGCCAGCGGCCACGTCGCGGCTGCGGAAATCACAAACCACGGTGATGCTGCTCAGCTCCGCCAGCAGCGCGCCATTGATCAGCTGCAGGGTGTAGCCGTTGCCGTCGAAACTGCCGGGTCGATGGCGCACCGTCTGGCCGTGGGCGCCGATGGCGGTGATGGCCTCGGCGGCCAGATGGCGGGCCTGCAGCAGTTGCTGCACCACTTCGGCGTAGACGCGCACCAAGCCGTTGGCCGCCAGTGCAGCGCGGTGGAGCTCGTCGGGGCCGCTTTGGTTCAGCGCCAGCAGTTCCGCGCGCAGCGCCGGGGGGAAAGCGCAATGCACATGGCCGCGTGATCGCAAAGGCTGTCGGCCTGGGCCTTGTTCGGCCAACACACCATCGACACCATCGAGCGAGGTGCCCGACATCAGGCCGATGTAGAAAGCCATCTACTCCATCACTGCGGGCGTGCCGGCCAGGCTCTCCGCCAGATCCAGCTTCACGCGCACGGCCGACACTGTTTCAGCGAACAGCGGGCGCAACGCAGCGTCGACGGGCTTGGACTCCGAGTTCTTGGCCATGCGCAGCGGGTCTTGATGCTGACCGGCCACCCGGAACTCGTAATGCAGGTGCGGGCCCGTGGCCCAGCCCGTGGCACCCACCGCGCCCAGGCGTTGCCCCTGTTCGACACGCTGGCCCTGGCGCACGTCGATCCGGCTCAAGTGGGCGTAGAGGGTGCTGCGGTTGTTGGCATGGCGCACTTCGACGACGTTGCCATAGCCGTTCTGGGTACCGGCGAAATCGACCACACCATCGCCCACCACACGCACGGCGGTACCCGTGGGTGCGCCGTAATCCACCCCCAGGTGCGCACGACGGGTCTGGAAAATGGGGTGGATGCGCATCGCGAAGCCCGAGGTCACGCGGGAGAACTCCAGGGGGCTGGCCAGGAAAGAGCGGCGCTTGCTGCTGCCGTCGATGTCGTAATAGGCGCTGCGGCCGTCAGCCGCCGTGAACCACACCGCATGGTGTGAACGCCCGCCGTTGACGAATTCGGCCGCCGTGACACGGCCTGCACCTTCGTTCCAGGCCACGGGCTCACCGTCTGCCATCAAGGACTCGTACTCGACACTGAAGGTGTCGCCCTTGCGCAGCTCGCGGTGGAAGTCGATGTCGGTGGAAAAGATGTCGGCCATCTGTATGGCCACGGCATCCGGTATCCGCGCTTCGTCAGTGGCCGCGAACAGCGAGCTGCGGATGGTGCCGCTGGCCAGGCGAGGTTTCGTCGTGTAACGCGCCGTCTCCAGCCGGGCGAGCCAGCGGCCGTCAACGCGCGAGATCGTCAGCCGGGTGAAGTGGGTGCGCGCCAACTCACTGCTCTCGGCTGGAAAGCGGGCCACCAGCTCCTGCAGGTATCCGCTGCCGTCGGTGTCTGCGCGCACCATCTTGCCGCCGCGGCCGGCCAGCAACAGGCGTGCGGTGTTGTCCTTGCGGATGAAGCCGGCGGCGGCCGGATCACGCACGCCCAGGCGGGCGAACAGCGTTTCGGCGGTGTCGGTACCTCGGGTGATGTCGCTGCGCGTGAGCCTCAGGTCTTGCGTCGCAAGCTCCGCCAGTTGCCCGGCGATGCCATCGGGCTGCAGCGTCTCCGAGATCACGCGCTTGGGCAACGAGGCGGCGTCTGGCGCCAGTGGGGCAACGGCGACCGCCGTGATCCCGAACCCGGTCATCAGCGTGATGGCTGTAACGGTGAGGCTGCGGCGGTGCCGCGCGACGAAGAATTGCAGGCCAGCGAGGGCGCGATCAGCGTGGAGATTCAAGATGCAGCGAGTCACTTCGAATGGTTGACGCGCCGCACGCAAGTTGCAGGCCCAACGGTGTTGATCGAGTGGCCTCCTGCACCGGGAAGACCGGGTCTGCAGGCAGGCCGTCCACTAGAATGCAAAGCTGAGCTGGCGCTCGCAGTTCTTTGCACCCATCCTGGGAAGGCGACGCCGAGTATAGCCAGGGAAAAAGCCCTTCTTTCCCGACGCCTGCCTCATTGTCGGCGGCTGAGCGGCACCCTCAACCCCCTTGCAGTAACCGTTCATGTCCCAGCCTGCCGCACCCTTGGGCGACCCCGCCCCTCCAGCGCCGCTCAGCGATCGCGTGCGCGAGGCGCTGGCGGTATCCCTGCGCGGCTGCGAAGAACTTCTGCCCGAGGCCGAATGGTTGAAGAAGCTGCAGCGTGCCGAGGCCACCGGCCAGCCCCTGCGCATCAAGCTCGGCCTCGACCCGACGGCGCCAGACATCCACATCGGCCACAGCGTGGTGCTGAACAAGCTGCGCCAGCTGCAGGACCTGGGGCACACGGTCATCTTTCTCATCGGCGACTTCACCTCGATGATCGGCGACCCTTCAGGCCGCAACGCCACGCGCCCGCCGTTGACGCGGGAGCAGATCGAAGCCAACGCACAGACCTACTACCGCCAGGCCAGCCTGGTGCTGGACCCGAGCAAGACCGAGATTCGTTACAACAGCGAATGGAGCGACCCGCTGGGCGCTCGCGGCATGATCGAGCTGGCCGCCAAGTACACGCTGGCGCGCATGCTGGAGCGCGACGACTTCACCAAACGTTTCAAGGCCGGCAACCCCATCAGCGTGCACGAGCTGCTCTACCCGTTGATGCAGGGCTACGACTCGGTGGCCTTGAAGAGCGACCTCGAACTCGGCGGCACCGACCAGAAGTTCAACCTCTTGGTGGGCCGTGCACTGCAGCAGGAATACGGGCAGGAGCCGCAGTGCATCCTGACGATGCCGCTTCTGGAAGGGCTGGACGGCGTCGAGAAGATGTCGAAGAGCAAGAACAACTACATCGCGATCACTGAGCCGGCGAACACGATGTTCGCCAAGGTGCTGAGCATCAGCGACGTGCAGATGTGGAAGTGGTTCACGTTGCTCAGCTTCCGCCCCGAGGCCGAGATCGCCGCGCTGAAGCTTGAAGTGGAAGGCGGCCGCAATCCAAAGGACGCCAAGGTGCAGCTGGCGCGCGAGATCACGACGCGATTTCACGGTGCTGCGGCGGCCGAGGCGGCGGTGGAAGACTTTCATCGCCGCGCTGCGGGCGGCGTTCCCGACGAGATTCCCGATGTCGCCTTGTCGGGTGCCCCACTGTCCATCGGTGCGCTGCTGAAGCAGGCAGGGCTGGCGCCCTCCAGCAGCGAAGCCTTGCGCCTGGTGGAGCAGGGTGGCGTGCGCATCGCCGGCGCGACGGTCAGCGACAAGGCCTTGAAGCTGGACGCCGGCACCTATGTCGTGCAGGTGGGCAAGCGCAAGTTCGCGCGGGTGGCGCTCAGCGCTTGAAGAACCTGGGCGCGCCGCTCGAGCTCGATGAGCGCGCGATGACCGTCGGATGATCGCTCTGGTGCAGCGGGTGCGCGGTGCCCGCGTCGAGGTGGCCGGTACGACCATCGGCGAAATTGGCGTTGGCCTGCTGGTGCTGGTGTGCGCCGAGCCGGCCGACACGCCGCCCTTGGCCGCCAGGCTGTTGGACAAGCTGCTGAAGCTGCGCATCTTTGCCGACGCGGCGGGCAAGATGAACCGCAGCGTGCAGGACGTGACCGGCGGCCTGCTCATCGTCAGCCAGTTCACGCTGGCTGCCGATGTGAGCGCCGGCAACCGGCCCAGCTTCACGGGCGCTGCACCGCCGGCGCTGGGCCGCGCGCTGTACGACGAGCTCCTTCGCCTGGCGCGGGCGCGTCACCCGCAGGTGGCCGCGGGTGAGTTCGGCGCCGAGATGCAGGTGCATCTGGTCAACGACGGCCCGGTGACGATTCCAATCACGCTGCGCTGAAGAGCGCGCTGCCACGAAAAAGGCCGCCCGGAGGCGGCCTGTTCACGGCAGCAGCCGGCAGCACTCAGTCGGCGTACTGGCCGGCGGCCTTGATGGCCGGGCCCCACTTCGCGATCTCGGCTTCGACGAATTTCTTGTGGTCGGCCGGGTTGATGCGGTTGTCGGTGATCACCACGGCGCCCAGTGCTTCCTGGCGCTTGATGAACTCAGGGTCCTTCAGCGCCGCGCGCAGGGCGGTGTTCACCTGGTCCAGGACGGCCTTCGGCGTGCCCTTGGGCGCGTACAGACCGTGCCAGATCGAGACGTTGAAGCCCTTCAGGCCTTGCGAGTCGAGCGTCGGCAGTTTGCTGAGGGCGGGCGTCGTCAGCGGCTTCATCGTGGTGACGGCGTAGGCCTTCACCTTGCCGGCTTCGATCTGGCCGCTGGTGTTGGTCGTCTGGTCGCACATCAGGTCGACCTGGCTGCCCAGGATGTCGGTCATGGCCGGTGCCGTGCCCTTGTAAGGCACGGTGGTCATGTCGATCTTCAGGCTCTGCTGGAAGAG
Organism: Betaproteobacteria bacterium; assembly: GCA_031372905.1. GTDB lineage: Bacteria > Pseudomonadota > Gammaproteobacteria > Burkholderiales > Burkholderiaceae_C > Rubrivivax. The sequence continues at coordinate 9,558 of JANMMD010000217.1, forward strand.
CAGCCCGCACAGGTGCGATGCGGCGCCCAGGCCGGCGTTGGCGAGGTTGATCTTGCCCTTGTTGGCTTCCAGCCATTTGACAAGCTCGGCGTAGTTCGCGGCCGGCAGCGTGGGGCGACCGATCAGCGTCATCGGCACGTCGTTGACCATACCGAGGAACTCGAAGTCGTCCAGCGTCTTGTACGGCAGGTTGCGGTACAGCGCCGGCGAAGTGGCCATGCCGATGTGGTGCAGCAGGAAGGTGTAGCCGTCCGGGCTAGCCTTGGCCACTTTGGATGCGCCCAGCGTGCCGCCAGCGCCGCCCACGTTTTCGATGACGATGGTCTGGTTGTTCAAACTCTTGCGCAACACCTCGGCGAGGTCGCGCGCCACCTTGTCGGTGGGGCCGCCTGCCGCGAACGGCACCACCATGGTGATGGGCTTGTCAGGGTAGGCAGCAAAGCTGCCCGTGGCCACGAAGGCAGTGGCCACGGCGGTGAGGGTCTTGATCATCATCTTCATGGGGGTTGTCTCCGGGGCCGTATTGAGAATCAGCGGCCGTGATGGTAGGGGCAACGCCCACCACCGCAATGGCGGCGACTACGTATCACGGCCGCCATGTGCGGGCATCCGCTGCCTGCATGACGAATCAAACGTGTTTGCGCTGGTCTTCGATGACAAGGCCATCGTTGGGCAGCAGGCCCGGCGCCAGCAACTGCACGTCGCACCGCAGCTTCGTGATCTCTCGCACGCTGCTTGCCAGCGCTGCCGGCAAGCCATCGTTCGCGCTGCGCGTTTCGGCCTTCAGGGTCAAAAGGTCATGGGCCATCTCGCCGGCCACCACCAGGCGAACCCGCAGCACCTCGGGGTGACGCTTCAGCAGCTCTGCCACCTGGCCGGGGTGCACGAACATGCCGCGCACCTTGGCGGTTTGGTCGGCGCGGCCCATCCAGCCCTTGATGCGCATGTTGCTGCGGCCCGTGGGGCAGGGCCCCGGCAGCACAGCGCTCAAGTCGCCGGTGCCGAAGCGCAGCAGCGGGTAGTCGGGGTTGAAGGCGGTGACGACGACTTCGCCGACCTCGCCGTCGGGCAGCACATCGCCCGTGCCCGGACGCACGATTTCCACCAGCACGCCTTCATCGACGACCAAGCCTTCGCGCGCGGGGGTCTCGTAGGCGATCACACCGACGTCGGCGGTGGCGTAAGCCTGGTAGGCCGCCACGCCGCGCGCCTGCAGCCAGTCGCGCAGGCTGGGCGGAAAGGCCTCGCCGCTGAGCAGGGCCTTCTTCAGGCTGGGCAGCGGCAGACCGGTTTCAGCGGCCTTTTCCAGCAGGATGCGCAAGAAGCTCGGTGTGCCGGTGTAGGCATCGGGCCGCAGGTGTTGCATCGCCTGCAGCTGCAGTTCGGTGTTGCCGACGCCACCTGGGAAGACCGTGCAGCCCAAGGCGTGCGCGCCGCTTTCCATGATCCACGCACCGGGCGTGAGGTGGTAGCTGAAGCTGTTGTGCACCAGATCGCCGGCGACGAAGCCCGCTGCGCGCAAGGCGCGTGCCGCGCGCCAGTAGTCCAAGCCGGCGCCTTCGGGTTCGTAGATCGGTCCGGGCGATTGGTACACGCGCCTCGCCGGCCGCAGGGCACGTTGGGTGTTCCAGCCGAGCGCGGAAAAACCGCCGAAGGCATCGGCGCCGCGCTGCGCGCCTTGTTGGTCCAACAGCTCATGTTTGCGCGTGACGGGCAGCCGCGCCAGGGCATCGCGGGTGGTGATCTCGCCCGGTTCCACGCCAGCCAGCCGGGCGGCCATGGCTGGCACGGCCAGCGCCGCCTGCACCTGCACGGGCAGGGCGGCAGCCAGTGCTCTTTCACGTTCGGCAGCGCTGCGGGTTTCCAGAGGTTCGGGCTGCATGCGGTGTGCGTCCGGTGGGGGGTGCGGGGCGGTGATGTTTCAGTCTTCGTGCGCCCAGCGGGCGAGGCGCTTCTTCACGTCATCAAGGAGCTTGCGTTGCTCGTTGGCATTGCGCACGCCGAAGGCGTCCCACTCGGGCGTGAGTGCCAGCTTGCGCGCGATGCGCACGTGCAGCGCATCGGCCTCGGTGCGGATGTCGAGCACGCGCTTGCCGCGCAGCTCGAAGGCGTTGCCACGCTCGGCCAGCTTCAGGTCGCGCAGCGTGCGCTTGAGGGACTGCAGGGCCTCTTCAGGCTTGAAGGGCGGCGGCGCGACGCCGAAGTCTTCTTCACTCACGACAGCCACCTCTTGCGCCGCTTGTAGCTCTTCACATCCTTGAAGCTCTTCCTGTCGCCCCCGCCCATGCCGAGGTAGAACTCCTTCACGTCCTCGTTCTCGCGCAGGTCCTTGGCAGCGCCCTCCATCACGATGCGACCGCTTTCCAGGATGTAGCCGTGGTCGGCGTAGCGCAGCGCCATGTGGGTGTTCTGCTCGGCCAGCAGGAAGGTGACCTTCTCGCGCTGGTTCAGGTCTTTGACGATCTCGAAGACCTCTTCGACGATCTGCGGCGCGAGGCCCATGCTCGGCTCGTCCAGCAGCACCATCTTCGGGTTGGCCATCAAGGCGCGGCCGATGGCGCACATCTGCTGTTCGCCGCCGCTGGTGTAGGCCGCCTGGCTGCCGCGCCGCGTCTTCAGGCGCGGGAAGTAGGTGTAGACCTTCTCCAGCGTGGCGGCCACCGCGGCCTTGCCGTCTGTGCGCGTGTAGGCGCCGGTCATGAGGTTGTCTTCGATGGAAAGATGCGCGAAGCAGTGGCGCCCCTCCATCACCTGGATGACGCCGCGCTGCACCATGTCGGCCGTGCTGAGCTTTTCGATGCGCTCGCCGCGCAACTCGATGCTGCCCTTGGTCACCTCGCCCCGCTCGCCGGCCAGCAGGTTGCTGACCGCGCGCAGCGTGGTGGTCTTGCCGGCACCGTTGCCGCCGAGCAAGGCCACCACGCCGCCTTCCGGCACCTGCAGGCTCACGCCCTTCAGCACCAGGATGACGTGGTTGTAGATGACCTCAATGCCGTTGACATTGAGGAGGGGCTGGGCCATTGCTTCAGCTCTGGCAGTCTGACGAAGCGCGCCGCTGCAGCTTCTTCTCGCCCGCATATTTCTCGGCCGAGCTCTTCACCATGGGCTTGATGATCTGATCGTCGGCCTGAAGCCAGTCAGACGCCCAGGTGAACTTCGTGCCGTCCCAGGTGTGCACACGCGCCCAGGCTGAACCCATGTGGTCGAAGCAGCTGGTGGAAACGGGCCGCATCACGCCCTTGAAGCCCAGAGCGTCGAGCTTGGGCTGCGTGAGATCGAGGTTCTCGTAGCCCCAGCGCGCCTGCTCGCCCGTCATCGGCTTGCCCTTGCCGAAGCGTTCTTGCGCCGCGCGCACACCTTCTACGGCCAGCATGGCGCCCACCACACCGCGCATGTAGAGCACGTTGCCCACCTCTTCCTTGGGGCCGGTGCCCTGGCCCTTGGCGTGCACCTTGTCCAACAACTCTTTCACCACCGCGGCCTGCGGCTCGGCGCCGTGCTGCATCATCACCGCGCTGTAGCCCTTGGCGGCCGCGCCCACGTCCTTCAGGTCGGGCTCGGCGCCGCTCCACCAGGTGCCGAACATCTTCTCGCGCGGGTAGCCGGTGGCCACGGCTTCCTTCAAGGCCGTGGCCGTCATCACGCCCCAGGTCTGCATCACGACGAAGTCGGGCCGCTGCTGGCGCACCTGCAGCCAGATGGCTTTCTGCTCGACGCCCGGCGCAGGCACCGGCAGCAGCTGGATCTCGAAGCCGTGCATCTTCTGCCGCTCTTGAATGATGGGCAGCAGCTCCTTGCCGAAGGGGCTGTCGTGATAGACCACGGCGATCTTCTTGCCCTTGAGCTTGTCCCACCCGCCCTGCGTCTTGGCGATGTGCTGCAGCACCGTGTCGCCGGCCACCCAGTAGTGGCCGATGAGCGGGAAGTTCCACTTGAAGACACCGCCGTCGGCGCTGTCGCTGCGGCCGTAGCCGGAGGTGATCATCGGGATCTTGTCGGCCGCGATCTTCTCGGTCAGCGCAAAGGTGATGCCGGTGGAGAGCGGCTGGAACACCGTCGCGCCGCCGTTCTTGCCCTTCAGGCGCTCGTAGCACTCCACGCCGCGGTCGGTGGCGTAGGCGGTTTCGCATTCCTCCACCAGCGTCTGCACGCCGTTGATGCCGCCGCGCGCGTTCACCAGTTTCATGTAGTCGGCGTAGCCGTTGGCAAATGGCGTGGCGTTGGGCGCCACCGGGCCGGTGCGGCCGGTCAGGCTGGGGAAGAACTGCACCTTGGCCTGCGCAAGCGCGGCCGAGGCGGTGAACAGGCTGCCGGCGGCCAGGGCGGCGGCCAGGGCCAGGGTGGTGAGCTTCATGTTTGTCTCCGTACGTCTTAGAGCGGTTGCTCAGTGAGGGAAAGGCCAGAGCCGCATCTTTTCCTTGGCGGTGGACCAGAGTCGCGCCAGGCCGTGCGGTTCCTTGATGAGAAAGAAAACGATGAGCGCGCCGAAGATCATCAGCTCGCTGTGCGCCACCGCGGCGGTGCTGATCTCAAAGCCGATCAGGTTGCCGAAAGCCGGCAGTGCGCGGTTCAGAAAGATGGGCAGGATGACGATGAAAGCGGCACCGAAAAACGCGCCCATGATCGAGCCCAGGCCGCCGATGATGATCATGAAGAGCAGCTGGAAACTGCGGTCGATGCTGAAGGCGGCGGGCTCCCAGGACCCGAGGTGCACGAAGCCCCAGAGGCCACCCGCCACGCCGACGATGAAGCTGCTGACGGCAAAGGCCGTGAGCTTGGCGTAGACCGGGCGGATGCCGATGACGGCAGCGGCCACGTCCATGTCGCGGATGGCCATCCACTCGCGCCCGATGTGGCCGCGCACGAGGTTCTTCGCCAGCCACGCAAAAATCACCAGGATAGCCAGGCAGAACAAATACTTCGACAGCGGCGTGTCGATGACCAGGCCGAAGAAGCTCAGGTTCGAGACGTTCACCGAACCCGAGGGTGAGTTGTTGGTGAACCAGCTGATGCGCAGGAAGGCCCAGTCGGTGAAGAACTGCGCCGCCAGCGTGGCCACCGCGAGATACAGGCCCTTGATGCGCAGCGACGGGATGCCGAAGAGCACACCCACCACCGTGGCACACAAGCCGCCCAGCAGCAGCGCCGCGATCAGCGGCAGGCCCGGAACGCGCACGAAGAAGTTGTAGGCCGCGTACGCCCCCACGGCCATGAAGGCGCCGGTGCCCAGGCTGATCTGCCCGCAGTAGC
>JANMMD010000232.1:0-22305 GCA_031372905.1 Betaproteobacteria bacterium
ATGCAGGTCGGTGTTGAGTTCGTCGGCGGGCACGGAGGCGCCCGCCAGTGCGGCGGCGCTGTAGTTCGTGGCCAGCTTGGCTTCCAGGCCCGTGGCGCGGAAGACGCCGTTGGCGCCGGCGCCCGTTACCGCGACGCGCACACCCGAAGGCCCCTTTGCCACGAACACGCCCACCAGGCTGAAGCGGCTGGCCGGCTGCTTGAACTTCTGCCAGCCCGCTTTTTCCGGGATCGGAAAGCTCACCGCGGTAATGACTTCGCCCTCGTGAAGCGACGTCGTGTAGACGCCGGCAAAAAAGTCCTCGGCGGCGATCTTGCGCTGGTTGGTGTGCACCGTGGCGCCCAGCGCCAGCACCGCCGCGGGGTAGCAGGCCGCCGGGTCGTTGTTGGCCAGGCTGCCGCCCAGCGTGCCGCGGTTGCGCACCAGGCGGTCGCCGATGTGGCTGGCCAGGTCGGCCAGCGCAGGAATGGCCTGCTGGACCTCTTTCGACGCCGCCACTTCGGCGTGCGTGGTGCCCGCGCCGATGACGACGTTGCCGCCGTCCAGGCAGATGCCCTTGAGCTCGGCGAGGGTGGACAGGTCGATCACCGCCAAGGGCGCGATCAGCCCCAGCTTCATCGACTGCAGCAGCGTCTGGCCGCCGGCCATGTACTTGCTGTCTTCCTGGGCGGCAGCGCGCACGGCGTCGGCCACGCTGACGGGGGTGCTGTAGGCAAAAGCTTGCATGTCTTGTTCTCCTTCTTGCAGCAGTTCAGCGTGCGGCCTGGATGGCCTTCCACACATTGTGTGGGCTGGCCGGCATGACCATGTCCTTCACGCCGATGGCGTGGCAGACGGCGTTGATCAGCGCCGGCGGGCTGCCGATGGCGCCGGCCTCGCCGCAGCCCTTCACGCCCAGCGGGTTGTGCGTGCAGGGCGTGCCCTTGACGGTTTCCACCGTGAACTGGCAGAAGTCGTCGGCGCGCGGCATGGCGTAGTCCATGTAGCTGCCGGTGAGCAGCTGGCCGCTCTCGGGGTCGTAGACGCAGTCTTCGCGCAGCGCCTGCCCGATGCCTTGCGCCAGGCCGCCGTGCACCTGGCCTTCGACGATCATCGGGTTGATGACGTTGCCGAAGTCGTCGCAGGCGGTGAAGCGGTCGACGCGCACCACGCCCGTGGCGGGGTCCACCTCCACCTCGCAGATGTAGGTGCCGGCGGGGTAGGTGAAGTTGCTGGGGTCGTAGAAGGCGTTTTCGTTGAGGCCCGGCTCCAGCTTGTCGTGCGGGAAGTTGTGCGGCACGTAGGCCGTCAAGCTGACGCTGGCAAACGGCACGCTCTTGTCGGTGCCCGCGACCTTGAACACGCCGTCTTCGAACAGCACGTCGGTGTCGGCGGCTTCCATCAAATGTGCGGCGATCTTCTTGCCCTTGGCGATGACCTTGTCCAGCGCCTTCACGATGGCCGTGCCACCCACCGCGAGCGAGCGCGAACCGTAGGTGCCCATGCCGAACAGCACCTTGCCGGTGTCACCGTGTTCGATGGTGATGTCTTCCAGCGGGATGCCGAGCTTGTCGGCCACCACCTGCGCGAAGGTGGTCTCGTGGCCCTGGCCGTGGCTGTGGCTGCCGGTGAAGACGGTGACCTTGCCGGTGGGGTGCACGCGCACTTCGCCGGCCTCGAACAGACCGGCGCGCGCACCCAGGGCGCCAGCGACGCTGCTCGGCGCAATACCGCAGGCCTCGATGTAGGCGCTGTAGCCGATGCCGCGCTTCAGGCCCTTGGCTTCACTCGCGGCCTTGCGGGCCGCGAAGCCCTTCACGTCGGCCAGCTCTTCGGCGCGGTTCATGGTCGCGTCGTAGTCGCCGATGTCGTAGGTCAGGCCCACGGGCGTGGCGTAGGGGAAGCTGCGGATGAAGTTCTTGCGGCGCAGCTCGCCGGGGTCGACGCCGAGTTCCCGTGCGGCGGTCTCGACGATGCGCTCCACCGTGTAGGTGGCCTCGGGCCCGCCGGCGCGGCGGTAGGCGTCCACCGGCGCAGTGTTGGTGAACATCGCTGTCACCGTGCAGCTGATCTTGGGCGTGGCGTACTGCCCGGCCAGCAGCGTGGCGTACAGGATGGTGGGCACCGCGCTGGCAAAGGTGCTGAGGTAAGCGCCCAGGTTGGCCGTGGTGTCGATCTTGAAGCCGATGAACTTGTGGTCCTTGTCCAGCGCCAGCTGTGCGGTGGTGATGTGGTCGCGGCCGTGGGCGTCTGAGAGGAAAGCCTCACTGCGGTCGGCCGTCCACTTGATGGGGCGCTTGATCTGCTTGCTGGCCCACACCAGCGCGGTTTCTTCGCCGTAGAGAAAGATCTTGCTGCCGAAGCCACCACCCACGTCGGGCGCCACCACGCGCATCTTGTGCTCGGGGATGCCCAGCACGAAGGCGCACATCAAGAGCCGCTCGACGTGCGGGTTCTGGTTGCTGACGTAGAGCGTGTATTCCTCGCTGCTGGGGTTGTAGACGGCATTGGCCGCGCGCGGCTCGATGGCGTTGGGCACCAGGCGGTTGTTGCGGAAGCTCAGGGTGATGACGTGGGCGGCGTTCTTCAGCGCCTCTTCGGTGCCCGCGGCATCGCCGATCTGCCACTGGTAGCAGCGGTTGTCGGGCGATTCGGCATGCAGCGCGGCGCCGGCCTTGGGCGCCTGAGCCATGTCGATGAAGGCCGGCAGCACGTCGTACTCCACGTCGATCAGCTGCGTGGCGGCGCGCGCCTGCTCCTGCGTCTCGGCCACCACCAGGGCGACACGGTCGCCCACGTAGCGCACCTTGCCGTCGGCGATGACGGGGTGCTTGGGCTCCTTCATCGGCGTGCCGTCGATGTTGTTGATGAGCCAGCCGCAGGGCAGGCCGCCGACGGCCTTGAAATGCTCACCCGTGAAGATGCCCAACACGCCGGGTGCTTTCGCCGCGGCCGTGGTGTCCAGCTTCGTGATCGTCGCGTGCGCATGCGGGCTGCGCAGGAAGACGCCGTAGGTCTGGCCGTGCAGCGTGATGTCGTCGGTGTACTGGCCGTTGCCGGTGAGGAAGCGGTGGTCCTCGCGGCGCACCACGCTCTGGCCGATGAAACCTTGTCTTGCGTTCATGGGTACTGCTCCTGAATCAAGCGGTGGCGGTCATGGCGGCAGCACCTTGCTGCACGGCCTTGACGATGTTCTGGTAGCCCGTGCAGCGGCAGAAGTTGCCTTCCAGGCCTTCGCGGATCTTGGCTTCGCTGCTGTGGTCGTGGTTCTTCACCAGGTCGATGGCGCTCATCACCATGCCCGGGGTGCAGAAACCGCACTGCAGGCCGTGGCATTGGTTGAAGGCGGTCTGCATCGGGTGCATGGCGCCGTCGCTGGCGGTCACGCCTTCGATGGTGGTCACGGCATGGCCGCCGGCGTGCGCCGCCAGCATGGAGCACGACTTCATCGCGCGCCCGTCCACGTGCACGGTGCAGGCGCCGCACTGGCCGGTGTCGCAGCCCATGTGGGTGCCGGTGAGGCGAAGCTCTTCGCGCAGAAAGTGCACCAGCAAGGTGGCGGGTTGCACATCGCGCGTCACGGACTGGCCGTTGACGGTCAACGTCAAGGTGCTCATGGAAGATCCTCCGAGGGTGGCATGGGACGCACCGGCGGGCGTGAGTGACGCCCACCCCGGTGCAAAGCTCGAGGCATGCTAGGTAGGAGCCCCGGCCTTGGCTCCCTGCGGCAAACCCTGATCGGACAAGCCCTGCGCACGCAGCACCGGGCGCCGTTTTGGCATACAACCCTGGGCCCAGCAAAGAGGCCTCGCCGCAGAGGCCCGACCCCCGAGACCCCATGCTCCTTCAATCCCATCACCCGGCGTTGGCCCTCTGTGCGCTCGTCGCCGCCGCTGGCGCAGTGCCTGCCGCGCTTGCACAGACGCAAGCCCCAGCCCCAGCCCCAGCCGCCACAGCGCAAACCGTCGTCGTCACCGGCAGCCTGCGCGAAGCGGCCTTGCTGGAAGCGCCCTACGCCATCACCAGCATCGACGCCGCCGAGCTGCGTAGCGCGGGGCCGATGGTCAATCTGAGCGAGGCGCTGGCGCGCGTGCCCGGTCTGGTGGTGGCCAACCGCAACAACTACGCGCAAGACCTGCAGATCAGCGCCCGCGGCTTCGGCGCCCGCGCCGGTTTCGGCGTGCGCGGGGTGCGGCTGTATGCGGATGGCATCCCGGCCACGATGCCCGACGGCCAGGGCCAGGTGGCGCACTTCGACCTCGCCGGCGCGCAGCGCGTGGAAGTGCTGCGCGGTCCGTTTTCGGCGCTCTACGGCAACAGCTCGGGCGGCGTCATCGCGCTGGTCACGGCGCCGGCCACCGAAGGCCGCGCTGAGGCCGCCGCGGACGTCGGCAGTTTCGGCCTCACCCAGGCCCGCGTGGCCGTGGCCGCACCGCTCGGCCAGGGCTTCGACCTGAAGGCATCGGCCAGCCAGGTGGACGTGGAAGGTTTCCGCCCGCAGAGCGAAGCGCGGCGCAAGCTCGCGCAGGCACGCCTGGGCTGGAACGGCAGCAACGACCGCGTCACCGTGCTGCTCTCGCACCACGAACAGAACGCGCTCGACCCGCTGGGCCTGAGCCGCGCGCAGTTCAACGAGAACCCGCGCCAGACCACGCCGCAGGCCACGCAGTTCGACACCCGCAAGACCATCGCGCAGACGCAAGGCGGCTTGCGCTGGCGCCATCTCTTCGATGACGGCGCCTTGCGCGAAACCAGCCTGGCTCTCTACCAGGGCAGCCGGCAGGTGGTGCAGTGGCTGGCCATCGCGCCCGCCACGCAGGCCGCGCCGCGGCACGGCGGCGGCGTCATCGACTTCCAGCGCGACTACGGCGGCGCAGACCTGCGCGGCCGCTGGCAATGGGGTGACACCGAATTGGCCGCCGGCCTCGTGCAGGAAGCGCAGAAGGACGACCGCCAGGGCTACGAGAACTTCACCGGCACGGGCACGGCGCAGCAGCTGGGCGTCACGGGCCGCCTGCGCCGTGATGAGCTCAACCGCGCCAAGACGCAGGAGGCCTACGCGCAGATGAGCACGCCGCTGGCGGCGGCCTTGCAGCTCAGCGCCGGCCTGCGCAGCGGGCGCGTGGAGATGTCGGTGCGCGACCGCTATCTCTCGAACGGCGACGACAGCGGCGATCTCAGCTACCGCTACGACAACCCCGTGCTCGGCCTGCGCTGGACACTGGCGCCGACCTGGATGCTGCACGCCAGCGTGGCGCGCGGTTTCGAGTCACCCACGCTCGGCGAGCTGGCCTACCGCCCGGATGGCAGCGCCGGCTTCAACAGCGGCCTGCGCGGGCAGAAGAGCAAGCAGTTCGAGGTGGGCAGCAAGTGGCGAGGCAACGGCGCTGGCATGGCGCTGGAGCTGGACACCACGGTCTTCGGCATCCGCACCCAGGACGAGATCGGCGTGCAGACCAACGCGGGCGGCCGCAGCAGCTTCCAGAACGTCGGCCGCACCTCGCGCAGCGGGCTGGAAGTGGCCGGTGCTGCCGCGCTGCCCGGCGGTTGGCGCACGGCGCTGTCGCTGACGCTGCTGCGCGCCCGCTATGAAGACGGTTTCCTCGCCTGCGCCGGCATCCCCTGCAACGCGCCCACGGTGCCGGTGGCCGCCGGCAACCGCATCGCCGGCACGCAACGCGGCAGCCTCTGGGCGGAACTGCAGACGCCCGAGTGGGCGGTCGGTCGGTTTGCCGTGGAGTGGCGTGCCGGCAGCCGCACCTATGCCAACGACACCAACACCGAGGCCGCGCCCGGCCAGGGCACGCTGAACCTGCGCTGGACGCAGCGTTTCGATCTCGGAGCCGGCTACATGCTGGAAGCCTTGGCGCGTGTGGACAACCTGCTTGACAAGACCTACGCCGGCAGCGTGATCGTCAACGATGCCAACGGCCGTTTCTACGAGCCCGCCGCGCCGCGCAACGCGCTGCTGTCGCTGCGCCTGCAGCGCGCCTTTTGAAACGGTCCTCCCGCCGGCCTCGCCGCCCTCGCCGGCGTCTCAGGCGGGCCGCTTCCAGCGCAGCTTGCGATAGATGGTGTTGCGGCTGATGCTCAAGGCGCGCGAGGCCATCGAGATGTTGCCGCCGGCGTCTTCCACGGCGCGGCGTATGGCCACGAGCTCCAGGTCTTCGAGCGACTGCGGTACGTGCAGCGCGGCGGTCTCTTCCTCCCGGTTTGCGGGGGCGAGGCGGGGCGAGATGGTCGCGCTGGCGGCGGCGTCTTCCAGGAAGTCGTCGGACAGATGGGCGCGCGTGATGACGCCCGCTCCGGCGGCCATCACGCTGGCACTGCGCAGCACGCGGTGGAGCTGGCGCACATTGCCCGGCCACGGATAAGCCAGGAACAGGGCGCTGACATCGGGCGCCAGGCGCAAGGCCGGGCCGCCGGGCTCGGCATCGAGCAGGCGGCGCGCGAGCACCGCGATGTCGCTGCGTTCGCGCAGTGCCGGCACACGCACCGCCAGGCCGCTCAGATGGTAGAAAAGGTCTTCTCGAAAACCGCCGGCGGCGATGTGTTCGCGCAGCTGGTGCTGCGTGGCGCAAATCAGCCGCACGTCCACCGCCACCGCATCGCGGCTGCCAGCCGGCAGCATCTGGCCTTCCTGCAGCAGCCGCAGCAGGCGCACCTGCACCGGCAGCGGCAGCGCACCCACTTCGTCAATGAAGAGCGTGCCGCCCTGCGCTGCCAAGACCTTGCCCGGCGCGGCCGGGCTGCCGAAGAGCTCGGCCTCGAGCAAGGTTGCGGGCAGGCCGGCGCCGTGCACCGCGACGAAGGGCTGCGCACGGCGCGAGGAGTCGGCATGCAGGGCCCGGGCCAGCACCTCCTTGCCGGTGCCGGTGTCGCCCAGCAGCAGGACAGGCAGGCCGCTGTCGAGCGCGCGGCCGAGCTTGTCGATCACGGCGTCCATCGTGGCACTGCCGGTGCGCAGCGCCTTGAGTTCGGAAGTTCCGGGCAGGCTCAGCGGCGCGCGCGCTTCGGCAGATGGCGGGGTCGAAGCGCTTGAATCGGCGGCAGCTGTCGAGTCGGGTGAACCTGTCGATTCGGGCGGCAGGGCCAAAGGGGCCGAAGGGAGCGCACCAGCAGCGTCGGTCAGCTTCGTCCACACCGGCCAGTTGAAGCGCGCCAGCACATGCACGCCGCGGCCGTCGGGCAGGTGCAGCGCCAGTGGCGGGGCCAAGGGGCTGCGAAAGCGGTCGACCATCGCGCCGACCGTACTGCCCAGCAAAGTGTGCAGGTTGTGCTGGCGCAGCGCCGCGTTGCTGCAGCCGAGCTGCTCCAGCGCGCTGCGGTTGGCGCCGATGATCTTGCCGTCGGCGTTCAGCGCGAGGATGCCTTCCATCAGCGTGCCGATGAACTCGGGCCGGCTGTGGAAGTGCAGGCTCATGACGTTGCGGCCGTCGTGGTGGCAGCTGTCGGTGAGCCAGCGGTTCTCGATCATGCGTGCCGACATCCTCACCAGCGCCATCGTGTGCGGGTGGTAGCTGCGGTGGTCGCCGCTCACGTCCAGCACGCCCAGCATGTTGCCGCGCGGGTCGAGGATGGGCGCTGCCGAGCAGGTGAGAAAGTGGTTGGCGTGCAGGTAGTGCTCGTCGGCATGCACGAGCGTGGGTGCCTCTTCCACCAGCGCCGTGCCCACCGCGTTCGTGCCCTTGGTCGACTCCGACCAGTTCACGCCCGGCTTCAAGGCCACCTTGTTGGCGCGGCCCATGAACTCATCGTCGCCGATGCTGTGCAGCACGGTGCCGGTGGCGTCGGTCAAGGCCACCAGGCTTTGCGAATTGATGATCTGCTCGTAGAGCATCTCCATCACCGGCGCGGCCTGTTCGTGCAGGCGGCGGTTGCGCTGGAAGGCCACGCCCAAGTCGGCACGGCCCAGCGGCGTGAAGTCGGGGCGCTCGATGCGCGAAACGCCCAGGGCGACGCAGCGCTCGTGCGACTGCACGATGGCATGGACATGCGCCGTGCCCAGCTGCAAACCGGCCGCGATGGGGCGGTAGGAAGCATCGCCCGCGCGCCGGGGCAGGGCGGGCCGCGACGGGCCGTCGTGTTGCATGCGCATCGCCTGTCTCCTGCGAACCCGTGCTCGGGTTTCGATGGGGCGGGGTCGGGTGCCGGTGGCGCCGGCCGAAGGGAGTGCTCCAGATTGGAGCAAGCCCGTGTCAGCTGCCGCGAGCCGGAACCATAAACGCCCACGCCGCAGCGCCACAAGAGGGCTTGCCTGGGTGGCCGGGGTCAGGGCCTTCTGCCGATGCAACCATTCGTGACCCGGCGCCCGCACTTCGTCACCCCGGTGTCACGCCGCGCCAGGCAGCGCCCTAGGATGCTGCCCATGCCCCGCCCAGCCCCCGTGCCTGACACCGCTGCCACCGCCTCCGCTGCCGCCGGTTTGGAGGCTGCTGGCGAGCGCCGCCTGTGGCTGGCCTACGCCGGCCTGTGCGCCTTGAGCTGGGCGCTGTACGCGATGGCCGGCACCGGCGGGCAGCGCGATGGCTGGCGTGTGCTGGAAGGGGCCTACGAGGCCACGTGGAACCTCGGCCCACCGATGCTGCTGGGCTGCCTGGGCCTGCCCTGGACGCGCTTGCTGGCGCGCCGCGCCGCGCTGCGCGCACCCGGCCTGCTGGCGGCACTGGCTTGGCATGCGACCGGCGCCCTGGTCTTTGTGCTGGGCTGGCAGGCGCTGGATTTCGCTGCGGCCTGGTGGTTTTTCGGCCCCGAGCATGCACAGGCCACGTTCGAGCAGCGCGTGCTGTGGCGTGCGATGTGGGGCGTGTTCGTCTACGTCGCCCTGGTGCTGGGCTTCGGCGGCGCGCTGGCTACGCGCAGCGCCCACCGCGCGGCGCTGGCGGCCGCGCGTGCCGAGGCGGCGCTGGTGCGCGCCGAGCTGGCCGCCATCAGCGGCAAGCTGAACCCGCATTTCCTCTTCAACACGCTGAACTCGCTGCTGATGCTGACGCGCCGCGACCCCGCTGCCGCCGAGGCCACGCTGCTGCGCTTCAGCCGCATGATGCGTTACGTGCTCGACACCAGCCGCGGCGCCGCCGACCGCGTGACGCTGCAGGAAGAGCTGGACTTCGTGCGTGATTACCTCGAGCTCGAAGCCCTGCGCCTTGGCCAACGCCTGCTCGTCGAATGGCTTATCTACCCCGCCTCGGTGGTCCTGCCCATCCCGCCGCTGACGCTGCAGCCGCTGGTGGAAAACAGCATCGTGCACGGCATCGCGCCGCAGCTGGCGGGCGGCACCGTGCGCATCGAGGCGCAGCAGCTGACGCAGGCGGGCCGGCCCGAAACCCTGGCGCTGCGTGTGGCCGACGACGGCGCGGGCTGCAGCTGGCCGCCCATCGCGGGCCGCAGCGCTGGCAGTGGTGTCGGCCTGAGCGCGCTGCGCCGCCGCTTCGAACTCGATTTCAGCGGCCTCGCGAAGCTCTCGGTGCAGTCTTCACCCGGCGCCGGCTTCCGCGTCGAGATCCTCATCCCGCACAGCGAATTGACATGAAACGCAAGACCCTCATCGCCGAAGACGAACCCCTGGCCCGCGAAGGCCTGGCCGAATGGGTGCGTGCCATGCCGCAGCTGGAACTGGTGGCCGCCTGTGCCGACGGCGAAAGCGCGCTGGCCGCGATTCGGCAACACCGGCCGGCGCTGGTGCTGATGGACATCCAGATGCCGGGCCTGACGGGGCTGCAGGTGCTGCGCGCGCTGGCGGCCGATCGCACGGGGGACCCGCCGGCACCGCTGCCTGCGGTGATCTTCACCACCGCCTATGACGAACACGCGCTCGCCGCCTTCGAGCTGCACGCGGTGGACTACCTGCTCAAGCCCTTCGCCCACGAGCGTTTTGTCGAAGCCGTGCAGCACGCGCTGGGCAACGTGGCCGGTGACGATGCCGCACCCGCGCTGGAGGACGCCGCACGCGCCGCTGCGCCTGACAGCAGCGAGCCGCTGACGCGCGTGCTGGTGCGCGACCAGGGCAAGATCTTCCCGCTGAACATCGACGCCATCGAACACCTGCGCTCGGACACCAAGTACACGGCCATCCACAGCAAGGGCCGCAGCTACCTGGTGCGTCTGCCCATCACCAGCTTCGAGAAGCGGCTGGACCCCGGGCGCTTTCTGAAGGTCAACCGCGCCTGCATCGTCAACCTGGACTTCGTCGAGACCATGACCCCCGACGAGAGCTCGCAGTTCATCGTGCAGCTGCGTGACGGCACGCGCGTCACCGCCAGCCGCGAGGTGAGCAAGCAACTGAGGGCCGATTCGATATGAAGGCCCGCTTCACCGCCGTCTCCGCAGCCCTGGCCCTGGCCCTGCTGCTGCCCGTGCGGGTGGCCGCGCAGGCGGCCCCGCAGATGGCCCCGCCCGTGGTGGCGCCGGTGGCCGCGAATCCGGCTGCCGAAGGCCGCGCCTACACGCCCGGCGACTTCGATGCCATCGAGATCAGCGGCGCCGCGCATGTGCGTTTTCGCCAGGGCGATGCCGACGCCGTGTTCGTCGAAGGCGACGAAGAAGCGCAGAAAGCGCTGAGCCTGGAAGTGCGGGGCAGCCAGCTCATCATCCGCCCTGCCGGCACCTGGAAGTTTTGGAACAACAAGCGCGTCAACGTCAACGTCACCGCGCGCAACCTGCAGCGCGTGAACATCTCGGGTGCTGCCGACCTGCTGGCCGCGGCGCCGGTGCACCTGGCTCGCCTGCACATCAGCATCTCGGGGTCGGGGCTGGCGCGCTTCGACCAACTGAAAGCCGAGCAGCTGAACTTCCACGTTTCCGGCGCCGGTGACGGACAGATGGCCGGCCAGGTGGGCGAGCTGACGGTCTCGGTGTCGGGCCGCAGCGAGTTTCGCGGTGAAGACCTGATGGCCCAGCGTGCGCGCGTGCGCGTCAGCGGCATCGCCGAGGTCAAGGTCTGGGCGGTGCAGGAGCTGCAGGTCTCGGTGTCCGGCGTGGGTACCGTCGACCACTGGGGCAGCGCCAATGTGCAGCGCAGCGCGTCGGGCATCGCGCGCATCAACAGCCGCGGGCCCAAGGCGCCCTTGCCTTGAAGGGCCCGCCGCTGCCTGGTTGCGGCGCGGCTGTGGCTTCAGGAATTCGCGCGCACTTCCTCGATCACCGTCAGGCCGGCCAGCACCTTCTCGATGCCGTCCTGGCGCAGCGTGCGCATGCCCTCGCTCAAGGCCAGGCGCTGCAGTTCGTCGGCACGCTGGCCGCTCTGGATGAGCTGGCGCATGCCGCGGCTGACCATCATCAGTTCGTGCAGCGCAGCGCGGCCGCGGAAGCCCGTGCCGCCGCACTTCTCGCAGCCTGTGGCGCTGCAGTGCATCAGCTTGCCGTTCTTGCCGAAGCGCGTGCGCCAGTCGGCCATCAGGTCTGCAGGCTCGGGGCGCGCCTGCATCTCGTGTTCATCGCCGAAGGCATGCAGGTAGTCGTGCAGCAGCTCGTCCTCTTCTTCGCTGGTCGCCGGCCGGCTGGTGCCGCAGTGCGTGCACAGGCGGCGCACCAGGCGCTGCGCCAGCACACCCAGCAAGGCGTCGGCAAAGTTGAACGGGTCCATGCCCATGTCGAGCAGGCGCGTCACGGTCTCGGGAGCGCTGTTGGTGTGCAGGGTGCTCATCACCAGGTGGCCGGTGAGGCTGGCCTCGATGGCGACCTGCGCGGTTTCGCCGTCGCGGATCTCGCCCACCATGATGACGTCCGGGTCGGCGCGCAGGAAGGCGCGCAGTGCTTTGGCAAATGTCCAGTCGATGCGCGGGTTCACCTGCACCTGGCGCAGGCCGGCCTGGGTGATTTCCACCGGATCTTCGGCGGTCCAGATCTTGCGCTCGGGCGTGTTGATGCTGGCCAGCACGCTGTGCAGCGTGGTCGTCTTGCCCGAGCCCGTGGGGCCCACGCACAGCAGCATGCCGTAGGGCCGGCGCGAGGCGGCCTGCAGCCGTTGCAGGTTCGCAGCCGTCAGCCCCAGCTTGTCCAAGGGCAGGGGCTTGCTGCTGGTCAAGAGGCGCAGCACCGCGTCTTCCAGGTTGTTCTGCGTCGGGATCGTGGCCACGCGCAGTTCCAGCTTCACGCCCTGCACGAACTTCGAAAAGTTGATCTTGCCGTCCTGCGGCTTGCGGCGCTCGCTGATGTCGAGGTCGCACATGATCTTCAGGCGTGCGATGAGCGCGCTGCGGTAGGTGTGCGGCAGCTCCAGGTAGGGGCGCAGCTGCCCGTCCTTGCGGAAGCGGATGCGCACCTTCTCGCGGCCGGGCGCGGATTCGACGTGAATGTCAGAGACGCCCTGCGTGTGCGCTTCCAGGATCATCTGGTTGATCAGGCGCACCAGCGTGTTGTCGCTCTGCTCCAGCACCTTGTCGTCGTCGCCATCGTCGATGCGCGCGTCCACCCTTTCCATCGACGCCAGCAACTTGCTGGCGTCGCCGCCATCGAATTCGAGGGGCTTCTCGGGGTCGAAGTAGCGGCCGGGTGTGAACTCGGCGGCGCCCATTTTCTCGTAGGCACGGTCGATGGCGCCCAGCAGCACGCCTGAGCGCGACAGCACGGGCACCACCTTGCATTGCGCGGCGAATTCCAGTTCGTCGATCTTGCGGCGGTCACTGGGGTCTTCCAGCGCGGCCACCAGGCGGCCCGAGGCCATCATCAAGGGCAGCGCCAACAGACGCACCGCCACCGGGTAGGGCACACGCGCCACCGCTTCGGCATCGGCCTGGAAGCGCAGCACGTCGACCAGCGGATAGCCCATCTTGCGCGCCAGCGCGGTCTGCAGGTCGATACGCGTGACCAGACCCTTGCGCACCAGCAGTTCACCCAGCGGCACGCTGCGGTCCTCGCGCTGCTGCACCAGGCTTGTGTCGAGCTGCGCCTGGGTGATGAAACCCAGGGCCGTGAGCGCTTCGCCGATGCGCACCATGGGCATGCGCGCCTGGGCCTCGATGGCGGCGGCAAGTTCCTCGGGCGTGATGATCTGTTTGACCACCAGCATGTCGCCCAGCTTGCGGCCGCGCATCGTTTCTTGCTCGGCCAAGGCCTCGCGGATCTGGTCGGGCGTGGCCGAGTGCTGTTCGATCAGCGCCGCGCCGATGCGCATGCCGACTTCGGCGCGGTGGTAGGCCGCGCGCGGCACGAACCAGCGCCGCAGTTCGCCCGCCTCGCCGGCTGCGCCTTCCAGCGGCTCGAACAGGAACAGGCCCCAGCTTTCTTCGTGGTGGCCCACGGTCTGCCCCTGCCAGGGCGGGCAGCCCTTCATTTCTACCGTGAACGGCAGGCGCGGCAGGCCGTGCGCGGCTGCCACGGCGTCGGCGGGCAGCAGCGTTTCGCTCAGCTGCAGGCGGCGGAACTGGTCCATGCGCAGCGGCAGCGGCTTGCGCTGACCGGGCATGCGCAGCTGCATCACGCCGCGATCGGTATCGA
Organism: Betaproteobacteria bacterium; assembly: GCA_031372905.1. Lineage (GTDB taxonomy): Bacteria > Pseudomonadota > Gammaproteobacteria > Burkholderiales > Burkholderiaceae_C > Rubrivivax. The sequence continues at coordinate 13,417 of JANMMD010000232.1, forward strand.
AGAGGCTCAGATGTCCTTCGATGAGCTTGCCGTTGATGCCTTCCAGCGTGCAGGCCGGCGGCGCCAGTGGCGTGCTGGGCGCCGGGTAGGCAGCCAGCTCCGGCGTTGGCCACGCAAAGAGGCTGAATTCGAAGGCGACGGTGTCCTGAACGACAGCGCTGGCAGGCATGGTGGCAACTCCTGGGGGCATGGCGGTCGTCGGCATGGAGATCTCTATCAGCGTCGCATCACCACCGTGCGGGCCACAGCCGCGCCAGCAAGGTGCTGGGCGCCGCGGCGGCCACCGTGGGTGGGGCCGCCACCGCGGGCGCGGCCGGCGGCGGTGTCGGCGTGGCGAGCTTGAGCGCCGGGCGAGCCCGTGCCGCGATGCCGCTGGCCCTACCGGCCTTGGCCTTGCCCGTCCGGCTGGTCTTGGCGGTCTTGCTCTGGGGCGGCTTGGTGCTCGGTGTCGTGTCTGCAGCGCTTTCGGCCAGCGTGGCGCCTGGCACGCTGGCCAGCGGCGCCGCGGCGGAAGGCGCAGGTGCGGCCGGCGCCGGTGGTGGTGGCACCGGCAGCACGGGGTACGCGGTTGCTGCTGCCGCTGGCACCGCGGCCGTTGCGCCGGCAGGCGCCACGGTGATGACGCGCCGCGGCTCGCGCGGGTCCAGCTGGCCCAGGGCCTGCGCGGTGGTGCGTTCCCAGTCCTCGCTGTCGTGGATGATGGTCGGGCGGATCAGCACCACCAGTTCCTTCTTGCGCCCGGCGGTGGCCTTGTTGCTGAACAGCGTGCTGGTCGCCGCGCTGCCCTGCGCGCCCGGCAAGCCGCTGGCACTGCGGCTCGATTCCGACTGCATCAGGCCGCCGATGGCGACGATCTGCCCGTCGGGCACGCGCACCACGGTGTCACTTTCGTTGACGCTGGAGCTGGCCAGCGGCAGGCGGTAGTTGCCGATGGCGCCGAGGTCGATCTGGCGCGTCTTCTCGGTCACCGACGTGACCGAAGGCCGCACGTGCAGCGTGATCATGCCGGTGTCGTCGATCTGCGGCGTCACGTCCAGCGCCACCCCGCTGAAGAAGGGCGTCAGCGTCAGCGAGGGCAGGCTGGTGCCGCCGTTGTTGTTGTTGTTGCCCGTGTTGGTACCGCTGGCCGTGCTGCCGCCGCTGACGTTGGTGACGAAGTACTCGTCCACGCCGACCTTCAGCACCGCCTTCTGGTTGTTCAGCGTGGCGATGCGCGGGCTGGAGAGCACCTGCACGTCGCCATGCGTCTCCAGGAAGCCCATCACCGCCTGGAAGCCCTTGCTGGCCAGCGCCAGCCCGAGCGTGCCGCCGCTGCCGGTGGGCACGCCCAGCGTTTCGGCCACCAGGCCCACCACGGCCTGGGGCAAGGTGGGCACGCCCCGGTTGTTGCCCAGCAGCGCGTTGCCGGCATAGCCGCTGGCCTGGCCGATGGCGCCGTCGCGGCCGAGGTAGGACCAGTCGATGCCCGACTGGTGGCCGTCGCGCAGCTCGACCTCGATGATCTTGGCTTCCAGCATCACCTGGCGTTCGATGGCCAGGCGCGATGCCTGCAGAAACGCCTGCACCTGGCGCAGTTCTTCGGGCATGCCGCGCACGGCGATGGTGCCGGCGTGGGCGCTGACGATGACGTGGCGGCCGCCGGTGTTGCCCACGATGCCCTTCAGCACCTCCACGACTTCGGTCCAGTAGTCGGCGTTGCTGGTGCTGGTGACTTCGCTGCTGTCGGGACGGGTGGCGTTCTGGCCGCCGGCGGGCGGGCTGCCGTTGCCAGCATTGCCACTGCTGCCGCCGCCGGGTGCGGTGGTCGGTGCGCCGCCGCCGGAGACGCGCACCTCGCTGCGACCCTGGCGCCGCGTGTTGAGGTGGTTGACGGTGAAGATGCGCGTCTGCATGCGCGGCGGGTGCACGGTGATGCGGCGGCCGTCGATGCGGAATTCGAAGCCGTGCACCTCGCGGATCGACTCCAGCGCTTCGCGCAGCGTCACGCCGCGCAGCGTCAGCGACAACGTGCCATCCACCTCGGGGTGCAGCAGCATGCTGTAGGGCGTGTCGGCCACCATCGAGAGAAAGACATCGCGCGTGCTGGCGCCGTTGACGATGAGGTCGAAGCGCGGCTCGGCGGCAACGGCTGCTGGCCTGGCAGGCGCGGCGGCGGGGGCACCCGCAGCGCTGGCGGCATCAGCAGGAGCCGCGGCAGCGGCCGTGCTCGCCACGGGTGCAGCGCGCGGCGCCGCAGCGGCCATCTCGGCGCGCAGTGCGGCGGCGGCGGCTTCGCGGTCGTGGCGCACCGGTTCCATGGGCGCGCAGGCGCTCAGCAGCATCAGCGCTGCCGGCAGGCCGAACAGGCCGAACCGGGCCACGGGGGCCAGGCGATGGGGAGGGATTCGGGTCATGGTCTTCACCTGCTGTTCGGTGCGGCGGGCCGGGCCGGCGGGGCTGGGCGTTTGACGACGCCTGCGTAAAGGGGCAGGCGGCGTGTGCCGCCCGCGTCGCGCACCACCACGGCCGCGTCTTCGATGATCTCTATGCGTGCGCCGCCCAGCATGTCGCCCACGCCGCGCAGCCGCGAACCGTCGACGACATAGCGCCGGCCGTCCACCACCAGCAGCTGGCGCAGCGCCCGTGCGGCAGCCGGTGCGCTGCCGGCCGGGGCGGGCGTGCCCACCACGGCGGGGGCTTGTGTGGGGTCGCGCTGGGCCTGTGCCGGCGGCGGTGCGCACACCAGCGGCAACAGGGCTGCCAGCCAGTGGATGCCGGGTCGCTTCATCGCGCGTCTCCGTTGAGTTTCAGGCGCAACGTGAGCACTGGCACGCCCTCGCGCGCGGCGAGCTCCCAGGTGCCGAAGCGCTGGTTCGGCACGCTGCGTTCGATCTCCGCAAGGTATTGCTGCAGCCCGGCGTAGGGGCCCTGCAGCTTGATTTCAAGCGCCTGCGCGGCAACGCGCGGCTCGGCACCCGGCGTGCGTTCGCCGCCGCCGTCGGCCACGGTGGCCAGCTGCAGCAGCGTCAGCCCGGTGTGGCGGCGCAGCACGCGTTGCAGCAGCGCCGGCAGGTCGCCCTGGCTGGGGCCGCCCGGTGCGGCACTGGCTTGCGCGTCGGGGGCGGGGGACAGTGCCTCGAGTTGACGCGTCAGGCCGGCCTGTTCTTCGCGCACCAGAAGCAGCGCCGACAGCGCACGCCCGCGCGGGCTGTCGTCGGCACTCAGCGGCGCTGCGCTCTGTGCCACACGCTCGCGCAGCGCCGCGAGCTCGGTGTTCTGGCTGCGCATGCGCTGCACCATCGCCTTGTGCTGCGCGAACTGGGGCGACAGCACGAGGGCGTCGGCCAGGCCGGCGAGCAAGGCCACCGCGGAGGCGAACAGCATGACGCGTTCGCGCAGGCTCAGGGCATCGATACGGCGTGCCAGCGTGCGTGCGCGCACCACCAGTGCGCTTTGGTCGATGGCGCTCATGGCTTGCCCCCGCTCTCTGCACCCGGGTTGTTGCTGACGAGGCGGAACGACCACGCCTCGCCCACGGGCAGCGCGGTTTCACGCTGCACGGCCAGGGCACCCAGCTCGCGGGCGCCGGCAGGGGCCGCTGCGGTGACCTGGGCCAGCCAGGGCTGCAGCGCTTCGGGGTTCAGCGTGTAGCCGTCGATCTCGATGCGCGTGCCGACATTGCGCACGCCGGTCAGCCATACCGCCGGCGGCGTGTTGCGTGCCAGCAGCTGCAGCCAGGCCGCCGGGCGCGCGCCGACGGCGGCTGCCGCCTCGCGCCGGGCGCCGAGTTCGCTGCGCTGGCGTGCCAGCGCCTGCTGCGCCTGCGCCAGTTCCTGGTTCAGCGCCGCGGTGTCGTTGCTGGCGGGCTTGGCCGCCAGGTTGCGGCCCAGGCGCTCCTGCTCGGCGCTGAAAGCGGTGTTGGCCGACGCCAGGTCGCGCTGCAGGCCCGCCGTGCGCCACAGCGCCCAGCCGCACAACGCCACCAGCGCCACCGCGAAGACGGCCAGCGCCTGCAACATCGAGCGCAGTGCAAAGTGCCGCTGCGGCTCGCGCAGGCTCGGGCTGTAGAGGTTGATCTGGCGTGGCATGGCAGCTCGGGTTCGTCAGGCCGCGCGCGGCGAGGTGCGCAGCAGCCCGCCCAGCAGCGGCAGCAGCGTCTGGCGCAGCGCGGGGTCGGGGCAGGCCTGGGCCCAGCCGGGGAACAGGGCGGTGGCGTCCAGCGCCTCGACACGCAGGCCCAGCGAGCGGCGCAGCGTTTCGACCAGCGCCGGGGTGCTGGTGCCGGCTTCGACCCACAGGCAGGCCAGCGGCCGACCGGGCCAGGAGCGCTCCCAGACGTCGAAGGAGCGTTGCAGTTCGATGACGATGCGCGGCGCCAGGTCGTCGCCAGCAGCGCCATGACCGGGGTCGTCGGCGTCTTCGGCGCCGTAGTCGACGAAGTCCATCTCCAGCGCGTCGGCGGCCGGGGCGGCCGGCGCGGCGGCGGCGCGCGGGGTGGCCGCGCCGTCCCATTCCAGGCGCCGCGTGTCGAAGAGTTCACCTTCGGCGCAGAAGCTGAGCAGGCACTGCGTGCCGTGCACCACCAGCGCTGCGCTGGCCCGCGTGCCCAAGCCGGCGGCGGCCATCGCGGCGGTCTGCAGGTTGCGCTGCGCGGTTTCGGCGACGTCGATGGCACCGAGCTCCCAGCCAGCGCTGCGCGCCAATTCGGTGGTGCCGCGGATGACGCGGTTGGCCGCGGCCACGACGAAGAGCTGCTTGACCGCACGGGTGGGTTCGGCGTCGACCTCCATCACGTCCAGCGTCAGTTCGTCGAGCGGGCCTTCGATGTATTCCTTGATGTGCCAGCGCGCGGCGGCGCGCAGCTCCTCGGGCCGCACGGCGGGCGCGTCGATGCGCAGCCACTGCGCCGCGGGCAGCGGCAGCACGGCAGTGGCATGGCGGGAAGCGGGCACGGCGTCGCGCAGGCGGCGTATGAAGTCGGCGTTGCTGTCGCTGCCGCGTTCGACGTGGCCGCCCTGCACCGGCGCGCCGGGGCGTTCGATGCGCGCCCAGCGCAGGCCGTCGTCACTGCTGCTGAAAGCCAGCGTACCGTCACCGTTGTCGCGCTGCCAGGGCCACTTCATGAGCTTGCGGATGGGGGTTGAGGGTGGAGGGTGAGCGCTGCGACATGCAGGCGCCATGACCACCACCAAGTTCGATGTTAGGCAGCGCTGCCGCGCGCAAAAGCCCGAGGAGCAGGCCTAAAACCAGCCAGATCCGGTGCGGGCCGGGGTACCGGCGTGGCGCCGGTGCGGGCCCGCTGGCCGGCTAGAAGTTTTCGCGCCGGTAGACGGTGCTGCCACTGCCGCGCTGGCGGCCGAAGGTGGCGCGCGCGGCAGGGTCGTGCGCGTAGGCCGCGCTGCACCAGTTGCCGCGCAAGGAGGCCAGGCCGGCGCCGGCAGTGGCCGCCGGGCTGGGCGTCCACGGGCTGAGGCAGGCGGTGTCGGTGGCGGCGCCCAGGCTGAGCGCGGCGTCCAGCGTGCCGCTGCGGCCGCCGCCGGGCGCGGTCAGCACCAGCTTGCCGGCACCGCTGGCCAGCGTCACGCTGCCGGCGGGTGCCACGTCGCTGGCAATCAGGCTGCCGCGGCGGCGGCCCAGATTCACGGCGGAGGTGGGCACGCGGCTGCAGCTGTCGGCGGACTGCAGCGCAAAGGCACTGCCGTTCCAGATTTCTGCGCGCAGTGGCAGCGCGAGGCTGCGGTCGGCCGCGCCGATGGCGTTCTGCAGGCGCAGGCGGCCGAAGCGCAAGGACACCGTCGCCACGGTGGCGCGGTCGGCACCGTTGGCGGGCAGGTCGGTGTCGAGGTCGTAGCTGGCCAGCAGGGTGCCGTCGGCATCGGTGGGCGCCACGCCGAAGACGGCCTCGAAGGGGCCGTCGGGCGCGCTGCTGCGCAGGGCCGCAGCGTTCAGCGTGGCGCCGCTCAGCACGCCGCCAGCCCAGCTGCCGGCGGCGGTGCCCAGCGAGAGCCGCCCGCTGGCGCCCGAGAAGATGGTCGTGCCGGCGATGCCCGCCAGGCCCCAGCTGGCCGCGGCGGTGGCGTCGAAGCGCGCGAAGGCGCCCGTGTAGTTGGTGGTGGTCTGGCCGGCGCTGTTCTGCGCCGTCAGCGTCAACGCGAGGCTGAAGTTCTCGTCCAGGTAGGTGAAGGCCGAGGCCGGCGAGCCGGCCAGGGCCGTGCGGTGCGTGAGCGCCGCGCCACTCAGCGCAAAGCGCGCCGGCACGAAGCGCCCGACGTTGCCGGTGGTGGTGCCGGTGACGTTGCCGGCGCCCAGGTAATCGCCATCGGCCACCGCCGGCGTCAGCGTCACGATGCCGACCTCGCTGAAGGTCAGGTTCGTCACTGTCGCCACGCCGTTCGTGAAGCTGCCGCCGGCGATGACGCCGTTGCTCAGGCTGCCGCTGCTGCCGCCTGCAGGCAGCACCAGCGTGGGCGTCAGGCGCACGCCCTCGGGGCTGCTTTCGCGGCCGAAGTTGGGCGCTGCGGCGCCCGTGGCTGTGGTGGCGGTGACGACGGCGGTGAAGCTTTCGCCCGCTTTCACAAAGCGTCCGCCGGTGGCCGTGGTGGCGCCGGGGTTGGCGGTGTTCGGCGCGGCTGTCTGCGCGATGCCGGTGACGGTGAAGCCGGCGGGGCGTGTGACGAAGGCATTGCTGTTGCCGTCGAGCAGTGCGCCGGCAACGGTCTTGCGCATCCACAAGGTGCTCAACCCGACGTCGTTGAAGGTGAAGGTGAAGGGCGCATTGCCGTTGGCATCGAAGGTCATGGGCACCGACGTGTAGCTGCTGACACTGGTGTCGTTGTTGCGCTGCACCGTGGTCTGCGTGCCGCCGTTGATGACCATGCGGTTGCTGCCCGAGCAGGTGCTGGGGTCGTTGCATTCGTAGGCCCAGTCGACGGCATTGGCACCCGTCAGCGCGGCCTGGCAGGCCATGGTGGTGGTGTTGGTGCGCACCGCGCGCAGCACGAAGCTGCCCGATGCCGTGCCCGCCGTTTGCGTGGGCACGGTGGCTTCGACACCCCCCGACGCGGCCGCGATGACGAAGCCGGCGCTGTTGAAGGTGGTGTCGCAGCTGGGGTCGACCACGCAGCTGCTGCCGTCGGGGCAGCAGCGGCTGGCGCTGTTGGCAGCCGTGCTCGTGGTGCCCAGCGTGACCGAGACCACGTCGCCGTCGTTGGCCAGAGGCACGCTGAGCGTGGTGGTCGCCACGCCGCTGCTGTTGAAGGTGACGGTGGGGCTTCCCAGGGTGCCGGCGCTGGTGGCCAGGGCTGCGGTCTGGCCATTGATCGAGGTCACCGGGTTGGTGCAGGGGCTGCTGCTGTCGGCGCAGGCGGTGATGGTGACCGTGCTGGGCAGGCAGCTCAGCCCGGTGCTGGGGGTGGTGACCTGGTAGTTGTCCACGGCCGAGACCGGCGGGCCGATGACACTGGCTTGGGCAGCGGCGGCGTAGGCAAACCACATGCTGTCGCCACTGCTGGCGCCGACGATCAGCTTCAGCTCCAGCGTGCGGCCGGCGAGGACCTCGAGGTTCAGGGCGCCGAAGCTGAAGGTCTTCAGCGTCCAGCCCGACACACCGCCGCTCCAGTTCGGCAGCGTCAGCGTGCTGGTGGCCAGCGTGCTGCAGCCGTTGCCGCTGCCGTCGCAGTCGCGCAGGTAGGCAGTGACGCTAGCGCCCAGGACGGTGTTGAAGTTTTTCATGGCCGACCACATGCGCAGCTGGAAGGTGCCGTTGAGCACGATGCCCTGGCCGTCGCTGAGCCAGCGTTGGTACAGCGTGCTGTTGGATTCGGCCGCGCCGCTGCCGCCCTTGGCGATGACGATGCCGGGGTCGGCGTCGCGCGGCGAGTCGTGGTTGGCCAAAGTCGTTGCCGTCGGTACCGTCGGGTTGAGCGTGCTGCTCGGCACGCCAGTGGCCTGCAGGTAGAAAGGCGGTGCTTTGGCCGGCGCCAGCGCCAACAGGATGGCCGAGCCGGTGACACTGCCCGAGGCCGTGGTCGTGCGGATGCCCGTGCTGCCGCTGGCGGCCTGCACCTGAGTGTTCATGCTCAGCCGTGTGCCGCTTGTCGTGCCGCTGGAGCCAATGTCGGTGCGCTCGGTCATCCCGGTGGGCGCCGTATACGAGCGGCTGGCGCTCGAACTGCCGAACACGGCGACGAGCAGCGTGTCGCCCATGGCCGGCGCAATGGCCGGTGTGGCCAGCGTGGTGCCGGCAGTGTTGTCTTCGATGCCGTCACTCACCGGTATCGGCGTGCCGGGCGCGCTGCCGCTGAAGGCGGCGATGGAGCCCGCCGCATGGCCGCTGGTGAAGGTGAAGGCGTAGTTGGCTGGCTCCGTGGCTGTGTTGGCCGCCCACTTGCTGTACACCGCCAGTGCCACCACGGTGCCGTTGTCGATGCGCTTGACGAGCGCCCAGCCCGCGGGCGGCGTGATGGTGACTCCGGTGCCGCCGCGAATCGACAGCTGTGCCAGCAGCAGAACGCGCGTGCCGTTGGTCGTGGGCCGGTTGATAGTCAGGCTGGTGGTGGCCGCAGCAGTGACGGCCGTCGTGCGTGTGCCCAGCAGCGCCGGAGCCGCTTCGGCCACCGTGCCGACGCAGAGGCCGGCGCACAGCACGAGCCACGCTGGCAGCAGCCGCAGGCGGCGCCAATCAAAGTTGGGCAGGCGTTTCATCGCACGATCGTCCAGCTGAGCTGGCGCTCCACGTAGGTGGCGCTCGGCGTGCCTGTGGCCGGGCAGGCACCGCCCACCGGCGCGTTGCAGGCCGTGGCCACGAGCTGGTAGAAAACCATCGTGGTGGCGCCGTCGGCCACGGTGCCGCTGTTCGGTGTGCGCGTGCAGCCTATCGTCACCGTGAAGGGTGCCACCGTCAGGTTCGTG
>JANMMD010000342.1:0-15245 GCA_031372905.1 Betaproteobacteria bacterium
GATGCTCGGCGGGCAGCGGCTCGGTGTGGAAGACATCCAGCACCGCGTGGGCCACGTGGCCCGTGTCCAGCGCCGCCAGCAGGTCGCCATCCGCCACATGCGCGCCGCGCGCCAGGTTCACCACGCCGGCGCCGCGCGGCAGTGCCGCGAAGAAGCCCGCGTCCAGCAGGCCGCGTGTGTCGGGCGTCAGCGGCAGCAAATTGATGACGATCTGCGCGCGTGCCAGCAGCGGTGCCAGGGCTTGGCCGTCGCGTCGCCAGCCCTTGACCGGGTAGCCCATCTGCGCGATGCGCGCGGCTGCTGTGCGACCCATCTGGCCCTGGCCCAGCACCAGCACCGGCACTTCATTGGCACGGCACTGCGGCAGCGGCAACCACTGCGCGGCACGCTGCTGCTGCGCGTAGCGGAAAAAGCCTCGGTGCAGCGCCAGCACCGCCCACAGCGCGGTCTCGGCCATCGCCGCGTTCATTGCTGGGTCGACCATGCGTGCCAGTGGCACATCGGGCGGCAGCGTGTCGTCGGCCAGCAGGCGGTCGACACCGGCCCACAGGCTCTGGATCAGCTTCAGGCGCGGCAGGCCTTGCAGGCTGCCGGGTGGCGGGTTGGCGACGACGGCGGCCAGCACCTCCTGCGCGCAGTCGCGCGCGGCGGTGACGCCCAGCAGCTCGGCCTCGGGCAGTGCCGCCGCCAGGGCTTGGCGCCACTGCGCTTCTTCGCCGGGGTCGAAGCTGCCGCTGAGCAACACCTTCACGCCGCGGCCTCCTGCAGCCGATGAATCGCCGCGGCCACCGTGGCCTCGCGCACGGCGCCACGGTCGCCGGGCAGTTGCAGCCTTTCCGCCCGCACATCCTCGGCCGTGCCCCAGGCCAGCCACACGGTGCCCACGGGCTTGCCCGGCACCGCGCCGCCGGGCCCGGCAATGCCGGTCACGGCCACGGCCAGCTGCACCGGCGCGCGCTGCAGCGCGCCTTGCACCATCGCCCGCGCCACGGCTTCGCTGACGGCGCCATGCACCGCGATCAGCGCCGCGGGCACGCCCAGCATCGTGGTCTTGGCCTCGTTGCTGTAGGTCACGAAACCACGCTCGAACCAATCACTGCTGCCGGCCAGCGAGGTGCAGGTTGCGGCGATCAAGCCGCCCGTGCAGCTTTCTGCGGTGGCCAGACGCCAGCCGCGCTGGCGCAGTGCGGTGGCCAGGTCATGAAGCGGCGTCTGAAGATTCAGGAATTCCACAGCCGTATTGCCACCGCAATGAAGAGCAGCGTGCACAGGGCCGCCACGAGATCGTCGAACAAGATGCCGAAGCCCTGGCGCCAGCCGATGGCCTGCCCGGGCCGCAGCTTGTAGCGGCGGTCTGCCCAGCCCACGGGGCCGGGTTTGGCGGCGTCAAAGAAGCGGAAGAGCGCGAAGGCCGCCAGTTGCGCCCACCACGGCGCGGGCGTCAGCAGCCACAGCACGATCCAGAACGCCACGATCTCGTCCCAGACGATGGCGCCGGGGTCGGCCACCTGCAGGTGCTGCGCCGTCAGCGTGCAGGCCCAGAGGCCGAGCACCAGGCCGGCGGCGATGACCAGGCCCCATTGCGCCGACGACAGCCACTGCGACAGCACCAGAAAACTCAGCCACGCCCACAGCGTGCCCACTGTGCCTGGCGCTTTGGGCGACAGGCCGCTGCCGAAGCCCAGCGCCAGCCAGCGCGCGGGGTGGCGCAGCATGAAGGCGGCCGTGGGCCTGGCGATGGCGTTCATGCGCGGGCTTCAGGCGAAGTGGTCGAAGCTGCGCCACGGCGTGGCCACGGCGCGGCCGGCCGCGTCCACCACGCGCAGGCCGGGCTCGGCCTCGATGTGGCCGCAGTGCGTGACGGCCACGCCGGCCTTCTCGCCGGCGGCCAGTACGGCGCCGTGGCGGGCGGCCGGTGCGGTGAACAGCAGTTCGTAGTCGTCGCCACCGGCCAGCAGGCACAGCTGCTGCAGCGCCAGCGGCATGGTGGCCATCACGGCGCTGCGCGGCACGGCATCTGCCTGCACCGTGACGCCCACGCCCGAGCGCCGCAGCACATGGGCCAAGTCGCCGAGCAGGCCGTCGCTGATGTCGATGGCACTCGTGGCCAGGCCGCGCAGCGCCAGGCCCAGCGCCACCCTCGGTTGCGGCATTTCCATCGCATGGCGCACCGCCTCGAAGGCCGCGCCCGGCAGCGCCTGCGTGCCGCGGAAGACCTCCAGCGCCAGGCGTGCATCGCCCAGCGTGCTGCCGCTCACCCAAAGCTCGTCGCCCACCTGAGCGCCGCTGCGCAGCAGGGCCTGGCCCACCGGCACCTGGCCGAAGACGGTGATGCAGATGTTCAGCGGCCCCGCGGTGGTGTCGCCGCCCACGAGCTCGATGCCGTGGGCATCGGCCAGCGTAAAGAGGCCGCGCGCAAAGGGTGCAACGAAGCTCTCGTCGGCGCGCGGCAGGGCCAGCGCCAGCGTGCAGCCCAGCGGTTCGGCGCCACAGGCCGCGAGGTCGGACAGGTTCACTGCCAGCGCCTTGTGACCCAGGCGTTCGGGCGCGACGGTGGACAGGAAATGCCGGCCTTCCACCAGCATGTCGGTGCTGATGGCCAGCTGCTGGCCTGGCGCGGGCTGCAGCAGCGCGCAGTCGTCGCCGACACCCAACGCCAGTGCGGCGCTGGCCGGGCGCCCGGGCCGCGTGAAGTGGCGGGCGATGAGTTCGAACTCGCCCATCGTCAATGCCGCCCGGGCGGCGGCTCGCGCAGCAGGTTGGCCAGCTCCACCGCCGACTTCACGTTCATCTTCTCGAAGACACGTGCGCGGTGCACTTCCACCGTGCGCACGCTGATCTGCAGTTCATCGGCAATCAGCTTGTTCGGCCGGCCGGCCATGACCAGGCGCGCGACCTCGCGCTCGCGCTCGGTCAGCTCGGCCAGCGCGCGCGCCGTGCCGTCCAGCCCGCGGCGCGCCAGCAGCGCTTCGGCGCTGAGCTGCAGGGCCTGCTCGACACGGTCCACCAGCGCGTTGTTCGAAAACGGCTTCTCGACGAAGTCGAAGGCGCCGCGCTTCACGGCCGCCACCGCGGTGGGCACGTCGCCATGGCCGGTGAGAAAGATCACCGGCAATGTCGGCAGCAGGCCGCGCTGCACCAGGGCATCGAACAGCACCAGCCCGCTGGTGCCGGGCATGCGCACGTCCAGCACCAGGCAGGACGGTGCGCTGGGCCAGGGTGCGCTGCGCTGGCTCAGAAACTCTTCGAAGGCCTCGGCGCTGGCGTAGCCCTCCGACAGCAGGCGCCGCGAGCGCAGCAGCCACGCCAGCGCGTCGCGCACGACGTCTTCGTCGTCAACGAGGTAGACGACCGGTAGGCCCAGCGAGGGGTCGAGCTGCAGCGTCAAGGGGGCTGAGGTTTCAGGTTCCGGCCGAGGCCGTGGAGGCCGAAGTTTCGCCGGTTTCTGGTGGCTCGGCCGTGGCCGAGGCGGGCAAGGTGAAGCGGAACTCGGTGCCGCAGCCGCCCGGGCCGGGGCCATGGTCGAGCGCGCCGCCGTGTTGTTCGATGACGGTGCGGCACAGGCTCAGGCCCAGGCCCATGCCCTCGGGCTTGGTGGTGAAGAAAGGCGTGAAGAGGCGCGCCGCGACATCGGGCGTGATGCCGGGGCCGGCATCGATGACCGACAGCGTCACCCAGCGTGGGTGGCCCTGGCGCACACGCAGTGTCAGCACGCGTTCAGCCGCGGGCGTGTGGCCCTCCATGGCCTGGATGCCGTTGCGCGCCAGGTTCAACAGCACCTGCTCGACCATCGTGCGGTCGCAGCGCACGCGCGGCGGCTTGGCAGGCGTGTGGGCGTCGCCCGCCGGCGGCAGGTCGAGCTCGATGCGCGTGCCGCTCTTGCGCGCCTGCAGCCGCGCCAGCGGCAGCACCGCTTCGAACAGGCGCTCGGCGGGCAGGTTCTCGTGCAGCTGTTCGCGACGGCGCACGAAGTCGTGCACGCTCTTGATGACGCGGCCGGCGCGTTCGGCCTGTTCGGCAATGCGTTCCAGCGCGCCCTTCAAGAGACCGGGTGTGTCGGGGTCGGCCCGCATCTGTGCGTCGCCCATCAGGTTCAGCGATCCGCTGGCATAGCTGGCAATGGCTGCGAGCGGCTGGTTCAGCTCGTGGCTCAACAGGCTGGCCATTTCGCCCACCGTGGCCAGACGGGCCGTGGCTTGCAGGCGGTCTTGCTGCTGGCGCGAGAGTTCTTCCACGCGCCGCTGTGCGCTCAGGTCGACCACCGCGCTCATCCAGCCGGTGTGGCGGCCGGTGCCGTCCACCAGCGGGGCCTCGTAGATCATCACCGGGAAGCGTTCACCGCCCTTGCGCATGAAGACGGTTTCCCAGCCCTCGCGCGGGTCGCGCGCGTCGCTGGCAGCGCGGCGCAGGCGCAGCCGCTGGCGTTGCTGGTACTGCGGGGTGAATTCGGGGGGCCAATACGGTGGAATGAAGGGGTGCGTGTAGGGCGGCGGCTGGCCCTCCTCGGGTTCGGCCGGCGCGGTGAGCAGTTCTTCGGCGCTGTAGCCCACCATCGCGCAGAAGGCCGGGTTCACGTAGGTGATGACGCCGCTCAGATCGCGTGCGCGCAGCCCCGTCGACAGGGAGTCTTCCATGGCCTTGCGAAAGGCCAGGGCCTCGGCCAGCGCGGCTTCGATAAACGCGCGGCGGCGCACGTCGCGCGCCAGCAGCAGCAGCAGCCCGAAGAGCGCGATGGACAGGCCCAGCACCAGGGCCGTGGTCAGGTTCGGAATGAGGCTGGGCCGGCCGGTGCCGCTGTCGGCGCGCAGCTGCAAGGTGGCGCCGGGCAGGTCGACCACACGCTCGGCCGCAAACACGCCGGCGCCGCGCGGCACGCCGGCGCGCGCCAGCCGCGTGCCATCGCCTTCGACGAAGCTGATCTCGTGACGGCGCAGGTTGCGCGCGTTGATCGACGCTTCCAGGATGTCGGCCAGGGCAAAGCTGCCCACCAGGAAGCCGGCTTCGCGGCCGCCTTGCTGCCGCGGCACGCACAGGTCGATGGTCTCCAGGCCCAGGCCATCGGTCAGCGGCACGAAGTAGCTGCGCGAAAAAACCGGCGCGGCGCTGCGCCGCGCGGCATTGCAAGCCAGTTCGGCGTCGAGCTGCTGGTCTTGGCGCGGCAGGTTGCCGAACAGGCGCGGCGCAAACGGCGTGTCGACGGCTTCGCTGATGGCCAGCGCCGGGCTGCGCCATTCCAGGCGCTTGAGCGCGCTGCGCGTGCGCAGCAAGGCCTCGGCCGCCGCGCGTGTTTCGCCGGGTGTCCCTGCCATCCAGGCCAGGGTTTGCAGGCTCTGCGCCAGTCCCAGCATCTCGCGCCGGACCTCGGCGGAGGCTTCGGTGGCCACGCCGTCGGCATCGTCCTGGGCGCGTACGTTCTCGTAGTTCAGCGTCAACGCCACCAGCAGGCTCTGCGCCACCAGCAGCAAGGCCACCAGCGCGCCCCACAGCGCCGCACGCCGCAGGCGGTGGGGGCGAGCTGGCGTCGGCCAGGGTGCGGCCGGCGGTGTGTGGGAGGTGGGTGGTGTGCTCATCTCGCGGTGGTGGCCTTGGGCACAGTCTGCCTGCAGCTTGAGCGTGATGCTCGCTGCGTTCGGGCACAGCCGACTACGCAGTTTTGCGCATGGCCCCTCACGCGGGCAGTGCCCGCATCGCGCTCCTACAATTCGCGCCCGCTAGTGTCGTCGGCCTGGCGTTGTCGGCAGCTAGCTTTAGGAGACGCACGCGATGTCCAGCCCAGAACAAAAAGCTGCGGAGAAAGCCGCAGAAAAGGCCGCAGAAAAGGTGGCCGAGCTGAAGCAGGCTGCGCTGGAGTACCACGAGTTTCCGACGCCGGGCAAGCTGGCCATCAGCGCCACCAAGCAGATGATCAACCAGCGCGACCTGGCGCTGGCCTACAGCCCCGGCGTGGCGTTTGCGTGCGAAGCGATCGTTGAAGACCCGCTGAACGCCTTCCGCTACACCGCGCGCGGCAACCTGGTGGCGGTGGTCACCAACGGCACCGCGGTGCTGGGCCTGGGCGACATCGGGCCGCTGGCTTCCAAGCCGGTGATGGAAGGCAAGGCGGTGCTGTTCAAGAAGTTCGCCGGCATCGACGTCTTCGACCTCGAGATCAACGAGAAGAACCTCGACAAGCTGGTGGACGTGATCGCCGCGCTGGAGCCCACCTTCGGCGGCATCAACCTCGAAGACATCAAGGCGCCCGACTGCTTCTACGTCGAGCGCAAGCTGCGCGAGCGCATGAAGATCCCCGTCTTCCACGACGACCAGCACGGCACCGCCATCGTCGTCGGCGCGGCGCTGCTGAACGCGCTGAAGGTGGTGGGCAAGAACATTGGCGAGATCAAGCTCGTCACCAGCGGCGCCGGTGCCGCCGCGCTGGCCTGCCTGGGCCTGCTGGTGAAGCTGGGCGTGCGGAGAGAGAACATCTGGGTGACGGACCTGGCCGGCGTGGTCTACCAGGGCCGCACCGAGCTGATGGACGAGGACAAGATCATCTACGCCCAGCCGACCTCGGCGCGCAAGCTGGCCGACGTGGTGGAAGGTGCGGATGTCTTCCTGGGCCTCTCCGCCGCCGGCGTCTTGAAGCCCGAGATGCTGGTGAAGATGGCGCCGCAGCCGCTGATCTTTGCGCTGGCCAACCCCACGCCCGAGATCAACCCGGCCGAGGCCAAGGCGGTGCGCCCCGACGCCATCGTGGCCACCGGGCGTACCGACCACCCGAACCAGGTCAACAACGTCCTGTGCTTCCCGTACATCTTCCGCGGCGCGCTCGATTGCGGCGCGACGACGGTGACCGACGCGATGGAAATCGCCGCGGTGCATGCCATCGCCGATCTCGCGCAGGCCGAGCAGAGCGAAGTGGTGGCTGCCGCCTACGCCGGTGCCACGCTCAGCTTCGGGCCCGAGTACCTGATCCCCAAGCCCTTCGACCACCGGCTGATGATGATGATTGCGCCAGCGGTGGCGCAGGCGGCGGTCGAGTCCGGCGTGGCGCAGCGGCCCATCGCGGACATGGACGCCTACCGTGAGAAGCTGAAGGGCTTCGTCTACGCCTCGGGCACGACGATGAAGCCCATCTTCCAGGCCGCCAAGCGCGCCACGCACAAGCGCGTGGCCTATGCCGAGGGTGAAGAAGAGCGCGTGTTGCGTGCCGTGCAGGTGGTGGTGGACGAAGGCCTGGTGCGGCCCACGCTCATCGGCCGGCCGGCGGTGATTGCGCAGCGCATCGAGAAGTTCGGCCTGCGCCTGCAGGAAGGGCTGGACTACGACATCGTCAACGTCGAGCAGGACGAGCGTTATCGCGACTTCTGGCAGACCTACCACCGCATGACCGAACGCAAGGGCGTCAGCGTGCAGATGGCCAAGATCGAGATGCGCCGCCGGCTCACCCTGATCGGCGCGATGCTGCTGAAGAAGGGCGAGGTCGACGGCATGCTGTGCGGCACCTGGAACACCACCGCGCAGCACCTGCATTACATCGACCAGGTCATCGGCAAGCGCCAGGGCGGCAGCCCCAGCACGCCGCAAGACGTGCAGGTCTACGCCTGCATGAACGGGCTGATGCTGCCCGGCCGTCAGGTCTTCCTCGTCGACACCCACGTCAACGCCGACCCCAGCGCCGAGGAGCTGTGCGAGATCACCGTGATGGCGGCCGAGGAGATCCGGCGCTTCGGCATCGAGCCCAAGGCCGCACTGCTGAGCCATTCCAACTTCGGCTCCAGCGACAGCGCCAGTGCCGTGAAGATGCGCCGCACGCTGGCGCTGCTGCGCGAACAGGCGCCCTGGCTGGAGGTGGACGGCGAGATGCACGGCGACCTGGCCCTCGACCCCGTGGCGCGCGCCAAGCTGATGCCCAACAGCACCCTGCACGGCGAAGCCAACCTGCTGGTGCTGCCCAACATCGACGCCGCCAACATCGCCTACAACCTGTTGAAGACGGCCGCCGGCGGTGGCATCGCCATCGGTCCGGTGCTGCTGGGCGCGGACAAGCCCGTGCACGTGCTGACGCCGTCCGCCACGGTGCGCCGCATCGTGAACATGACCGCGCTGACCGTGGCCGACGCCGAGGCCGATTGCAGCGGTCAGGCCGCGGCCTGACGCCGGCGAAGCGCCGTTTCAGCGCCGCGCAGCATGTAGGCACCCACTAACGACCCTACAGGGCTGCCCCATTATTGGGCAGCAGCTTGAGTTTTTAGGGGGGTTCGGGTAGCATCCTGGTTTGATTATTCAGGGTTAACCCGTGCTTCGGACCGGTTCAGTCTCGTCGGGCAGTCAGCTGCGGCGAGCGTTGCACAAGTGGGGTGCTGCCGTCGTGGTAGCGGCCGGCTTGGCGGCCGGTGGCTTGTCTCCAGGTGCCATGGCGCGCACCACGGAGAACGCGCCCGGCCAGGCGTCTGGCGTGACGCCCGTCGCGCTGGCTAGCCTGCCCCCGGAAGCACAAGCCACGCACCGGCTCATCCTGGCGGGTGGCCCGTTTCCCTATTCGAAGGACGGCACCGTGTTCGGCAACCGCGAACGCCTGCTGCCCATGCACCCGCGGGGCCATTACCGCGAGTACACGGTCAAGACACCCGGCGCCCGCAACCGCGGCGCCCGGCGCATTGTGTGCGGTGGCGAACCGCCCACACGGCCCGAAGCCTGTTACTACACCGCCGACCATTACGCGAGTTTCAAACGCATCGCCCCATGAACGCCGGTAGCCTCGTTTCTCAAACCTCATCGCCATTGCCCAGGAGGATCGCGACCATGGAGTTGCAGACCATCCGCTCGAACATCGTGCAGGCCATCCGGGCCTACCGTGTCGACGACTTGATGCAGGCTGCCGACAAGGCAGGCCAGCATTTCCTCTACGCCAACTTGGCGTCTGCGCAGTCGAAGCAGGAGGTGTTGGAAGGCATCGCCGAAGCCTTCACCTTCCCTGCGCACTTCGGCAAGAACCTCGACGCGCTGTACGACTGCATGACCGACCTCGTGCACAAGGCCGGCCAGCAGCCGGGCTTCGTCGTGGTGCTGGAGCAACTGCCCGACAACCCGCGTTTCGACCGCGAAGCGCGTGAGCAGCTGCTGGAGGTGTTCCGGGACGCCGCGGAGTTCTGGGGGGAACGACGAATACCCTTCAGGTGCTTCTATTCTTTTCAGTAGCCCGCTCCCAAGAAACAGGGTCATGGGAGCGGGCTACTGAGGTGGCCCCCGCAGCAGCTACGGTCAAGCCGGCCGTCAAGGTCGTGCCGAAGAACGGCACCAATCCGAACTTCGGCATGAACATGCCGATGATGAGCAGTGCGTTCGACACCGCTGCCTGGCTGAGCGCAGCCTAGGCAAGCGTCTTCAAGCGGTACGCGAAAGGGCTCCTCACGGAGCCCTTTCTCATGACCGGGTGGCTGGTGTTGCCCGGGCCAGCGCCAGAAATTCGGCCACCGGCACCTCCTCGGCGCGGCGCTGCAGGTCGAAGTCGACCTCCAGGCCCTGCTGCTCGATCCAGCGCCCCAGCGTGCCGCGCAGGATCTTGCGCCGCTGCGAGAAGGCCACCGCCACCAGCGCCCCGAGGCGGGCGCCATCGATGCTGTCGTCGGCGGGCAGCGGCTCCATGCGCACAATGGCCGAATTCACCCGCGGCGGTGGGTCGAAGGCCTCGGGCGGCACGTCCAGCACGTTCTCGATCTGGTAGCGCCACTGCAGCATCACGGTCAAGCGGCCGTAGTCCTTGCTGCCCGGCACGGCGGCCATGCGGTCCACCACTTCCTTCTGCAGCATGAAGTGCTGGTCCTGCACCTGGCCGCACACGCCCAGCAGGTGAAAGAGGATGGGCGTGCTGATGTTGTAGGGCAGGTTTCCGACGACCCGCAGCTTTTGCCCAGCCGTGGCGGCCAGTGCAGCGAAGTCGACATTCAGCACATCGGCTTCGATCACCGCCAGCCCCGGCCGTTTGCGCAAGCGTGCCGCCAGGTCACGGTCGAGTTCGATGACGGTGAGCGCCTGGCAGCGCTGCAGCAGCGGAAAGGTCATCGCGCCCAGGCCAGGACCGATTTCCACCAGCGCCTGCCCGGGCAGCGGGTTGATCACGCGGACGATGTCGTCAATGACCGCGTCGTCGGTCAGGAAGTGCTGCCCGAAGCGCTTCCGGGCGACGTGGCTCACAGGGGCGGCTCGCGATACTCGACGTAGGCGCGCGAGCGCAGTTCTTTCGTCCAATCGGTGTAGGCCTGGTCGAAGCGCTGCTCGCGCAGCACGTTGCGCGCCTGCTCGCGCAGCTGCTTCAGCTCCACCGCCTGTTCGCGACGCTCCAGCACCTGGATCAGGTGCACGCCAAAGCGCGAGACCACGGGGTCCGAGAGACCGTTGATGGCCAGCGCGTTCATCGCCTGTTCGAACTCGGGAACCATCACGCCGGGCGATGCCCAGCCCAGGTCGCCGCCGGCCGCGGCCGAGCCGTCTTCGCTGAACTCGCGCGCGATGGCCTCGAAGGTCTTGGTGCCGGCCTCGATCTGGCGCCGGTACTCCACGAGCCGGCGCGCTGCCACCTCGGCGGTCAGCTGCGGCGAGGTGCGCAGCAGCACGTGGCGCGCGCGCGTCTGCTGCACCTGGCCCATCTGCACTTCCTTGCGCGACACCACCTTCAGCAGGTGGAAGCCGGCGCCCGTGCGCAGCGGCTGGGCCGTCACATCGCCCGGCTTCAGCGCCTTGGTGGCTTCAACGAAAGCATCCGGCAGGCGCGATGCCGGCCGCGCGCCGATGACGCCGCCCTGCGCGCGGTTGCCGTCTTCCGACACCTCGCGCGCCACGGCCTCGAAGGCCTCGCCGCCCTTGACGCGGGCCAAGGCCAGCTCAGCCACGGCGCGACGCGCCGCCACGGTGGCAGCGTCGGCGTCTTCGGGCACGGTGACGAGGATCTGCGCCAGGTTGGTCTCGGCGTCGGCATTGGCCGCAGCGCGCTGTTCATCGAGGAACTTGTCGACCTCTTCGTCGCTGATCTTGATGCGCTGGTAGACCTCGCGCTCGCGCAAGCGCTCGATCATGATCTGCTCGCGGATGTTGGCGCGGAAGCGGAAATAGTCGGTGCCCTCGGCCGCCAGGCGCTGGCGCAGCACGGGGATGGTGATCTGGTTCTGCGAGGCGACGTTCTGGATGGCGCGGTCGACCTCGACATCGTCCACACGCATGCCGCTTTCGCGCGCGGTGCTGATCATCACGCGCTCGTCGATCAGCGCATCCAGCGTCAGGCGGCGCAGTTCGGGCTCGGGCGGCAGCCGCGTGCCGGGGGCGGCGTCCGCCTGTACGCGCTCCATGCGGCGCTCGATCTCGCCGGCGGTGACGAGCTCCTGGTTCACGATAACGGCGATGTAGTCGCCATTGCGCAAGCGCTGTGCGTCGGCGTCCGACAGCGGGGCCAGCGCGCCGACCAGCAGCGCCGTCAAGGCCACGCTGGCCGCGCGCCATGTGCGGGCTGTGTGCCGCAGGCAGTGCGGGCGAAAGATGGGTTCAGTCATGGACGGGAGCGGTGGGCCGGTCATCGGCGGGCGACGCGACGCGGCGCTCTTCGCGCAGCAGGCGGTAACCGGGGATATTGTCCTTCAAGACCCTGAGCGGGTTGGAACCGATGCGCGACAGGCCCACCAGCTCCAGCTGCAGCATCAAACGTGTGGTGGCTTCGCTGCGGCCGGTGGACAGGCGCTCGGCGACGAAGCGGCCTATCCAGCAGCCGGCGTCGTACTCCAGGCCGAGCACGCTGTCGGTGACGCGGCTGTCCTTCAGGCTGTAGTTCACGCGGCCCACCGAGTACCAGGTGCCGCGACAGCTGCTGTTCGCTTCGCCGCTGCTGCTTCTGTCGCGCGGGTTGCCATACAGCGGCCACTGCCAGCCCACTTCCATCTGCTCCGAGAGGCCGCGCGCCAGGCGGTAGGTGGTGCCGATGGTGCGAAAGGGCCCGGGTGAGTAGCGCGCGCTGAGGATGGAGCGCACCGAGCGCTGGGTGTCGGTGCTGTACTGCACCGCGCCGTCCAGCGTCCAGCCCGGCAGCACGCTGGTGCTGCCCAGCAGCAGCGCGTCGCTGAAGCGCTGTTCGAGGGGCGCGCCGTCCGGCGAGCCATCGGCCTGCGCCGTGACGCGCTGGCTGCGGAAGAGATACCGCTGCACCAGGCCCAGGCGCAGCGCCTCGGCGCCGGTGACGGCGTCGACGAAGCGCGTGGTGACGCCGGCGGTCAGCTGGTGCGCATCGCTGACGCGGTCGATACCGGCGAACTGGTTGTCGGTGTAGATCGAGACGAAGTTGAAATCCTTGGCCGCGGCGTCGTAGTTGGGCAGCTGGCTCTGTGCGCGGTAGGGCGTGCGCACGTAGAGCACGCGCGGTTCCAGTGTCTGCTGCACCTTGCGCCCGAAGGCCGTGGTGCTGCGTTCGAGCTCGAAACCCGCGTCCAGGCTCAGCGTGGGAATCACGCGCGAGGCGCGCTGCTCCTGCGGCGTACCCTGGTAGCGATAGGCCGCTGCATTCACGCTCAAGCGCGGCACCAGCCACCAGCCCGGCTCGCGCAGCGCATGGCTGACATGGCCGAGCAGGTGCACACGTTCGCCGCCCTCGCGTCTGGCGCGGCTTTCGCTGCCGGTGGGCAGCGTGAAGCGGTTGTATTCGGTCTCCACCGCGGCATCCCAGCTGCCACGCTGCAGTTTGAAGCGCACCCCCACCTGCGGCGTGCGTTCGTAGGGCGACACCACGGCCACGTCAGAGCCCTGCAGCACCTGCCACTTCAGCGCGCGCAGGTAGGCCAGCCCCTCTGCGGGGCCGGCGCGCAGCGGTTGCTCCAGCGCAAGCCGCGCGGGCAGCAGCCGCGCCGTGAGGCTGCGCCCGGCGTTCGGGAAGTCCTTCCACCACTCGTCGTCAGACACGCGCACCACGTCGGCGCTGTAGCGCAGGCCGCCCGCGGTGCTGCCCAGGTGCAGCCACTGCAGCGCCTCGCGCGAGGTGCCGGTGAGGCGGTCGCTGGGCAGCCAGTCGAAATTCAGCGTGCCTTCGTCATGCGCTTCCAGGTAGCGGAACTCGCTGTCCAGGCCCAGGCCGCGGCGCGTGATGATCCGTGGTGTCAGCGTGGCGTCGCGCTGTGGCGCGATGTTCCAGTACCAGGGTACCGAGAGCTCGACGCCGCTGCGGTTGTCGGTGTTGATGGACGGCGGCAGCCATCCCGACTTGCGCGCGTCCGAAAGCGGAAAGCTCAGCGCTGGCAAGGCCAGGATGGGCACGCCCTGAAAGCGCAGTACCGCGCCTTCGGCCACGCCTTCGTTGGTGTCGAGGTCGATGCTGACGCGACGCGTGCGCAGCACCCACGCGGGCTCTTCGGCGGTGTCGCGGGGGCAGCTCGTGTATTCGGCGCGCGTGGCCGTGGAGCGTGCGCTGTCGAGGAAGTCGACGCGCTCGGCGCGGCCGCCGGCGCCCAGCTGCGTGAACTCGAATTCGGGGCGCAGGAAATAGCCCTCGAAGCGTTGCACGCGCAGCTGCAATTCGGGGCCGCTGTAGACGGCGCCGCCGCGGCTGACGCGCACGTTGCCGGTGGCGCCGGCCAGGTCTTGTGCGGTGTCGTAGGCCAGGCGGTCGGCCTTGATGACGGTGCCGCCGCGACGGAACTCGACCTTGCCTTCGGCGACAGTTTCGAGGTCGGGCTGGCTGCGGATGCGTTCGGCCTGCAGCACGATGGGCAGGCGCTTGGCGTCCTCGCCGCGCGGCAGCGGCAGCAGGCTGCGGCTGGCTTCCAGCATGGTCGCCCCGGCGGGCAAGGCGGCTGCGCCGGGAGCGCTCGCCGCAGGTTGCGGCGGCGAAGCCGCCTGTGCACGGGCGGCGCTGGCGCTGACCATGAGGCCCGCCGCCAGGGCCAGCGGGGTGATGCGCATCGGGTGCAAGGAAGGAGTGGCGGTGGCCGCGACAATCGCGGCTCTTTCAGCGAATTCATTATCCATGAGGGGTGGCCCAGCCAGCCCCCGCTCCAGCCCCAGCAAGCCATGACCGCCAACCACGATTCCTTGCGCATTCGCGTGCAGGCGCTGTTGCAGTTTCAGATCGATCGGCCCGCCGCGGGTCTGCCGCAGCAAGATGCCACCATGATGGCCGAGCGCCTGCAGGCGTTCTCGCGCTGGAGCCAGGCACATCCGCGTGGCCAGGCCTGGAGTGCCACCGAGCAGGCCTGGTGGGCGCGCGTGGCCCAGGCGGTGGTGAACAGTGCGGCGTCCCAGCCCGTGGTGGCCTTGCAGGCCGGCGGGTGTGCGGGGCCGCTGCTGCACGACCTGGCGCTGCTGTTGCGCGGCGAAGGCGTGCACGAAGACGAGGCGCTGGAGCTCGACGAGGCCATACGCTGGTGGCAGGGTGCACGCCGCGCGGGTCTGCCGGTGGATGAGGACTTCGGTGAGTGCTGGCGTGCGCTGGAATGGATGGGCCTGCAGCAGCATCTGCTGCGCCTGGCAGCAGGCGCAGATACAGGTGAAGCCGCAGAAGAAGAGGCCGCCCTGTTGGCGGCCGTGGCCAAGGTGGCCCTGCGCTATGGCCCCTTGAAACCGCTGTTGCGGCTGCTGCCCGCGCAGCCCGGCGCCGAGGTGGGCGCGGGCTACACGTTCTAGAGCTGCCAGCGGGGCGGCGCTGCCACCCCGCCAGTGCTCATCACTTCGGCATGATGACGCTGTCGATGACGTGGATGACGCCGTTGTCGGCCACGATGTCGGTCTTCACGACCTTGGCGCTGTCCACCGTCACGCCGCCGGTGGTGCCCACGGTGATGGAGCTGCCCTGCACGGTCTTCACCATGCCGGCCTTGACATCCTTGGCCATCACCTTGCCGGGCACCACATGGTAGGTCAGCACGGCGGTCAGCTTGGCCTTGTCCTTCAGCAGGGCGTCGAGGTCGGTCTTGGGGATCTTGGCGAAGGCTTCGTCGGTGGGTGCGAACACGGTGAACGGGCCCTTGCCCTTCAGCGTGTCCACCAGGCCAGCGGCCTGCAGCGCGGTGGCCAAGGTCTTGAAGCTGCCGGCGGCCACGGCGGTGTCGACGATGTCCTTGGCCTGGGTGGCGAAGGCGGTGGCGGCCAGGGCCGCGGCGATGACGAGCTTTTTCATGGGGTCGTGCTTTCTTCTGAGGTGGGTGGAACGAAAGATGCCGGTGCGGTTCAAGGCGCCGGCAGGAGAACCTTGTCGACGACGTGGATGACGCCGTTGCTGGTGAGCACGTCGGTGG
>JANMMD010000356.1:0-7993 GCA_031372905.1 Betaproteobacteria bacterium
TCGCGTGCAGAAGGCGGCCAAGATCCTGGAACTCGGCGGCCTGCTGGCGCGCAAGCCGCGCGAGCTGTCTGGCGGCCAGCGCCAGCGTGTGGCGATGGGCCGCGCCATCGTGCGCCAGCCGCAGGTGTTTCTCTTCGACGAGCCGCTCTCCAACCTGGACGCCAAGCTGCGCGCGGCCACACGTCTGGAGATCCAGAAGCTGCACCAGGAGCTCGGCGTGACCTCGCTCTTCGTCACGCACGACCAGGTCGAGGCGATGACGCTGGCGCAGCGCATGATCGTGATGAACGCGGGGCGCATCGAGCAGATCGGCACGCCTGAGCAGGTCTACGGCCAACCGGCGACCACCTTCGTGGCGGGCTTCATCGGCAGCCCGCCGATGAACCTGATGCCCGGGCAGGCTGACGGCGCGCGCTTCGTCAGCGGCGGCGTCACGCTGATGCTGCCCTCTGCGGCGCCGCGCGCGGGTGCGCTGACGCTGGGCGTGCGGCCCGAGCATGCGGCGCTGGTGGCTGCGGGCAGCGCGGCAGGTGGCTGGCCGCTGCATGTGCAGATGCTGGAGATGCTGGGCGCCGAGCGCCTGGTGTATGGGCGCCTGGGGGACACCGGCTTCACGCTGCGCCTGGACGCCACGCTGATGCCACCGAAGCCCGGCGACACCGTGGGCCTGCAGGTCGAAGTCCGTCACCTGCACTGGTTCGACAGCAGCAGTGGGCAGCGCGTGGTGTGATGCGAAGGGGGTAACGATGACGCCCGAGATGGCCTGGCCCTTCCCGTTCTGGATTGCCCACCGCGGTGCCGGCAAGCTGGCGCCCGAGAACACGCTGGCAGCCTTTCGCCTGGGCGCGGCGCACGGCTACCGTGCCTTCGAGTGCGATGTGAAACTGAGTGCAGACGGTCAGCCTTTCCTGCTGCACGATGCGACGCTGGAGCGCACCACCAACGGCCGCGGCACGGCTGGCGAGTCGGGCTGGTCCGAGCTCTCTAAGCTGGACGCGGGTGGCTGGCACAGCCGCGCCTACGCCGGTGAGCCACTGCCCAGCCTGCAAGCCATCGCGGCCTATGTGCAGAACAACGGCTTTGCGTTGAACCTCGAGATCAAGCCCACGCCTGGGGCAGAAACCATCACCGGCGCGGCCGTAGGCGCGGCCTGCGCCCAGCTGTGGGCCGGCAGCGCCGCGCCGCTGCTGTTCAGCTCCTTCCAGCCCGCCGCGCTGCAGGCTGCCAAGACCAGCGCGCCGCACATCCCGCGCGCGCTGCTGCTGGACTCGCTGTGGCCGAACTGGCTGGACGTGGCGCGCAGCCTGGCCTGCGTGGCCGTGGTGACGAACCACCGGCTGATGGACGCGCTGCTGAGGGCCGATCTGCAAGCTGCCGGCCTGCGTGCGCTTTGCTACACCGTCAACGACGCGGCCGATGCACGGCGCCTGGTCGCTCTGGGCGTGCACGGCCTCATCACCGATGCCGTGGACCGCTTTGCGCCAGCGGAGGGCGCGCTCAGGTTCGCGGCTTCCTGACCTCGGCCTCCAGACCCAGCCATTCCGATTCCCGCTCCTGCTCGGGCAGGTGTTTCAAATCGCGGATCAGCGGCAGCTTCCACGACACCAGCACCAGCAGCATCGACACCGCGCCCGCAAAACCCAGCGACGCGCGCAGGCCGACGTGCTCACCCAGCCAGCCACCGAGCAAGGCGCCGGGCGCGGCAGCCAGCAACGTGATCCAGCGCATGGTGCTGGTCATGCGGCCGAGCAGCGGCTCGGGCGTGACCGCTTGGCGCAGCGCGAGGAAGTTGATGAAGATGAAGACCGCGCCGGTGGTGAAGGCCATCAGCATCAGCGCAAAGGCCGCGACACCCCAGGCATTGGCCGGCGCCACCGCCAGCAACAGCCAGCCCGCGCCGCAGATGGCGTAGCCCAGCACCAGGCAGGGCCCGGGGCCGATGCGGTGGCTGATGCGCCGCCCCAGCACACTGCCGGTGATGGTGCCCACGCCCATGCCCATGTAGCAAAGCCCCACCGCGTGTTCGCTCAGGCCCAGCGTGCGCGTGGCAAAGAGGATCTGCACCGTGGCCGCGGCGTAGTGGCACATCTGCCAGACCGCCATCAGCACGCCCAGGGTCAGCAGCAGGCGGTTGCTGACGACAAAGCGCAGCCCCACGGCCAGGTCGCGCCAGAAGTGGCCGGGCGGGCGCGGTTCACGGCGTTCGTGGACATCGATGCCGCGCAGGATGAGCGCCGAGCCGAGCAGCAACACCGCGTTCACCAGCAGCGCCAGCGGCGCGCCGAAGACCTTGATCAGCGCACCCGCCAGGCCCGGGCCCGCGACCTCGGCGCCCGACGTGGCCAACGCGTTTTTGGCGTGGGCTTCGACCAGGCGCTCGCGCGCCACCACCTGCGTCAGCACCACCTGCGCTGCGGTGCCCGACACCGTATGCACCGCGCCGAGCATGAAGCCCACGATGTAGAGCCAGTTCATCGACAGCCAGCCCAGCCACCAGGCCAGCGGCACGCTGGCGGCGGCCACCGCAATGAGGGTCTCGCCCGCGGCGTACACCGGCAGCTTGCGCACGCGGTCGAGCCACACGCCGGCCGGCAGGCTGAGCAACAGAAAGGGCAGCAACTCGATGGCAGTGAGCACGCCCATCTGCGTGGGCGTGGCCTGCAGCAGCACCGCCGCGGTCTGCGGCAGCGCCAGCATCATCACCTGGTTGCCGAAAGAGCTGGTGAGGATGGACGTCCACAGCCGCCGGTAGGCCACATCGCGCAGCAGGTCGCCCTCGGGCAACCGGGGCAAGGCGGCCAACGCGCCGGCAAAAAAAACCATCAGCAGGGCAGGCACAAGAACGGTAGTCGGGGTTGATCGTCACGTAGTCGTGCGAGAGATCGCAGGTCCACACGGTGGTCTCGGCATGGCCGCGGTGCAGGTGGATGCGCACCGTGATCTCAGCCTGCTTCATCACACGCTGGCCGTCTTCTTCGCGGTAGCTCGGCAGGCGGCCGCCTTGCTGAACCACATGCACGTCATCGAGGAAGAGATCGATCAGGCCTTGATCGAGATCGTCGATGCCGGCGTAACCCACCGCGGCCAGGATGCGGCCCAGGTTGGGGTCGCTGGCGAAGAACGCCGTCTTCACCAGCGGCGAGTGCGCAATGGCATAGGCCGCCAGCTTGCACTCGGCTTCCGTGCGGCCACCCTGCACCTGCACGGTGATGAACTTGGTGGCGCCCTCGCCGTCGCGCACGATGGCCTGGGCGAGTTGCTGCGAAACCGCCACCACGGCCTCGGCCAGCGCCAGGCCCTCCGCCGAACTCAGCGTGGTGATCGGCGTGTGCCCGGCCTGCTGCGTGGCCACCAGCACGAAGCTGTCGTTGGTGGAGGTGTCGCCATCGATGGTGATGCGGTTGAAGCTGGCATCGGCCGCCTGCTTGGCAAGCGACTGCAGCGAGTTGGCATCGATCACGGCGTCGGTGGCCACGAAGCCCAGCATCGTGGCCATGTTCGGGCGAATCATCCCGGCGCCTTTGCTGATGCCGGTGACAGTGACCGTTCGCCCGCCGATCTGCACCTGGCGCGAAGCCGCCTTGGGCAATGTGTCGGTGGTCATGATGCCGGCGGCCGCCTCGCCCCAGCCAGCCGGCTGCAGCGCCGCCAGTGCGGCGGGCAGCCCGGCCTCGATGCGCTCGACCGGCAGCGTTTCCATGATCACGCCGGTCGAAAACGGCAGCACCTGCGACGGCTGCACGCCCATCAACGACGCCAGGGCGGCACAGGTGCGGTGGGCACGCTGCAGGCCGTCGGCACCGGTGCCGGCATTGGCGTTGCCGGTGTTGATCACCAGCGCGCGGATGCCGGCGCCCACGGCCGCCTGGGCGAGGTGCTCGCGGCACACCTGCACCGGTGCGGCGCAGAAGCGGTTCAGCGTGAAAACGCCGGCCACCACGCTGCCTTCGTCGAGCGCCAGCAGCACGAGGTCACGGCGATGGGCCTTGCGCACACCAGCCATCGCCACCCCGATGCGAACTCCGGGCACCGGCAGCAGGGTCTGGGGGTCAGGAGCGGTCAGATTGACGGACATGGCGGCTGCGCGGGTGCGCCTGGGTGCAGAGGCCTCAAATTGTAGTGAGGCGGGGTCGGCGCAAAGGCGCAGAAGAAGTAGCGGCCGACCACAAAAAACCCCGCCGTGGCGGGGTTCTTGGGGCTGCTGCCAGAAGCAGCGGCAGTCGGTCAGTCAACCGTTCAGCGTGCGCTGCGTGCAGCGGTCGGCGCGGGGGCCACTTCCCAACCGATGTCCTGGAACAGGCGGTAGGTCAAGTCGACCGGCGGCAGCAGCGATTGCAGCAGGTCGGGGTTGATCGACGGCTCCATCAGCTGGTTGCGGAACATCGTCACGTCGAAGTGCGACACCGACGAACCGCCCTGGAAGGGGTTCGGAGCGAACATCAGCGCGCGGCCCAGGGGATCGGCGCCGGTGTACTGCGTGCCGGTGATGCCGAAGCTGCCAATCACGCCCGAGCGAGCGCGTGAACGGGTGTTCAGGGCCGCCTTGATGATGTTGCCGTCGGCTTGCGTGATGCCCAGCACCGGGATGGTGACGGTGGCGTCAGCGCCGCCCGGGGCCAGTACGCCAGCGGCGTTGTTCACCAGGATGACGCCGATGGCGCCCGCGTTCTGCGCGTTCTTCGCCTTGATGGCAAAGCCGCACACACCACGGTCGATCAACGCGATGTTGCCGTTGACGGCACGCGTGTTGGCATCGCTGAAGGCCAGGCAGCCCGCACCGGTGCCGGCCCCTTGTTCCACCACCGGCATGATCTGCCCGCTGATCGAAGGACCGAGCACCGATGGCCCGAGGGTGGAGTCACCCGCGATGTAGGTACCGGCCGCCGACCCTGCGCCCGCGCCACTGACCGTGACCGAGGCCGCGCCGAAGCGCAACACTTCAGGCACCGCCGCGGTCACTGCCGGGCCGGTCCAAATCAGACCGTTCACGCTGATGGCTGACGCCACACGCTCGGCCGCGGTCATGTCCTTCCACAGCTTGCCAGCCGTGGTGCCGAACAGGTAGTGGTCCCAGATGGACGGGAAGCCGCCGTTGAAGGCGCCGGTGCTGCCGTTGGTAAAGGTCTGGAAGCCCAGACCGTGGCCCATCTCGTGCTGCAGCACGGCCACGAAGTCGATCAAGGTGCCCTGGTTGCTGTCCAGACCGTAGTACCAGCCCGAGGTCTCCAGGCAACCCGGGCTGCCCAGGTTGGAGTTGAAGTTCGAGTTGATCTGCGGCGCGTTGGCGGTGCCTTGGTAAGCGCCGGAGATGCGGTTGGCCAGTGCGTACGAATACCAGGTGGCCGCCTTCGGCGCGTTCGGGAAGTCGCGGAAGATCTGCGTCGCACCGGCACTGCCCAGCACGCCACCCGTGGCGGTGCAGGTGAGCGGCGTGAACTGCGCGTTGATGATGATGGGCTGGTTGCTGGTGAGCGTAGCGCCCCAGATGTTGGCCGCGTAAGTGAAGGCGATGAGGCGCTGTTCACCGCGGGTCGTGCCGGTGTTGCCGCCCACGGGGGTGGCCGGCGTGGTGTCGTTGAAACCGACGCCAGGGGCGTTGATGTTGTTGATGATGATCGTGGCTGCAGCCTGGGCTTGGCCGGCAGTGGCCAGGACACCCGCGGCGGCAACAGCGCCGAGCAGCGCCTTCAGGGGAACGCGCTTACTTGCTGACATGGATCTGCTCCTTGGACTGTTGGCTCACGCGCTTGGCGAAGGCTGGGGCCTTCATGGCCTTCGCAGCGGCTTCGGCGCCGTTGACACACACCATCTCGACAGTGCCGTCAGCGTTCACACGGGCCACGGAATACACCATGGTCGACGCGTCGAGTTCCTGCGCCACGCCGCCGTTGGCCAGGGCCTCGGGCTGGGGATTCAGCTTGCCGGTGAGCATGCCGACCTTCTGGCCACGGGCGGCGGCCTTCATCGAGGCCGCCATCGTGGCGCGCGCCTGCGCTGCGTCAACCGACTGCACCTGCGCGTGCTGGGCCTGCGCGCTGCCGCCCAGGATGAATGCAGCGGCTGCAGCCCCCGCGAATTGAACGAAATTCATCTTCATGTGAGCTTGTCCTTCAAGCAGAGAAACGGCGGCGAAGCATCAAGCCCGCCACACCCAGACCCATCAACAGGTAGGTGCCGGGCTCAGGGATGGCCGAGGTAATGGCCACATCGTCCAGACCCAGGTAGTTGCCGGCGGTAGACACGTTGTCGACAACGTAGCGGAAAGCCAGTCGGCCGGTGGTTGGCGCGGTGATGCCGCTCATGCCGTAGCTCAAGCCCACCCAACCGGTGGCGGTGGACGCCTGGAAGCTGCCCAGCACGGTGGAGAAATCGGCCACGCTGGTGCTGGCGCCGCTGGTGCTCAGGCGTACCTCGATCTTGTCGAGGAACCCGTCACCCGCGGTGCGCACCAGGAACGACAGCACGCTGGTGTTGTCCAGCGCCACCGTCGGCGTGATCAGCCAGTTGCTGACCGAACCGGCCGCACTGCCCGTGCTCAGAAAGTTGGCAGCGATGTACGAGTTGGCGGCACCCGATGCCGCGGCGAAAATGCCGGCATTGCCCTGGAACCAAGACGTGCCCAGCGGCGCCGTGCTGTTGTTCACCTGGGCCCAGCCGGCAGCGGGCAATGCCGCCACGTTGTCGAAGCCTTCGGACAAGACCGTGATGGCCTGGGAACCGGTGGCAGCCGCCACCAGCGCCAGACCGGTCATGAGCTGTTTGATCGTCAATTCACACCCCTCGAGCGGAAAGTAATGAATGACGATATGCACGCTCTGGGCCCGCCACAACCCGCAGCTGCGGGGGTGGTTAACCCGGGCGCGGCGCACCCCTGCCAGGGCGCGCTTTTACCGGGGTAAAACGCCTCAGGCCAGACGGCCGTGGCAGGCCTTGTACTTCTTGCCGCTGCCGCACGGGCAGGGGTCGTTGCGCCCCACTTTGGGCAGACCCTGCGCCATGTCGACGTCGCCGGCTGCCGGCCCGGGTTCGGAAGACACGCTGCCGTCTTCGTTGGGGTGCGTGTAGGTCACGTTGGACAGCTGGCCCGCCTGATCCTCCAGCGCCTGCGCGGCTGCTGCCACCTCGTCCTGGCTCTGGATGCGCACGGTCATCAAGACCCGCGTGACTTCCATCTTCACCACGTCGAGCAGTTGACTGAAAAGCTCAAAGGCCTCGCGCTTGTACTCCTGCTTCGGGTTCTTCTGGGCATAGCCGCGCAGGTGGATGCCCTGACGCAGGTAGTCCAGCGCGGCCAGGTGCTCGCGCCAGTGGCTGTCGATGGCCTGCAGCAGCACCATGCACATGAAGGGCGTGAACTGCTCGGCGCCGACGATCTCGACCTTGGCATTGAAGTGCGCGTCGGCGGCGGCCACGACCTTGTCGACGATGTCTTCGTCGGTGGTGGAGTCGCTCTTCTCGACCTCGGCCTTCAGAGGCACGTCCAGTTGCCATTCGTCGCGCAGCACACGCTCCAGCGCGTCCAGGTCCCACTGCTCTTCCAGCGACTGCGGCGGCACGTGGGTGGCCACCACATCGGCCATCGCGCTCTTGCGCAGGTTGGCGATCTGCTCGTTCAGGCTGGCCGCCTCGAGGATCTCGTTGCGCTGCTGGTAGATGACCTTGCGCTGGTCGTTGCTGACGTCGTCGTACTCGAGCAGCTGCTTGCGCACGTCGAAGTTGCGCGCCTCCACCTTCCGCTGCGCGCTTTCGATGCTGCGGTTGACGATGCCGGCCTCGATGGCCTCGCCTTCGGGCATCTTCAGGCGGTCCATGATGGCGCGCACGCGGTCACCCGCGAAGATGCGCATCAGCGGGTCGTCCAGGCTCAGGTAGAAGCGGCTGGCACCGGGGTCGCCCTGGCGGCCGGAGCGGCCGCGCAGCTGGTTGTCGATGCGGCGGCTTTCATGGCGCTCTGTGGCGACGATGCGCAGGCCGCCGGCGGCCTTCACCTGGT
>JANMMD010000398.1:0-7528 GCA_031372905.1 Betaproteobacteria bacterium
GTGTTCCGGCACCGGCTGGTGCTCAGCTACGAGGCCCTGGCCGAAGACATGACGCCGGACGCGGTGGTGCAGCGCCTGCTGAAGAAGATTCCAGCGCCCGACAAGCCGCTGGCCCACCCCGAAGGCGCGGCCAGCCGTGGCTGAAGCCAGCGCCACCGCCGCGCCCGAACCGCTGCTGCGGCAGTTGGAGTTCACGGTCATCCGCAAGCTCGACGGCCTGCTGCAGGGCGACTACCGCACCTTGTGGCGCGGTGCCGGCGTCGATCTCGCCGACCTGCGCGAGTACCAGGCGCACGACGATGTGCGCCACATCGACTGGAACGTGACGGCGCGGCTGCAGACGCCCTATGTGCGGCAGTTCCTGGAGGACCGCGATCTCAACGCCTGGTTTCTGCTCGACCTGTCCAGCAGCGTCGATTTCGGCAGTGCCGATGTCACCAAACTGGCGGTGTCCACGGGCTTCGTGGCCGCGCTGGCGCGCGTGATCACGCGCCACGGCAACCGCGTCGGCGCCCTGCTCTACGGCACCCAGGTGCACGGCATGCTGCCGCCTCGCGCCAGCCGCCTGCATGTGCTGGAGCTGCTGCAGCGCATGCGCGCGCCGCAGCCCAAGGCGAAGGCGGGCGGCACCGGCAGCAGCGGTGGTACCGCACTGGCCGACCTGCTGCACGCGGCCGAGGCCACCATCAAGCGTCGCGGCCTGGTGTTCGTGGTGTCCGACTTCATCAGCCAGCCCGGCTGGCTACCGGCCCTCGCCCGCCTGGCGCGGCGCCACGACGTGGTGGCGGTGCGCTTGTGGGACCCGCTGGAGATGGCGCTGCCGGATGTGGGCCTGGTGACACTGGAAGATGCCGAGACGGGCGAGCAGCTCTTCGTCGACGCGTCCGACCCCGGCTTTCGCGAACGCTACGCAGAGCTCGCCGAGGCCCAGGAAGCCACGCTGCTGCAAAGTCTGGCCGGAAGCGGCGCCGACGTGCTGGAACTGGCCACCGACGATGACCTGCTGGACACGCTGATGCGTTTCACCGATCTGCGCAAGCAACGCGCGCGGCTCAAGGCGCCGTTGCGTTTTCCGAGCACGCTGCGCCGCGCAGCCCTGATGACGGAGACCGCACCGTGAGTTTTGTCTGGCCCAAGATGCTGATGTTGCTGGCCTTGCTGCCGCTGCTGGTGCTGCTGTACCTGTGGGTGCTGAAACGCAAGCGCAAGACCACCGTGCGCCTGGCCAGTGTCAGCATCGCCAAGCTGGCGGCAGGCACGGGCCCAGGGTGGCGCCGCCATGTGCCGCCGCTGCTGTTGTTGCTGGCGCTGGCGGCCTTGCTGCTGGCCGTGGCCCGGCCCACGGCGACGCTGACGCTGCCGCTGGCCGAGCGCACCATCATGCTGGCGATGGACGTCTCGGGCAGCATGCGCGCCGAAGACGTCAAGCCCAACCGCCTGGTGGCGAGCCAGGAGGCCGCCAAGGCCTTCGTCAACAACCTGCCGCGCGAAGTGAGGGTGGGCGTGGTGTCCTTCGCCGGCACCGCAGCCGTGGTGCAGGCGCCCACCGACAGCCGTGAAGACGTGCTCAAGGCCATCGACCGTTTCCAGCTGCAGCGCGGCACGGCCACCGGCAGCGGCGTGATCCTGAGCCTGGCCACGCTGTTCCCCGACGACGGCATCGAGATCCAGCACGTCACGGGGCAGCGCAACTTCCCCGGCGGCAACGGCAACAGCGCCAACAGCATCGCGAAGAAGGAAAGCAAACCCTTCACGCCGGTGGAGCCGGGCAGCTACAGCTCGGCGGCCATCATCATGCTCACCGACGGCCAGCGCACCACCGGCCCCGACCCGCTGGACGCCGCGAAGATGGCCGCCGAGCGCGGCATCCGCGTCTACACGGTGGGCATCGGCACCACCAGCGGGGAAGTCATCGGCTTCGAGGGCTGGAGCATGCGCGTGCGGCTGGACGAAGAGACGCTGAAGAACATCTCGGTGCTGACGCACGGCGAGTACTTCTACGCCGGCACCGCCGAAGACCTGAAGAAGGTCTACCAGAGCCTGAGCTCGCGCATGGTGGTGGAGCGCAAGGAAACCGAAGTCACCGCGCTCTTCGCGGCGCTCGGGGCGCTGCTGGCGGTTCTCGCTGCGGGCCTGTCGGTGTGGTGGTTCGGGCGCGTGGCCTGAACGGAAGACGCCCTGAAGCCGCACACGCCGGGAGACGCCGCTACATCGGCTTGAATCGCCAGGCCCAGGCCTGGCTCACCGCCAGGCTCTCGCGGTGCTGGCGCAGATGCAGCGTGAGGCGGCCGAGCTCGTCGCGCTGGGCCCGGGCGATGGCGCTGGCGCGCACCACGGTGCCGCGGTGCACCTGCCAGAACTCGTCGGGGTCGAGGCTGTCGCTGATCTCGCGCAAGGGCTTGCGCACATGGGCTTCGTCGCTGGCAGTGACGACGCGCGTGTACTTCTCGTCACTCTGAAAAAACAGCACTTCGTCGATGGCGAACATCTTGATGGTCTCGCCGACGCTCGCACTCAACCAGCGCAAGCGTGCCGGTGCGGGGCTCTCGCCGCCCTGCAAGCGCTGGCCGAGGCGCTGCAACAGCGCCTCCAGGTCAGGCATGGCGGCCACCGGGCCACGCAGCCGCTCTTGCAGACGCGCCACGGCCTGGGCCAGGCGTTCTGCGTTGATCGGCTTGAGCAGGTAGTCCACCGCGCCGGCGTCGAAGGCGGCCACGGCATGGCTGTCGTAGGCGGTCGTGAACACGGTGTGGCAGCGGCCGCTGGCGGCACGCGCCACGTCCAGGCCGTTCATGCCCGGCATGCGGATGTCGAGGAAGGCGATCTGCGGTGCATGCACGGCCAGGGCCTCCACCGCGGCCGGGCCGTCCTCGCACTCGGCCACCACCTGCAGCTCGGGCCAGGCGCGGGCCAGCATGCGACGCAACTCCGCGCGCGGCAGGTCTTCGTCGTCGGCGATCAACGCAGTCGGGCTCATCAGGGTGTTGCTCATGAGGAGGGGCTCAACGGTGCTTCCGGCGGCAGGCTCAAGGTCGCGGCCACGCCGCCTTCGGGGCGCGCCTTCAGGGTCAGCGCGGCAGCGTCGCCGTACATCTGGCGCAGGCGTTCGCGGATGTTGCTCAGGCCCAGGCCGCTGCCGCTGGTGCTGGCCCCGAAGCCGGCGCCGTCGTCGGCCACCGTCACCTCCAGGCCACCGTCGGCGCGGCGTTGCGCGCGCAGCTGCACGCGCACGGGCCCGACCTTGGGTTCGACGCCGTGCCTGACCGCGTTCTCGGCCAGAGAAATCAGCATCAGCGGTGGGCATGGCAGCCCGAGCAGATCGGCGTCGACGTCCACCGACCAGGCCAGCCGCGGCATGCGTGCCGACATCAGGCCGAGGTAGGCGCGCACGATGTCGATCTGGCCGGCCAGCGTGGCCTCGCTGCCGCCGCTGCTGCGCAGGCGCGGGATGGCGGCACGCAAGTAATCCACCAGGCGATCGATCATCTCGCTGGCGCGCGCGGGGTCGGTGGCGATGGCGCTGCGCACGCCGGCCAGCGTGTTGAAGAGGAAGTGCGGCTCCACCTGCGCGGCCAGCACGCTGAGTTTCAACTCGGCCTCGCGGCGCTGCGCCAGTGCGCGCTGCAGCGCCTGCTCGCTCGCCAGCGCCGCCAGCCCGCTGCGCTCGCGCCGCCAGCCCCACAAGGCCACGCCGCCGGCCATCCAGAAGCTGAAGAGCGCACTCGTCACGCCGTTGCTGAAGCGTGTCATCGGCGACATCGCTTCGCCGCTGTGGCGGTTCGGCGCTGGAGCGGGCACGGAGCCCGCAGACGAGGCCGCACTGTCTGGCCCGCTGACCATGACGCCGATCTGCAGCGCCATGCGCTTGCGCTGGCCGCGTTCATCGACGGCGCCGGTGGCCTCGGCGATGGCCTGTTTCAGCGGTTCACCGCCAAACTGATGAAAGGCCAGCACCGCCAGCACCACGGCCACCATCGCAGCGATGAGCGCGTTGCGTTCCTGGCGCTCGGGCCAGCCCTGGCGGCGCACCCACAGGCCCAGCAGCGGGCCGGCAAACAGCGGCGCAAACAGCTGCACCGTGAGCTGCACCAGCGCCCCGAGCGGCAGCTCGGCCAGCGGTTCACCGGCTACCAGCGGCAGCGCGGTGACCAGCAGTGCAGCCGCCAGCAGCGTGCCGAAGACGGCGATGCGCCGGCGCGCCCACGGCGCACTGAACACGGGATAGCGGCGGTAGCGCGTGAACCAGCTGTGGCCGCTGCCGGCCAGGGCCAGCGGCAAGGCCTGGTCCAGCGGGTGCAACAGGGGCTGCGCGGCCGGCTGCACAGCCTGAGGCAAAGCCGGCGCTGATGTCGAGGCGGCGCCGGGCGCCAGCGGGCTTGAAGTCAAGGGCATGCCTGCAGCCTAACCGCGGGCGGCGCCGCAAGGGACTGTTGCGACCAAGCCACCCACAGCGGCGACCAGCACCGCCGGCCGCGGCGTCAATGCCGCTGCGCTAACCTCGCGCCGCATGAAACTCTCACGTCTCTGGCAGCCGCGGCGCCTGCTCTTCTGGCAGATGCTGCTCTTCAACGTGCTCTCGTCGATTTGCACTTTTGCCCTGCGCGCGCTGCCACTGAACACCGTGGGCCTGCTGCTGGTGGGAGGGGTAGCGCTGCTCAACGTGGGCTTCGGCCTGGTGGCGGCCTGGGCGCTGGTCCGCGACGAGCCGCCACCGCGCTGAGGCGCGCCCCGACGCGGCTCAGAGCGGCGTGAAACCGCTCTTGCGGATGATCTCGGCCCAACTCTTCGAATAGCTCTTCTCGCGCGCGGCCAGGGCGCCTGCGTCCATGAACTCCACCGCCAGGCCCAGCGCCGTGAGCCGCGCCTTCATCTCGGGCTGCGCGATCACTTTCGCCAGCGCCGATGAAAACGCGGCCACCGCCGCCTGGGGCGTGCCGGCCGGGGCGAAGAAGCCGTAGTACGGCAGGTCTTCGAAGCCGGCGATGCCGAGCTCGGCCAGCGTGGGCACCTCGGGCAGCGTGGCCTGGCGGGTGCTGCCGCCCACGGCCACCATGCGGATGCGGCCGGCCTTGTGGTTCTCGATGAAATCGGGCACCGAGCCGATGCCGGCGCTGATCTGGTTGCCCAGCATGTCGCCCATCATCGGCGCGCTGCCGCGGTAGGGCGCGGGCACGAGGTCGAGCTGGTATTGGCCGCCCAGCAGCTTGACCATGAACTCGGGCGTCGAGGCCGGCGCAGGCACGCCAACGACGCCCCGGCCTGGCGTGGCACCGGCCGATTTCACCCAGCCCGCGTACTCGGCCAGGCTCTTGGCCGGCGTGCCGGGCGAGACGGCAAACGCGTTGACGAAGCTGGCGAAGCCCGCCACCGGCATGAAATCCTTCGCCGGGTCGAAACCCGGCGTCTTGGACACCAAGGGCAGCACGCTGATGGTGTGGTCGTGCGTGATGAAGAAGGTGCTGCCATCGGCCGGCGCGGCCTTCAGGGCCTGCGCCGCCAGCTGACCGCCGGCACCGGGCTTGTTCTCGACGATGACGGTGGCGCCCAACTCGTCTTTCAGCTTCTCGGCCAGGGTCCGGGCGATGGCGTCGGTGCCGCCGCCGGCCGGAAAGCCGACCAGGATCTTCACGGTCTTGCCTTGTGACCAGGCCGGGCCGGCCAGCGCCGCAAAGGCGGCGAGCAGCAAGGTGGACAGCAGGCGGCGGCGTTGGGGCGTGGTCATGGGGGAGGCTCCTCGAAGGTGTGGGCTGGCGGCCGCCGTTGCCGGCTGCAGGGCATCCGGTCATCAGGGCATGTGCCCGTCGCTGCGCAGCACGGCCAGCACGTCGGAATGGAACTCGCGCCGGTACAGGATGAACACGACACCGGCGGTGCCCGCCATCATCGCCCAGGCCGAGAAGAACCAGGCCATGGCAGCGAAGCTGAAGTAGTAGGCGCGCAGGCCGTCGTTGAAGGTCTCCGCGGCCAGGCCCATCACGCGGCCGGCGCGGTCGGCAAAGGTGCGGCGCTGGGCGTCGTTGTCGAAGCGGTCGTGCGCGGGTGCTGCCGCCACCAGCAGCGCGCCGAAGGTGTACTGGCGCAGGCTCCAGGTGAAGCGGAAGAAGGCGTAGACGAAGATCGCCACCAGCAGCACCACCTTGAGGTCGAAGACCAGCAGCGAGGTGCGCGCCGCGAACGGAATCTCGTTGACGAGCTCGCTGGCCTTCTCGGTGGTGGACAACACCGCCAGCAGGCCGCCGATGATGAGGATGGTGGTACTGGCGAAGAAGCTCGGGCTGGCGGAAAGGTTCTGCACCACGACGCCGTCGATGACGCGGTTGTCGCGCCACGTCGTCTGCATCATCCAACGGCTGCGCTCGCGGTTGGTCAGCGCCAGCAGCGAGGGTTGCACGGCGGCGCGCACATGGGCGAAGCGCGCGTAAGCGGCCCAACCCGCAAACAGCAAGGCGAGTGCGGCCCAGTCGATCCAGGGCAGCACCCGCCAGAGGGAAACCAGGGTGTTCACGCGGTCGACTGTAGCCGTCCGTGTGGCGCACTCATCAGCGTGATGAGCGCACTCAGGGCGCTCAGCGCACTCAGGCCAGCTTGGCCGTGGCCGCCGCCACGCGCACGCCGAAGGCCTTGGCCGTGGCGATGTCGCCCGGCACCATCTCGTCGACCGAGGCGTCGGACGGCGTGGCCGTCATCAGGCCCGAGCTGCTGGCCACGTAGTTCAGGTCATTGCGCGTGGCGGCCTTGCTGTTGCTCGGCATCATGCCCGTGCCGACCCAGAACATGCCGTGCTGCTGGCTCAGCGTGAACATGTAGTGCAGCGTGCTGAGCTTGTCGCCGTTCATGCTGGCGCTGTTGGTGAAGCCCGCGGCGAGCTTGTCTTTCCAGCCCATCGTGAACCAGGTTTTGCTGCTGGCGTCGGCGAACTTCTTGAACTGCCAGCTCACGCTACCCATGTAGGTGGGCGAGCCGAAGACGATGGTCTTGGCGGCGGCCAGCAACTCCCAGCCACCGTCGGGAAGATGGCCCTCGGCGTCGATGGCCAGCAACGTGCCGCCGCTGCCTTCGGCCACGGCCTCGGCAACCTTCTTGGTGTGGCCGTAGCCGCTGTGATAAACGATGACGATGTGGCTCATGGGGTACTCCGGGTTGGTCGGCAGATGCCGGGGAATTCAGCTCGCTTCTATCGGTGAATCAAGGCTCAGGGCGCGAGATCGAAGACCAGCACCTCGGCGTCCTCGCCACCTTCCAGCACGAGTTGGCTTTCCTGGTCCAGGCGTGCGGCATCGCCGGCTTGCAGCTGGCGGTCGTTCACCCGCAGGCTGCCGCGCACCAGGTGCACGTAGCTGATGCGTTTCGGGTCCAGCGCCAGCTCGGCGCGCTCGGCGCCGGTGAAGAGCCCGGCGCGGATGGCGGCATCGGCGTGGATGGTGACCGAGCCCTCATGGCCATCGCGCGAGGCCACGGTCACGAGCCGGCCGCGCTTGCTGCCGGCGCTGAAGTGCTTCTGCTCGTAACCCGGCGTGATGCCGGTTTT
>JANMMD010000400.1:0-23000 GCA_031372905.1 Betaproteobacteria bacterium
GTTGGTCGGTTCGTCCATCAGCAGCAGGTTGGGGCGCTGCCACACCAGCATGGCCAGCACCAGGCGCGCCTTCTCGCCGCCCGACAGGCTGCCCACCGCCTGCTGCACCATCTCGCCGACGAAGCGGAAGCGGCCGAGAAAATCGCGCAGCTCCTGTTCCCGCGCGGCCGGGCCCACATCGCGCGCCAGCCGCACCATGTGCATCAGCGGGCCGTCGTCGAGCTGCAGCACGTCCACTTCCTGCTGCGCGAAGTAGCCGATCACCAGGCCCTTGCCTTCGGTGGTCTTGCCGCTGATCAAGGGAAGAGCGCCAGCGATGGTCTTCACCAGCGTCGACTTGCCCTGGCCGTTGGCGCCCAGGATGCCGATGCGCTGGCCGGCCAGCACGCTGCGGCTGAACTTGCGCACGATGGGCGTGCCGGCATAGCCGCAATCGATGCTGTCGAAAGCCAGCATGGGGTTGGGCAGGCTCTGCGGCTCGCGGAACTCGAAGTGAAAGTCGCCGGCCGTCATCACCGGCGCCAGCTTCTCCATGCGCGCCAGCGCCTTCACGCGGCTCTGCGCCTGCTTGGCCTTGCTGGCCTTGGCCTTGAAGCGGTCGATGAACTTCTGCAGGTGGGCCACGCGATCCTGCTGCTTCGCGAAGGCCGCCTGCGCCTGGTTCATGCGCTCGGCGCGCAGTTCTTCAAAGGCGGTGTAGTTGCCGGTGTAGCGCGTGAGCACCAGGTCTTCCAGGTGCACGATGACGTTGCAGATGGCGTCGAGGAATTCGCGGTCGTGGCTGATGATGACCATCAGGCCTTCGTAGCGCTTCAGCCAGGCCTCCAGCCACACCAGGGCGTCCAGGTCGAGGTGGTTGGTGGGCTCGTCGAGCAGCAGCAGGTCGGACGGGCACATCAACGCGCGTGCCAGCTGCAGGCGCATGCGCCAGCCGCCCGAGAAGGTGTTCACCGGCGCATCGAGCTGGTCGCCTTTGAAGCCCAGTCCCAGCAGCAATGCCTGCGCGCGTGCCGGGGCATCGAAGGCGCCGGCTTCGTCCAGCGCCTGGTGCGCTTCGGCCATCGCGTGGCCGTCGTCGGCGGCCTCGGCGGCTTCCAGCGCCTTCTGCGCCTGCATCAGCGGGATGTCGCCCTGCAGCACGAAGTCGGTGGCGCCGTCGTCGGTTTCCGGCACGTCCTGCGCCACCTCGCCCACACGCCAGCGCGGTGGGATGTCGACATCCCCGGCGTCGGCCTGCAGCCGGTGCGTCATCAGCGAGAACAGGCTGGACTTGCCGGCGCCGTTGCGGCCGATCAAGCCGACCTTTTCGCGCGGTTGCAGCGTCACGCTGGCGTTCTGCAGCACCACTTTCACGCCGCGGCGCAGGGTGACCTGGGAAATCTGGATCATGGGTTCTCGTTCGGTTTCGATGCCGGCAGGGCGTCAGCGGTGATCAGCAGCACCTGCTCGTCGCCGGCGCTGGTGGCCAGGCCCACGAAGGGCAGGCCAGGGAAGGCGGCTTCGAAATGGGCCAACTCGTGGCCGATCTCCAGCACCAGCACGCCGTGCGGCGTCAGGTTCGCGGGCAAGGCCTTGAGCAGCCGACGTATGAAATCCATGCCGTCGCTGCCGCCGGCCAGCGCCAGGTCTGGTTCGGCGCGGTACTCGGCAGGCAGCACGGCCATGGAGGCGCTGTTCACGTAGGGCGGGTTGCACAGCACCAGGTCGTAGCGGCGGCCCGCCACCGCAGCCAGCCCATCGCCCTGGTGCAGTGTGATGCGGTGCTGCATGCCGTGGCGGGCCACGTTCTTCGCGGCCACTGCCAAGGCATCGGTACTCAGCTCTGCGGCGTCCACCATCACCTCGGGCCAGGCCAGCGCGGCCAGCACTGCCAGGCTGCCATTGCCGGTGCACAGGTCCAGCACATGCCGAGTGTGCGGGCCCAGCCAGGCATCGAAGCCGCCCTCGGCGAGTGGCTCGGCAATCAGCGAGCGCGGCACGATGGTGCGTTCGTCGACGAAAAACGGCACGCCCTGCAGCCAGGCTTCGCCGGTCAGGTAAGCGGCGGGGCGGCGGCTGCGGATGCGTTCGTCGATGAGGGCATCCACCCAGGCTGCTTCGTCGGGCGTGACTTCGCGCTCCGCAGCCGCGTCCAAACCATCGAGTGGCAAGCCCAGCCGCCACAGCACCAGCCAGGCGGCTTCGTCGAAGGCGTTGGTGGTGCCGTGGCCAAAGTGCACGCCGGCCGCCTGCAGGCCCACCGCGGCCTGCTGCACGAGCTGCAAGACTTTCATCGCAGGAAATTTTCCAGCGTGCGCCGGTAGATGTTGGTGAGCGGCTGGAGCGCTGCCACGTCCACCCATTCGTCGAGCTTGTGGATGCTTTCGTTGATGACACCGAACTCCATCACCTGCGGGCAGATGCGCGCGATGAAACGGCCGTCGCTGGTGCCGCCCGTCGTGCTCAGCTCGGCTTGCATGCCACCGCACTCGGCCGCGATGGCCGCCACCAGCGCCGCGCTCAGCGTGCCCGGTGGCGTGAGGAAGGGCTCGCCGCCCAGCGTCCACTGCAGTTCGTGCGGCACAGCGTGGCGCTGCAGGATGTCTTCGACGCGCTGGCGCAGCGCGGCCGGTGTGCTTTCCGTGCTGAAGCGGAAGTTGAAGTCCAGCACCAGCTCGCCCGGAATCACGTTGAACGCGCCGGTGCCTGCGTGGATGTTGCTGACCTGAAAGCTGGTGGGCGGGAACCAGGCATTGCCTGCGTCCCACACCGTGGCCACCAGTTCGGCCAAGGCCGGCGCCAACAGATGCAGCGGGTTGGCCGCCAGCTGCGGGTAGGCGATGTGGCCCTGCACGCCCAGCACCTTCAGCCGGCCCGAGAAGGTGCCGCGGCGGCCGTTCTTCACCATGTCGCCGAGCTGCCGCACCGAGGTGGGCTCGCCCACCACGCAGCCATCGAGCTTTTCTCCGCGCTGTTGCAGCACCTCGACAACATGCCGCGTGCCGTGCAGCGCCGGGCCTTCTTCATCGCTGGTGATGAGCAGGGCCACGCGCCCCGGGTGCCGTGGCTGTGCGGTCACGTAGCCGGTGGCGGCCAGGGTCATTGCAGCCACCGCGGCCTTCATGTCGGCGGCGCCGCGGCCGAAGAGGCGGGCGCCGTTCGGAAAGTCGGCGCTGCTGCGGTGCGTGGGCACGAAGGGGTCGCTGGCCCAGCGCTCCAGCGGGCCGGTGGGCACGACGTCGGTGTGGCCGGCGAACACGAGCGTCGGCCCCGGCACGCCGGCGTCATGCACGGCCCAGAGGTTGGCCACGCGCGCATCGGGCGGGCCGGCATCCAGCCACTCGCAGACAAAACCCGCGGCCTGCAGCGGCGCAGCCAGCAAAGCGCGGCACCCGGCATCGGCTGGCGTCACGCTGCGGCAGGCGATGAGCGCTTCCGTCAGCCGCAGCGTGGCGGTCGCGCTGGGGGTCATGCCGGGCTCACAGTTTGCTCAAGGACCAGGGCGGCGGCGTGCCGCCGCGCGTGTCGTCCGGGCGCACGTCGATGGCCATCTCGGTGAAGGTGGGGGCCTCGACCTCTTCCTTCTTCGGCGCAATGCGTGACGCCGGGGCCTGCTCGTTCTGCAGGCGCCACAGCAGGTTGGTGGGCGAATCGGCGTAGGCCAGGCCTTCGTCGCGCGAGACCACGCCTTCGTTGATGAGGCGCGCGATGTCGGCCTCGAAGGTCTGCGAGCCTTCAGCCAGGCTCTTCTCCACCGCCTCCTTCACCGCCGAGAGGTCGCCCTTGTCGATGAGGTCGCTGATGAGCTTGGTGTTCAGCAGCACCTCCACCGCCGGCACACGGCCGCCGGTGTTGCTGCGCAAGAGGCGCTGCGAGATCACTGCGCGCAGGCCGGAGGCCAAGTCCGACAGCAACGTGGGCCGCGCCTCGGGCGTGTAGAACGAAAGGATGCGCCCCATCGCGTGGTAGCTGTTGTTGGCGTGCAGCGTGGCCAGCACGAGGTGGCCCGAGAGCGCGTAGCTGATGGCGGCACTCATGGTTTCACGGTCGCGCACTTCGCCGATCAGGATGCAATCGGGCGCCTGGCGCAGCGCGTTCTTCAGCGCAATCTGCAGGCTTTGCGTATCGCGGCCCACCTCACGCTGGTTGACCACGCTCTTCTTGTTGCTGAAGAGGAACTCGATCGGGTCTTCGATGGTGAGGATGTGGCCCGTCATCTGCTGGTTGCGCCATTCCAGCATCGAGGCCAGCGTGGTGCTCTTGCCGGTGCCCGTGGCGCCCACCATCAGGATCAGGCCCCGCTTTTCCGTCACCAATTGGGCCAGCAGCGGCGGCACGCCCAGGCCGTCGAGCGACGGAATTTCGAAGGGAATGCAGCGGATGACGGCTGCGATGCTGCCGCGCTGCTTGAACGCCGACAACCGGAAGCTGCCCACGCGCGAGACGCTGATGCCGACGTTCAATTCGCCGGTGTCATCCAGCTCTTCCATCTGCTGCGGCGCCAGCATCTCGGCCAGCAGTTGCCGCGTCTGGTGCGTCGTCAGCACCTGATCGCTCAGCTGCAGGATCTGCCCGTTGATCTTGATGAGGATGGGCGTGTTGGCCGACATGTAGACGTCGGACGCGCTCTTCTCCGCCATCAGGCGCAGCACGCGTTCGAGGTTGTTGGCCATGGTCAGTCCTCAGTTGGGCACACAGGGGCTCAGGCGCGCAGCAGTTCGTTGATGCTGGTCTTGCTCCGCGTCTGCGCATCGACGCGCTTGACGATCACGGCGGCGTACAGGCTGTAGGCCAGTCCGCTGGCCGTGGTCTTGGGCAGGTTGCCGCTGACCACCACGCTGCCGCTGGGCACGCGTCCGTAACTGATCTCGCCCGTTTCGCGGTTGAAGATGGGCGTGCTCTGGCCGAGGTAGACACCCATGCCCAGCACCGAGTTCTCTTCGACGATCACGCCTTCCACGACTTCGCTGCGCGCGCCGATGAAGCAGTTGTCCTCGATGATGGTGGGGTTGGCTTGCAGCGGCTCGAGCACGCCGCCGATGCCGACGCCACCGGAGAGGTGCACGTTCTTGCCGATCTGTGCGCAGCTGCCCACCGTGGCCCAGGTGTCGACCATGGTGTTCTCGTCGACATAGGCGCCGATGTTCACGTAGCTGGGCATCAGCACCGCGCCCTT
Organism: Betaproteobacteria bacterium; assembly: GCA_031372905.1. GTDB lineage: Bacteria > Pseudomonadota > Gammaproteobacteria > Burkholderiales > Burkholderiaceae_C > Rubrivivax. The sequence goes on from JANMMD010000400.1 coordinate 5,156, forward strand.
GGCGATGTAGCTGCCGCGGCGCGCCACGGCGGGCGGCACCACGCGCACGCCGGCCTCGCGCATCTGCGCGTCGTCGAGGTGGCTGAACTTGGTCTTCACCTTGTCGAAGAAGCCCAGGTCGCCGGCGCGCATCACCACGTTGTCGTTGAGCCGGAAGCTCAGCAGCACGGCCTTCTTCACCCACTGGTTGACCTGCCAATCACCGACGCCACGGCGCTCGGCAACGCGGATGCGGCCGCCGTTGAGTTCGCCGATCACTTTCTCGACGGTGTCCCGCACCTCGGGCGCGTTGATGGCGTTGATCTCGGCGCGGGATTCCCAGGCGAGGTCGATGACGGATTGGTATTGAGCAAGGCTCATCGCGGGCTTTCGGCGAGTTTTTGGGTGTAGCGGACGATGCGTTCGGCGGCTTCCAGGCATTCCGCCACCGGTGCGACCAGGGCCATGCGGATGCGGCCTTGGCCTGGGTTCGGTGGTTGCGCGCCCGCCACGGTGCGCGCCAGCAGGCTGCCGGGCAAGACCTGCACATTGTATTGAGCGAGCAAGCCGCGGGCGTAGGCGATCTCGTCGCCGCCCGGGATGCCGGCCCAGAGATAGAAGGCCGCGTCGGGCAGCTGTACGTCCAGCGCGCGCGCCAGCACCGGCGTGACCTGGGCGAACTTCTGGCGGTAGAGCTCGCGGTTGGCCACCACGTGCGCCTCGTCACTCCACGCGGCGATGCTGGCGCGCTGCACCATGCCGCCCATCGCGCTGCCGTGGTAAGTGCGGTAGAGCAGAAAGGCCTTGATCAGCTTCGCATCGCCCGCTACGAAGCCCGAGCGCAGGCCGGGCACGTTGCTGCGTTTGGACAGGCTGGTCAGCGCAATGAGGTTCTTGAAGTCGCTGCGGCCCAGCGCCTGGGCGGCCTGCAGTGCGCCCAGCGGTGGCTCGTCGCGGAAGTAGATCTCGCTGTAGCACTCGTCGCTGGCGATGACGAAGCCGTGGCGGTCGCTCAGCTCGAACAGCGTTTGCCATTCCGACAAGGGCATCACCGCGCCGGTGGGGTTGCCCGGGCTGCAGACGTAGAGCAGCCGCGTGCGCGCCCAGGTGGCTGCGCTGACCGAAGCCCAGTCAGCCGCGAAGTTTCGCGCCGGGTCGCTGGGCACGAAGTGCGTCTGTGCGCCGCCCAGCAGCGCCGCGCCTTCGTAGATTTGATAGAAGGGGTTGGGGCAGACCACCAGCGCGTCGCGCTCGGCGGGGTCCAGCACCGTCTGCGCGAGCGCAAACAGCGCCTCGCGCGAGCCGTTCACCGGCAGCACCTGGGTGGCAGGGTTCACCGCCACCGCATAACGCCGCTGCACCCAGCCGGCGATGGCTTCGCGCAACGCGGGTTCGCCCAAGGTGGCCGGGTAGGCGCTCAGCGCGGGCAGTGCCTGCATCAGCGCCGCTTCGATGAGCGCGGGTGTCGGGTGCTTGGGTTCACCGATACCCAGGCTGATGGGCCGGTAAGCCGGGTTCGGCGTGATGTCGGCGGTGAGCTCGCGCCAGCGCTCGAAAGGGTAGGGGTGCAGGCGCTGGAGCAGGGGGTTCATGGCCGGGGATTATCCCGGAGCCCCCTGCTCCGCGCTGGCTCAGGTCTGCGCGCTCAGGCGTGCTGCAGGCGGAAGGCCGCCACCACGTCCACCAGCTGCTGCGCCTCCTGGCGCAGGCTCTCTGCCGCAGCTGCGCTCTGCTCCACCAAAGCGGCATTGCGCTGCGTGGTCTGGTCCATCTGCGAGACGGCCTGGCCGACCTGGGCGACACCGGCGCTCTGTTCCTGGCTGGCGGCGCTGATCTCGCGCACGATGGACGTCACCCGGGTGATGGCGGTCACCACTTCGGTCATCGTGGTGCCAGCCTCGTCGACCTGGGCCGTGCCTTGCTCGACACGTTCCACGCTGGCCGCGATGAGGCCGCGGATTTCCTTGGCCGCCGCCGCGCTGCGCTGCGCGAGGCTGCGCACTTCCGACGCCACCACGGCAAAGCCGCGGCCTTGTTCGCCGGCACGCGCGGCTTCCACCGCAGCGTTCAGCGCCAGGATGTTGGTCTGGAAGGCGATGCCATCGATGACGCCGATGATGTCGGCAATCTTGCGGCTGCTTTCGTTGATGCCCCGCATCGTCTGCACCACGCGCGTCACGGCTTCGCCGCCGCGGGTGGCCACCGTGCTGGCCGTGTTGGCCAATTCGTCGGCCTGGCGCGCACTGTGGGCGTTCTGCTGCACGGTGCTGCCCAGCTCTTCCATCGAGGCCGAGGTTTCCTGCAGCGCGCTGGCCTGCTGCTCGGTGCGGCTGGAGAGGTCGGCATTGCCCTGGGCAATCTCGCTGCTGGCACCCGCCACGCGTTCTGAGCCGCTGCGCACCTGCTGCACCACACGCGCCAGGCTGGTCTGCATGTGTTGCAGGCCGGCCAGCAGGCTGGTGGTGTCGCCGGCCCGAACGGGTATCACCGTGCTCAAGTCGCCCTGCGCCACGGCGCGCGCCACGGCCGCGGCCACTGCAGGTTCGCCACCCAGCTGCGCCTTCAGGCTGCGCGTGATCAACACCGACATCAGAACACCCAGCACCAGGGCCAGTGCCACCAGACCCGCGGTGACGATGCGGCTGAGCTGGTAGACACGTGACGCAGCAGCGGCCGAGGCCTTGCCATGCTCGAAACTGAAGGCGGTGAGCTTGTCGATCTCTGCGATGGCCTCGTCGGCGGACATCTTCGCCGCACCGTCGCTGAGATCCTTCGCGTCATCCGCCTTGTCCTTGCGGCCCAATTCCTGCACCTTGGTCGCAAAGCCCAGGTATTCCCTCCACTTCGCTGCTGCCGCGGCCGCCAGCGCGCGTTCGTCGTCGGCGGCAGGCAGCTTGGCCTGGGCGTCCAGGTGGGCCAGCACACGTTCGCCGGCCTCCTTGAGCTTGTCTTCGTACTCGGCGCGGTAGCTGGAGTCAGCAGCGCGGGCGTGCTTCATCTCGAAGTCGCGGTACTCCAACATGGCCGCGCGCGCGGAGCCCAGTGCGCCCACGCTGGGCAGCCACTTGCTGGCGAGCTCATCAGACGCACCGTTGACGCGCGCCAGGTTCAGTGCCGACGCCGCACCCAGCACGGCGGTGAGTGTCAACACGGTAGCAAAGGCCAGCGTCAGGCGCGTGCCTATGCGCATGCCTTCGAGCCAGGCTCTGATGCGAGGCAGAAGTTTCATGGGGATGACTCCGGAATGGATGCAGGAGCGGGCAGGACTTATTTCTTGTAGCCGACGTAGGTCAGGCCGACGACCTTGCCGCCCTCGTCCTTGATGGGGTGGTAGCAGGAGTCGAGCTTGGTACCCAGCACGTCGACTTCGCCGCAGAACTTCTCGCCTTTGGAGGCGGCTTCGTAGGCCTTGGCGCGTGCCAGTGCCGTACCGACGCCGCGCTTGCCTTCGGGCGTGAGCACGTTGGTGCTGACGCGGACGAATTCGTCACCGTCCTTGACGAAGATGGTGGCGCTGGCGCCGGTGGTCTTCTTGATCTCGTCGACGACGTCGTAGTTGTTGTTGATCTTGCGCGGGCCGAAGTACAGCGCGCCCACAGTCTTGTCGCCGGCCTTGTCGGTGCCGTCCACCTTGGCGGCGCCGATCTTGGCCAGGCGTGCTTCCAGCGCGCCGATGGCGGTCTTGGGGTCGTTGGCATGCGCGGCCAGGCTGGCGCTCAAAAGGGCGGTGGCGGCGACGGCGGCAAACAGGTTTTTCATGATCAGGCTTCCTTCGACAAAGCTATGGCGGGTGTTGCCCGCGGGTCTGGCGAACCCGGGACATGTGGTGGGTATCGGATGGCTGGCGGCGGACTTGAGCGGGGGCAAGCGCGCGCAAGTGCGCCGAAAGCGGTGTTCAAGTTCCGGGCTTGCCAGCCGAGCCCCGCGGCCGCGCGGGACCGCGCGGGACCGCGCGCTAGAGCGCCCCGCGGCAGCCCGCCACGCCGCAGCGGCAGGCGAGCCGGCCTTCGTGGTGGGTTTCGCCGTAGTCGACGGTGATCTCTTCACCTGCCGTGATCGCGCGCAACGCGTAGAACTCCACCCGCCCCTGGCGGATGCACAGCCGCGCGTTCGGCTTGCAGCTGTGGTTGGTGTAGCGCATGGGGTCGGCGCTGTGGCTGAAGTCGATGGCTTTGCGGTTGCTCAGCTCGACGATCATGATGCGGTCGCTGCGCGTGGCGCGGATGCGCGCCTGCTGCACGCTGATGCTCTCGCCGCGGATCTCGCCGATCTTCAGCCGCGCCGGCACGGCCTCGGCGGCGAAGGCGCCCTGGCCATCGATGGCGCTGGGCTTCACGTCGACGGCGAACTTCTGATACGCCGGCCGGCCCGCGCTGGCCGCTGCGGCCGGTGCAGCTGTCGGAGCAGCTGGCGCTGCTTTCAGCTGCGGCATCAAGCCGCCGGAAGTTCGACCTTGGGCGCCGGCTTCCAGCCCTTCTTGCGATGCTCCACCGTCACATAGGTACGGATGCCGCCGCGCACATACCAGTCGGCATGCAGGCGGAGGAAGCGCGGTGCGATGGCCTCGACGATGTCGCTGACGATGGTGTTGCTGACCTTCTCGTGGAAGGCGCCTTCGTTGCGAAAGCTCCAGAAGTACTGCTTCAGGCTCTTGGTCTCGACGCAGAACTTGTCGGCCACGATCTCGATGGTGAAGTGCGCGAAGTCGGGCTGGCCGGTCAGGGGGCACAGGCAGGTGAATTCGGGCACGTCGAAGCGGATGACGTAGTCGCGCTCGGGCGCCGGGTTGGGGAAGGCCTGCAGTTCCTTGCTCGGGGCGCTGGGCGGCTGGGCAGGTGCGAGGCGTGCGGTCGGGGTTTTGCGGGGCATGAACAAGGGCTTTCTTGAGGTGGCGCGATGGTATCATCGCGGCCGCTTTGCGCCCCCGAAAATGGCGCGATTTACCAATAAAATCAAGCACTTGCGCTCTGCCCTCTTGGGCCAGGCGCGGGAGCTCTCGCCGGCAGCCGATGCGCCTGAACCAGATCAAGCTTGCGGGCTTCAAGTCTTTCGCCGAGCCCACCACCTTCCAGCTGCCCGGGCAGCGTGTGGGCGTGGTGGGGCCGAACGGCTGCGGCAAGAGCAACAGCATGGATGCCGTGCGCTGGGTTCTTGGAGAGAGCAAAGCCAGTGAACTGCGTGGCGAAAGCATGCAGGACGTGATCTTCAACGGCAGCGGCAACCGCAAGCCGGCCAGCCGCGCCAGCGTGGAGCTGGTGTTCGACAACACCCTGGCGCGCGCCGGCGGCCAGTGGAATGCCTTCACGGAGATTGCCGTCAAGCGTGTGCTGACGCGTGACGGCACCAGCAGCTACTTCATCAACAACCAGCCGGTTCGCCGCCGCGACGTGCAAGACGTCTTTCTCGGCACCGGCCTGGGTCCGCGCGCCTACGCCATCATCGGCCAGGGCACGATCAGCCGCATCATCGAAAGCCGGCCCGAGGAATTGCGCCTCTTTCTCGAAGAAGCCGCCGGTGTCAGCAAGTACAAAGAGCGCCGCCGGGAAACCGAGAACCGCCTGAAGGACACGCGAGAGAACCTCACGCGCGTCGACGACATCCTGCGTGAACTGGGCGGCAACCTGGAGAAGCTGGAAAAGCAGGCCGAGGTGGCCGCCACCTACCGCAGCCTGCAGGCGCAGGGCACGACCAAGCTCCACCAGCTGTGGTTCCTGAAGCACCGCGACGCCGCCAGCGAGGAAGCGCGCGTCAGCGCCGCGGCGCTGGCCGCCACCAATGCACTGGAAAGCCGCATGGCCGATTTGCGCGCCGTGGAAGCGCAGTTGGAGCAGGTGCGCCAGGCGCACTACGCGGCCAACGATGTGCTGCATGCGAAGCAGGGCGCCCTGGGTGAAGCGGCGTTGGATGTCAGCCGGCTGGAAGAGCGCATCCGCTATGTCGTGGAAGGCCGCCAGCGCGCGCAGCAGCGGCTGGCCGACCTGACGACGCAGAACGCGCAGTGGCAAGACCGGCAGGAAGCGGCCAAGGCCGAACTGGAAGACATCGCGGCACAGATCGAAGGTGCCGACGAGCAGGCCGGCGTGCTGACCGCACAGGCCGAGGAGCAGGGCTTCGAGCTGCCGACGCTGGAAGACGCGGTGCGCAGCGCGCAGGGCGTGGCCAACCAGCAGCGCCAGAACGTGGCGCAGGTGCAGCAGCAGATCCAGGTGCTGGCGGCGGAAAGCCGCAGCATCGAGGAACAGTCGCGCGCGCTGCGCACCCGGCGTGAACGCCTGGCCGGTGAACGCCAGGGCCTGCAGGCGCCCGACATGGCCAGGATCGACGCGCTGCGCCTGCAAGACGCCGAAGCCGGCGAACAGCATGAGGTGCTGGAAGCCCGCCTGCACGAACTGCAGGAAGAAGTGCCACAGCTGGACGAGCAGCGCCGCGCCGCGCAGGCGGCGGTGAACACCGAGTCGGGCAAGCAGGCCGACATCGGCGCGCGCCTCGAAGCGCTGCGCGCGCTGCAGGAGAAGGTGCAGACCGAGGGCAAGCTCAAGCCCTGGCTGGACAAACACGGCCTCGCCGGCCTGCAGGGCCTGTGGACGCAGGTGCACATCGAAGCGGGCTGGGAAACCGCGCTGGAAGCAGCGCTGCGCGAACGTTTGAATGCCCTGAGCGTGGGCCGCCTGGACACCGTGCGCGCCTTTGCTGCCGACGCGCCGCCGGCCAAGCTGGCTTTCTATGCGCTGCCCACCGGCGCGCCGCCGCACAGCCACGAGACCCTGCCGCAGCTCTCGCAGCTGTTGCGCTTGGGTGATGCGGGCTTGAAGGCTTTGCTGTCGGATTGGCTGGAGGGTGTCTACACCGCCGCGAACATCGACGAAGCGCTGGCGCAGCGCGGCAAGCTGACGCAAGGCGAAGTGATCATGACCCGCGAGGGCCATGCCGTCAGCCAGCACGCCGTGGCCTTTTACGCCCCCGACAGTGAACAAGCCGGCATGTTGGCGCGTGCGCAGGAAATCGAGAACCTGGCGCGTCAGCAGAAGGCGCAGGTGCTGATTGCCGAAGACGCCAAGAGCGCCAGCGTGCGCCTGGAAGCGGCCTACACCGATGCCAGCCAGCGCCTGCAGACGGCGCGTCGCGAAGCCGGCGAGGCGCAGACCCGCGCCCACGGCCTGCATGTGGAGCTGCTGCGCCTGACGCAGCAGCTGGAGGCCGCCACCAGCCGCCGCGATCAGCTGAACGTTGAGCTGGCCGAGATCGACGCGCAGCTGGAAACGCTGCAAGAGCGCAAGGCCACCGGCGAAGCGCGCTTCGAAGAGCTGGACATCGGGCTGGGTGACGCGCAGCAGAAACACGCCGAGCTCGAGGACGCCGTGATCGCGGGTGAGCGCAAGCTGGCCGATGCGCGCGAGCAGCAGCGCACGCTCGAGCGCCAGGCGCAGGAAGCCCGCTTCCAGGCGCGCGCGCTGGCTGCGCGCCGCGATGAACTGCAGCGCAGCATCGAGACCGCCGCGGCCCAGGTCGCTGCCAACCTGCAGGCCGGCGAACAGCTGCAGCTGGAGCTGGGCAGCTTCGACGACGCGGCCGCGCAGAGCGGCTTGCAGGCGGCGCTGGAACTCAAGACCGAGCGTGAACGTGCCTTGGGCCTGGCGCGCAGCGAGTACGACGACCTGAGCGCGCAGCTGCGCCGCGCCGACGAGCAGAAGCTCGGCTTCGAGCGCAGCCTGGAACCGCTGCGCGAGCAGATCACCAAGCTGCAGCTGGAACTGCAGGCTGCGCAACTGGGCGGCGCGCAGTACCTCGAACAGCTCACCGCGGCTGAAGTGAACCTGGAAACCTTGGCCCAGGGCATCGAGGCCGACAGCGTGAAGCTCTGGGGCCTGCAGACCGAGATCGACCGCATCCAGAAGGACATCAACGCCCTCGGCGCGGTGAATCTGGCCGCGCTGGATGAGTTGGCTGCGTCGAGCGAGCGCAAGACCTTCCTGGATGCGCAGAACGCCGACCTGCAGGACGCGATCAAGACGCTGGAAGACGCGATCATGAAGATCGACCTCGAGACGCGCGACCTGCTCGCCAACACCTTCAACCAGGTGAACGAACATTTCGGCCGCATGTTCCCCAGCCTCTTCGGCGGCGGCAACGCGCGCCTGGTGATGACGGGCGCCGAGATCCTGGATGCGGGTGTGCAGGTGATGGCGCAGCCGCCGGGCAAGAAGAACAGCACCATCCATCTGCTGTCTGGCGGCGAAAAAGCACTGACAGCGATTGCGCTGGTGTTTGCCATCTTCATGCTCAACCCCGCGCCCTTCTGCCTGCTGGACGAGGTGGACGCGCCGCTGGACGACGCCAACACCGAGCGCTACCGCAAGCTCGTGACCGAGATGAGCCTGAAGGGCACGCAGTTCCTCTTCATCAGCCACAACAAGATTGCAATGGAGATGGCCGAGCAGCTGATTGGCGTGACGATGCAGGAGCAGGGTGTCAGCCGCATCGTGGCGGTGGACATGGAAGCTGCGCTCAGCCTGGCGGAGCTGGCGTGACGGTGCTGCGCTATGCCTGAGCTGAGCCTGGGTTGGGCCCTGGCCCTGCTGGGCGGCGTGGTGCTGGCCGGCGTGGGCGTGCACAGCTGGTGGAGCTTGCGGCGCGTCACGCCGCGCGAGCTGCCTGCCCTCGCGCCCAGTGACGAGCGCCTGGAGCCCGCCCTGGGTGATGAGGAAGCCGATGCCGCTGCCGCTGCCGCCGAGAGCGGCCCCGACACCGAGCCCGGCCTGCCACGCCCGCCGCAGAAGCGCGTGCCGCGCCTGGATGCATTGATCGATGCCATCGTGACCCTGGCGCTGGAGGCGCCCGTCAGCGGCGACATGGCGCTGCAGCACCTGCCGCCCAGCCGCCGCGCGGGCAGCAAACCCTTCTACATCGAAGGCCTGGATACCGAGACCGGCACCTGGGAGCCGCTCCAGGCCGGCCGGCGTTATGGCGAACTGCAGGCCGGCGTGCAGCTGGCCAACCGCACGGGCCCTTTGGGCGAGATCGAATACAGCGAGTTCATCCAGAAGGTGCAGGTCTTTGCCGATGCCATGGGCGCCAGCATGGACGCGCCCGACATGCTGGACGTGGTGGCGCGCGGCCGCGAGCTCGACAGCCTGGCCAGCCCGCTGGACGCGCAGCTGACGGTGACGCTGCGCACCAACGCCGTGGCCTGGAGCGTGGCCTTTGTGCAGCAGGTGGCGCAGCGCGCCGGCCTGGTGCCCGGCGCGGTGCCGGGCCGCATGGTCTTGCCGGCCGACGAAGAAGGCGCGCCGCCGGTGCTGGTGCTGGCCGTCGACGCGCAGGCGGCACTGGCAGCGCTCGGCGAAAGCCCGCAGGCCGCCGCGGTGCGTGAATGCACGCTGGTGCTGGACGTGCCGCAGACGCCGGCCAGTGTGGAACCCTTCCCGGCCTGGCACCTCTTGGGCAAGCAACTGAGCGACGACCTCGACGCCAGCGTGGTGGACGACCAGGGCCAGCCGCTGACACTGCACGATTTCGACGGCATCGGCAAGGAAGTCAACGAGCTTTATGCGCGGCTGGAAGCGCTGGACCTCTCCGCGGGCTCGGCCGCCGCGCGCCGCCTCTTCAGCTGAACCGGGCCATGGCCGATCCCACCGCCGCACCACGCGCCGCCGAGCTGCGCGAGCAGCTTCACCACCACGCGCACCTGTATTACGTGCTCGACGCGCCCGTGCTGCCCGACGCCGAGTACGACCGCCTGTTCCAGGAGCTGCAGGCGCTGGAAGCCGCACACCCCGAGCTGCTGACCCCCGATTCGCCGACGCAGCGCGTCATCGGACGCGTGCTGGCCGGCTTCGCGCCGGTGCGCCACGCCGTGGCGATGTTGAGCATCCGCACCGAGACCGACACCACCGCGGCGGGCGCGACCCACTTCGACGACCGGGTGCGCCGCGAGCTGGCACTGCCGCCCGAAGCGCCGGCCGTGGCCTACAACGCCGCGCTGAAGTTCGACGGCCTGGCCATCAACCTGCGCTACGCACACGGCGTGCTGGTGCAGGCCGCCACCCGCGGCGACGGCGAGACCGGTGAAGACGTGACGCAGAACATCCGCACGCTGAAGCAGATCCCGCTGCGTCTGAAGGGCTCAGCCCCCCCGGTGCTGGAAGTGCGCGGCGAGGTCTACATGCGCCGCGATGATTTCGAGCGCCTGAACGAACGCCAGCGTGAGGCGGGGCAGAAGACCTACATCAACCCGCGCAACACCGCAGCCGGCGCCGTGCGCCAGCTCGACCCCGCCATCACGGCGCAGCGGCCCTTGAGCTTCTTCGCCTACGGCGTGGGTGAAACGCAAGGCTGGGAGCAGCCCGCCACGCACAGTGCGACGCTGGACGCGCTGGCGGCTTTCGGCGTGCCGGTGTGCGCCGACCGCGCGGTGGTGCACGGCGCTGAAGGCCTGGTGCGTTTCCACGCCGCGATGGGTGCGAAGCGCGACGCCTTGCCCTTCGACATCGATGGCGTCGTCTACAAGCTCGACGACATCGCGCTGCAGAAGCGCCTGGGTTTCGTCACGCGTGAACCGCGCTGGGCCGTGGCGCACAAGTACCCGGCCCAAGAGCAGCTGACGCGGCTGAACGGCATCGAGATCCAGGTCGGCCGCACCGGCAAGCTGACACCGGTGGCCAAGCTGGAGCCGGTGTTCGTCGGCGGAACCACGGTGAGCAATGCGACGCTGCACAACGTCTTCGAGCTGCGCCGCAAGGGCGTGCGTGTGGGCGACACCGTCATCGTGCGGCGTGCAGGCGACGTCATCCCCGAGGTGGTGGGCCGGGTTCCCACCACGCGCGCCACCTACGTGCCCAACTTCCGCCAGCCGCGTGTGTGCCCGGTGTGCGGCAGCCGCGTGATGCGCGAGCGCGGCGGCATGGACCACCGCTGCACCGGCGGCCTCTTCTGCACTGCGCAGCGCAAGCAGGCGCTGCTGCACTTCGCCGGCCGGCGTGCGATGGACATCGAGGGCCTGGGCGACAAGCTCGTGGACCAACTCGTGGATGGCGGCCTCATCCGCACGCTGCCCGAGCTCTACAAGCTGGGGGTGGCCAAGCTCACCGAGCTCGAGCGCCTGGGCGAGAAGAGCGCCGCCAACCTGATGGCCGGCCTGGAGAAGAGCAAGACCACCACCTTCGCGCGTTTTCTTTACGCCCTGGGCATACGCCAGGTGGGCGAGACCACGGCGAAAGACCTGGCCAAGCACTTCGGCGGCATCGACAGGCTGATGGCCGCCAGCGTGGACGAACTGCTGCAAGTGAACGACGTGGGGCCTGTCGTGGCGCAAAGCATCCGCGCGTTTTTCGACCAGCCGCACAACGTGGAAGTGGTGGAGCAACTGCGCGCCGCCGGCATCCATTGGCCCGAGCACCAGGCCGCACTCGGCCCGCAGCCGCTGGCAGGCAAGACGCTGGTGCTGACGGGCACCTTGCCCACGCTGAGCCGTGACGAGGCCAAGGCCTTGATCGAAGCGGCGGGCGGCAAGGTGGCGGGGTCGGTGTCGAAGAAGACGAGCTACGTGGTTGCAGGTGAAGAGGCCGGCAGCAAGCTCGACAAGGCCCGCGAACTGGGTGTACCCGTGCTTGATGAAGCGGGGCTGCAGGAACTGCTGCATGCCGAGAACTGACACGCCCTTGATGCCTGCACGCGCGCGCCGGCTGGCCTTGCTGGGCGGCGAAAGCAGCGGCAAGACCACGCTGGCCCAGGCGCTGGCCGAACACCTGCACACCGTGTGGGTGCCCGAGTACGGCCGCGAACTCTGGGAGCGCCTGCGCCACACGCTGAGCGTTGACGAACTGCTGCACGTGGCCCGCCACCAGGTGGAACTGGAAGACGCTGCGGCGGCCGCGCGCAGCGGCTGGATCGTCTGCGACACCACGCCGCTGACCACGCTGCAGTATTGCCTGCACGACCACGGGCTGGCGCCGCCCGAGCTGCACGCCCTGGCGCGCCGGCCCTACGACCTGACCGTGGTGTGCGCGCCCGACTTCGACTTCGTGCAGGACGGCTGCCGCCGCGACGACAGCTTCCGCCAGGCACAACATGCCTGGGCGCTGGCCCAGCTGCAGGCCCAGAAAGTGCCCTGTCTGACGGCGCACGGCACCGTGGCCGAACGCGTGGCGCAGGTGCTGGCATGCCTGCAGCAGACCCCCGACATGCCTGCACATCCCTTTCCCGCACCACTGACCATCGAGACCCAACCATGAGCGTCCATGAAATCCTGAAAATGGGTGACCCGCGCCTCTTGCGTGTGGCGCAGCCCGTGCGCGAATTCGGCACACCGGCGCTCAAGACCCTGATCGCCGACATGTTCGAGACCATGGCGGCCGCCAATGGCGCCGGCCTGGCCGCGCCGCAGATCGGCATCGATCTGCAGCTGGTGATCTTCGGCTACACCAGCAACGTGCGGTACCCCGAGGCACCGCCGGTGCCACCCACGGTGCTGATCAACCCCGTGATCACGCCGCTGGACGAAGAAGTGGTCAACGGCTGGGAGGGCTGCCTGTCGGTGCCGGGCCTGCGCGGAGTGGTGCCGCGCCATGCGCGCATCCGCTACGCCGGCTTCGACCCCGAGGGCCGGCCGATAGAGCGGGAGGCCGACGGGTTTCACGCCCGCGTGGTGCAGCACGAGTGCGACCATCTCATTGGGCGCCTCTACCCCACGCGCATGACCGACCTCACGCAGTTCGGCTACACCAGTGTTTTGTTTCCGGACATCGCGCCGGATGCCGACGACTGACGGCAGGGCCTGACGGCATGGGCTGACGACGAGGATGGCCCCGTGCGCGGGCCCCCGGCGCGCAGGGCGGGGGGCGCAGCAACATGGCTTTACAAATGGCCGGGTCGTCGGGTGCGAACGGCGCTTCGTTGTAGGAGCATGAAGCCCATGCACCACCTCGTCTTGCCTGCGGCCGCTGGCAGCTGGTTTCTGCGGCATCCGCGGCGCCTGCTGGGCCTGTTCCTCGGCTTGAGCCTGGGGCTGATGCTGGCCCTGGCGAGCGCGGCGGCCCGGGCCGAAGAAGACCCACCCGGCCGCGTTGGCCGCGTTGCCGATTTCAACGGCCGCGTTTCCTGGTGGGACAACGAAACCGGCGAGTGGTCCGACGCCGAGCGCAACCGCCCGCTGACCACCGGCGACCGCGTCAGCACGGCCGTCAGCGGCCGGGCCGAACTGCAGGTGGGTTCGACCGTGCTGCGCCTGGGCAACAACACCGAGGTCGAGGTGCTGCGGCTGGACGACGACAGGCTTGTCTTCCAGCTGCACAGCGGCAGCATCGCACTGCGCCTGCGCTCGCGCGAGATTGCCGAAGAAACAGAAGTCGTCACCGGCGAAGCACGACTGCTGCCGCAGCGCGCCGGGCACTACCGTTTCGACCGCAACGACGACACCACCTTGGCGGGCAGCTGGCGCGGCGAGTTGCGCGTGGCCGGCGCAGAGGGCCTGCTGATTGGCGCCGGCCAGCGCGTGGAGCTCTATCGCCAGGGCCGCGGCAACAACGCGCTGCTGCGCAGCGCCTACATCGCCATGCCCGGTGATGGCTTCAGCGAGTGGGTGGTGAGCGAAGACCTGCGCGATGACGCGGCGAACGGGCGCACGGCGTCGTCGCGCTATGTCTCACCCGAGATGACTGGCGCCGAAGAACTTGACCGTCATGGCCGTTGGGAACAGCACCCCGAGTACGGCGCGCTGTGGCTGCCGCTGGTGGTGCAGGCCGATTGGGCGCCCTACAGAAACGGCCGTTGGACCTGGGTGCGGCCTTGGGGCTGGACCTGGATTGACGAAGCGCCCTGGGGCTTTGCACCCTTCCACTACGGCCGTTGGGTGAGCTGGCGGGGGCGTTGGGGTTGGGTGCCGGGCGCTTATGTGCCACGGCCGGTTTACGCCCCGGCGCTGGTGGGCTGGGTGGGCGGCGGTGGATGGGGGATTTCGGTGCAGATCGGTGGCCCGACGGTGGGCTGGGTGCCCTTGGCGCCGCGGGAGGTGTATCGCCCGTATTACCGCAGCACGCCGCGTTACGTGGAGCGCGTGAACCCAGCGCCGCCCTACCGCTGGCACCACCCGCCCAACCAGGTGCCGACGGGGCCGATCAGCTACGGCAACCAGGGCGTGCCGAACGGCGTGACCGTGGTGAGCAGCGACGTTCTCGTACGCCGCCAGCCGGTGAGCCGTGGCGTGATGGAGGTGCCCGGTGGCTGGCGCGGGGGCCCGCGTGAAGCGCTGAGCGTGCTGCCGCCGCCGCCCGGGCCGTCGGGCTTCAGCGGCACAGGGCCGCAGCCGCCGCGCCGCGCGCCCCCGGGTTCGAGCTCACGCGGGAACGAGCGTGAAGTGACGTCGCCCGTGCAGATGGTGCCGGGCGGCGCACAAGCTGTGCCGAGACTGGAACCGCGGCCGGAAGCGCGGCCGGAAGCACGGCCGGAAACACGGCCCGAGATGCGCCCCCCGCGCGCCGAGCCGCCGAGGGAACGCGAGCGCGAGCCGAATCGCAACGATGGGCGTGGCAACGGTCGCGAGGACGAGCGCAACGACAACCGCAGGGACAACCGCAGCGACAACCGCGGCCGTCGCGATCTAGATCGGCCGGAGCGTCCGCGCGAAGTGCAAACCGTGCCGCGCCCTGAATCCGCCGAGCGGCCAGGTCGACCCGATCGTCCCGATCGTCCCGACCGCCCCGACCGACCGCCAGCCGCTGCGCCAGCACCGCAGCGTCCGCCCGAGCCTGAACGTGCAGGCCCACCGCGCCCGGCGCCGGCACAAGCTGCCGCCCCAGAGCGCGCGCAAGCACCCAACCGCGAGCGCATGCAGGAGCGAGACCGCGAGCGTCAGGATCAACGCTGAAGGCTTGAATCGGCGCCGATACGAGGCGCCCCGGGTTCTTGCACGGCTCGGCACTTCAACGCAACAACGGCCGCAGCACTGGCCACACGTTGGCCAGCATGCGCGGGTGCGCCTCGGCCTTGGGGTGAATGCGGTCGGGCTGGAACATGCTGTCGGCATTCGGCCCATCGGCGACGCCGGCCAGCAGGAACGGCACCAGCGCCGCACCTTCGCTTTTGGCTACCGTGGCAAACATGGCGGTGAAAGACTCACCGTACTGGCGGCCGTAGTTCGGTGGTACCGCCATGCCGGCGATGAGCACGCGCGCGCCAGCCGCTTTCGCGGCCCGCGCCATTTCGGTCAGGTTGGCCTGCGTTGACGCCAGCGGCAGACCGCGCAGCGCATCGTTGCCGCCCAGTTCCAACACCACCACGCCGGGCTTGTGCTGCGCCAGCAGGGCCGGCAGTCGCGCACGGCCGCCGGACGTCGTGTCGCCACTGATGCTGGCGTTGATGACGCTGACGGCCACGCCTTCCCGAGCCAACCGGGATTGCAGCAACGCGACCCAGCCGCTGCCCCGCGGCAGGCCGTACTCGGCCGACAGGCTGTCCCCTACCACCAGCACCTTGCGCACGGTCGGCCCCACCTGGGCCACGGTCGCACGCGTACCAGCGGCAAGCACCAGGCCGCTGGCGCTAAAGTGCAGGAGGAGAGCGCGCCGCGCGATGACAGAAGCTTCGATGACAGAACCCCTCATAGACGTACGCAACATCAGCAAGCAGGTGGCCGATGCCACCGGTGCGTTGATCATCCTTCATGAGATCAAGTTCCAGTTGCGGGCGCGCGAGTCGGTGGCCATCGTGGGTGCCTCGGGCTCGGGCAAAAGCACGCTGTTGTCCATCCTGGCCGGTCTGGACGTACCCACCGCGGGCACGGTGATGCTGGTTGGCACCGACCTTTTCAAATTGGACGAGGACGCGCGGGCTGCACTGCGCGCCCAGCAGATGGGCTTCGTCTTCCAGAGCTTTCAGTTGCTGGGTAATTTGACGGCCTTGGAGAATGTCATGCTGCCGCTGGAGCTGATGGGCCGCAATGACGCCCGCACGGCAGCGACGGAAATGTTGCATCGCGTCGGCCTGGGCGAGCGTCTGGGGCATTACCCGAAGGTGCTTTCCGGCGGTGAACAACAACGTGTGGCACTGGCCCGCGCCTTCGTCGTACGGCCCGCCTTGCTGCTGGCCGACGAGCCCACCGGCAGCCTCGATTTCGCCACGGGCGAGCGAGTGATGGCGCTGATGTTCGAGTTGAACCGCGAGGCCGGGACAACGCTGGTGCTCGTGACGCACGACAGGGGCATCGCCGCGCGCTGCGATCGTCAATTGGTCATCGAGGCAGGTCGCCTGTTGCCCGAAGTGGCTTCGGCGGTGAACTGAATCGTGATGGGCGCATTGCCAGGGCGCCTGCTCAGTCTTGCGTGGGCGTGTCGCTCTCATTACCCAGGGCCGACAGGATGCTCTGGGTGATCTGCGTGACCTTGACGGGGTCGTTGCGCATGTCGGCGAGGATGTCCGGGACAGGGGTGGCGCCGCTGAGCCCCGCCCACAGGGCAACCTGTTCTGCCGTCGCGCCCACATAAGCCATCTTCCAGTCCGCAAAGGCAGCGGCCGAGATCTCGCCTTCCTTGAGCACGGTGATGGTTTCGTGGCGCACATCGACCACTATCTTTTCCATCAGTTCTCGAACAGCGTCGAAGTTTCCTTCAAGAATCTGAAGGAAGACGCCATCGACATAAACCAGCGCACCTGTGATTCCCTTCGCGGCATTACTGCGCCGAGCGTGCTGAAGAATCTCCTCTAGATCGTCGAGCTGCATCGGCGTTGCAGACTCCGAGGAATAAATGGTCTGATAGGGCATGCAGCCATGCTATCAGGACACCTTGCGATACCGCACCTGCGAACTCTGCGAGCAGGCCGTGGGCGCAGGCAGGAATAGCGTGTCGGGGTCGACCGGGCTGACGGCCGTGTCTGAAGCCGTCGAGAGCAGGTGTAACGCTCAAGGTAAATCCGAAGCGCAGCCAGCGGTCGTGTCTCGGCATGCCCAGCCCGCCGCGAACCACGCATTTGAGGCAACGCTGGCGTAGCGGCATGAGGTTTGACGCGGCGTGGGTGGGAGTCCGGTGGTTCAGCGAGCGCTTAGGCCGCTATGGACGGTTGGCAACGTGGCGTCGTGATTTCATTCCCTAGTCTTCAATCGCGTCTACAGGGTCGGGCCTGAGCAACTCGTTTCAAGACGAACGCGTTGCCGGTGACATTCGTTGCGCGGGGGTGGCCAGCATCAACGCCGACATCAGTTCGCCGACGAGGACGCAGTAAAGCACCCGCAGGTGCGCCAGGATCATCCTCAGGTTGTGCCCGGCGCCATACAGCACCGCGTGCTTCGCGTCGCCCAGGGCGCCCTTCAACCAGTTCCGGGCCAGCAGCCCGTCGGTCTTCATATGGCCGATCATCGGTTCGACCACCTGGCGCCGCTTCAGCAACTTCTTCAGATGCTTCGGCAGCCGCCTCGTGTGGCTGACCAGCAGCCGCGTACCGGGACTGGCCTGAACCCTGCGGTAGCCGCGGTCCACCAGCGCCATCTTGGGCGTCGTGCCTGTCAGGATGCCAATCTGCTCGATCTGGCTGTCCACCGTGTGCCCGTCGTAGGGGTTGCCGGGCATCGAGCGCATGCCCACCACCAAGCCCTCCTTGGCAGTCAGCATCCCGCTGCCGAGCGCGCGTGCTGCCTAACCCCTCGCTGAACCACCGGAACCCCCAACGGCGGGCTGTCTTGGCCCGGTCTGGGGTACACAGTACATTCTCCCAGCCCGGGCCAAGCCATCCCACCGTAGGGGTCCGGTTAGCTCGAACGTTAGGCCTCACGAATTCCCATTCGAAGTGCAACACTCTTCAGCCCACGCCTCGTTCGGCGTGCTGAACCCGAGAACCTTCCTCGGCCTGTCGTTGAGCTCTCGCTCGATCTCGTTGCATT
>JANMMD010000010.1:0-5585 GCA_031372905.1 Betaproteobacteria bacterium
AGCGTGCGGTCCACCAGCGGCTGGTACTTTTCGTAGTTCTTGAAGCGCTGCTTGATGGTCTTCGCACGCTCGAACAGGTAGGCGTATTCCTCGGCGCGCAGGTCCTTGAACTGCAGGTAATGCCGCATCAGCGAAGGGCCGGGTTTCATGCGCGAGCTTTCAAGAAGGCTCGCTGAGGAAGGCCTTCACCAGCGGCGCCAGGATGGCGACGATCTGCGCCGCTTCTTCGGCCGAGAGGATCAGCGGCGGCACGATGCGGATGACCTTGTCGGCCGTCACGCTGATCATCAGGCCGGCCTCGGCAGCGCGGCCCAGCAACACGCCGCAGGGGCGGTCGAGCTCGATGCCGATCATCAAGCCGGCGCCGCGAATCTCTTTCACGCCGGCCAGGCCGCCGATCTCGCGCACCAGCCCCTCGTGCAGCAGCGCGCCCACGGTCGCGGCGTTGGCGAGCAGCCCGTCTTCTTCGCAGATGCGCAACGTTTCGACACCCGCACGCATCGCCAACGGGTTGCCGCCGAAGGTGGTGCCATGGTTGCCCGGGCCCAGCACGTTCAACGCACGCGGGCCGCAGACCACGGCGCCGATCGGCACGCCCGAACCCAGCCCTTTGGCCAAGGGCATCACGTCGGGCTGGATGCCGGCCCACTGGTGCGCAAACCACTTGCCGGTGCGGCCGATGCCGCACTGCACTTCGTCCAGCATCAACAGCCAGCCGCTGGCGTCGCACAACTTGCGCAGGGCTTGCAGGTACTCCCAGCGCGAAGGATTGACGCCGCCTTCGCCCTGGATGGTTTCCAGGAACACGGCCACCACGTTGGGGTTGCTCTTGGCCACGGCTTCCACGGCGGCAAGGTCGTTCACCGGCACCCGCACGAAACCTTCCACCAGCGGGCCGAAACCAGCCTGCACCTTGGGGTTGCCGGTGGCCGAGAGCGTGGCGATGCTGCGGCCGTGGAAGGCCTTCTCGTAGACGATGATCTCGGGGCGGTCTATGCCCTTGTCGTGTCCGAACTTGCGCGCGATCTTCAGCGCCGCTTCGTTGGCTTCCAGGCCGCTGTTGCAGAAGAACGCGCCATCCAGACCCGAGATCTCGCACAGCTTGGCCGCCAGCTGCTCCTGCAGCGGAATCTCGTAGTAGTTGCTGGTGTGGATGAGCTTGGCGACCTGATCTTGCAGTGCCGGCACCAGCTTCGGGTGCGCGTGGCCCAGGGTGTTGACCGCAATGCCGCCCAAGCCATCGAGATAACGTTTGCCGCTCGTGTCCCAGACCCAGCAGCCCCGCCCGTGCGACAGCGCGATGGGCAGGCGACCGTAGGTGTTCAGCACATGCGGCATCGGACGCGCTGCAGCCGCAGCGTGCGAGGCGGCCAGGGCGGCAGTCAGGGCGGGCTCGGGAGCGTTCATCGTGGTTCCTCAGCAAGCGGGGACGCGGGAAAAGGGCCCGGAAGAAAACACCGGTGGCGACGTTTGCATCACGCACGCCTCGCCAGAATTCTAAGGGTCGGGCCTTCAAGCGGCTGCCGCATGCTGCGATGCAACACAGGCGAGGCACAATCGCTACCGCGACCGATGAGCCCCCAACCTTTCCGTCAATTCACGATCCAGGGCCTCACCCTTGAGGGCCGCACGTTCCGCCCCAGCGATTGGGCAGAGCGTCTGGCCGGTGCAATGTCGTGTTTCAGGCCCGGCGGCGGGGGGCTCGGCATCACCGCCTACATCGGCTACTCGCCGTACTGCGTGCCGCAGGTGCTGGATGGCGTGAAGTGCGTGATCGTCAACGAGGCCCTGCAGGGCATCGAGCCCATGGCCTGGGACTTCGTAATGAACTTCGCCCGCGACAACGAGTTGCGCGTGCTGGAGACGACCCCGAAATGACGAAGGGCCCGCAGTGCGGGCCCTTGGGATTTGTGCACCAGCTGCCTGGTCGTCAGGCGGCGAGGGCCAGCGCCTTGACCTTGGCGGACAGACGGCTCTTCAGGCGCGCGGCCTTGTTCTTGTGGAAGATGCCTTTGTCGGCGACCGAGTCGATCACGCTCTGGGCGGTCTTGAAGCTGTCGGTGGCTTTTGCCTTGTCGCCGCCGAGCACGGCTTTCTGCACGTTCTTCACGACAGTGCGGAAGCGCGAGCGCAGCGAGGTGTTGGCGGCGTTGAGCACCACGTCCTGGCGGGCGCGCTTGCGGCCCGAGGCGAGGCGAACGGTCTTCTTCTTGGCTTTGGACGAGGTGGCCATGCTTGATCGCGCAGTTCTAAAAACTGGTTAGAGAGGTGCAAAGAGCGTCGAGTATAGCACGCACTCACGAGGGTTCGGCCATGACGGGCGCCGCTCTCTATACTCGCCCCCCTCGTGAACCTTCTCAAGGCTGCCTCCACCGTTTCCCTGATGACGCTGCTGTCGCGCATCACGGGCCTGGTGCGCGAGCAGCTCGTGGCCGCCACCTTCGGCGCGAGTGCCGTCACCGACGCCTTCAACGTCGCTTTCCGCATTCCCAATCTGTTTCGGCGCCTGTTTGCCGAAGGGGCGTTTTCGCAGGCCTTCGTGCCGCTGCTGGCCGCATCGCGTGAGCGCGATGGCGAGGCCGCCACGAACCTGCTGCTCAGCGCGGTGGCCACCGTGCTGGCCTGGACGCTGCTGGCCACCTGCGTGGTGGGCGTGGTCGGCGCTCCCGTTCTGGTGTGGATGATGGGCTCGGGGCTGGAGCGCTTCGACACCGCGGTGCTGCTGACGCGCTGGATGTTTCCTTACATCGGATTCATGTCGATGGTGGCGCTGGCGGCGGCGGTGCTGAACACCTGGAGGCGTTTTGTCGTGCCCGCCATCACGCCCGTGCTGCTGAACCTGAGCGTGATCGCCGCAGCCTGGTGGCTGGCGCCGCAGATGCCGCGCTGGGGTTATGAGCCGGTGATGGCCTTGGCCGTGGGTGTGATGCTGGGCGGCCTGCTGCAGGCGGTGGTGCAGCTGCCCGCGTTGGCCGCCATCCGCTGCCTGCCGCGCATCGGCCTGACGCCGGCACGCATCGACGCGGCGTGGCGCCACCCGGGCGTGAAGCGCGTGCTGCAGCAGATGGCACCGGCCTTGCTCGGCGTTTCGGTGGCGCAGATCTCGCTGCTCATCAACACGCAGATCGCCTCTCACGTGGCGGTGGGCGCGGTCTCGTGGCTGACCTACGCCGACCGGCTGATGGAGTTCCCCACCGCGCTGCTGGGTGTGGCCATGGGCGTGGTGCTGCTGCCGCAGCTCTCGGCGGCGCAGGCGCGGCAGGACACCGCAGCCTATTCGGGCATGGTCGACTGGGGCCTGCGCCTGGTGCTGATGCTGGCCCTGCCCAGCGCGCTGGCCCTGCTGTTGTTTCCCGTCGGCCTGGTTTCGGTGCTCTTCCATTACGGCGCCTTTCGCGCCGAAGACGTGGCCATGACGGTGCTGGCGCTGCGGGGCTATGGCGTCGGCCTGCTCGGGCTGGTGGCCATCAAGGTGCTGGCGCCTGCGTTTTTCGCGAAGCAAGACATCCGCACGCCGGTAAAGATTGCCGTCGGCGTTCTGGTGGTCACGCAGGCGATGAACGTGGTGCTGGTGCCCTGGCTGGGGCATGCGGGGCTGGCACTGTCCATAGGCATCGGCGCCTTGATCAACGCCGGCTTCCTGCTTGCCGGCCTGCTGCGCGCGGGCACCTTCACACCGCAACCGGGCTGGTTCGGCTTCGGCCTGCGCATCCTGCTGGCGAATGCCGTGCTGGGGGCAGCGCTGGCCGCGGCGTCGCATTACGTCGACTGGGTCGGCCTGCAGACGGCCTGGGCACTGCGCGCGGCTGCGGTGGCTGGCGTGCTGGTGGGCGTGGCCTTGCTTTACTTTGCCCTGCTCGCGGCCTGCGGCTTGCGGCCGCGTCAGTTCATGCGGCGCGGCTGACCTACACTGCCTCGAATGTCAGGACCCGTGCACTTCGAAGCGCCCAGCGCGCTCGACTTCTTCACCGCGCTGGTGGCCGACGACAGCAGCCTGCCGCTGCTGGAGGCCGCCATCGCCGTCGCGCAGGACGAGATGCCGCAGCTTGACGTGCAGGGCGTGCTGGCCGAGGTCGACGTGCTGGCCGAGCGCCTGTGCCGCCGCCTGCCGGCCGACGCCGGGCCGCTGCAACGCTTGCGTCTGCTCAACCCCTATTTCTTCCAGGAGCTGGGTTTCGCCGGCAACGTCAACGACTACTACGACCCGCGCAACAGCCTGCTGCCAACGGTGCTGGAAACCCGGCGCGGCATCCCCATCACGCTGGCGCTGCTCTACATCGAGATCGCCCAGCGCGCCGGGCTGCAAGCCGACGGCGTGAGTTTCCCGGGGCACTTCCTCGTGAAGCTGAGCTTGCCCGACGGCGAGGTCGTGATCGACCCGTACAGCGGTCAGTCCTTGACGCGCGAAGACCTGGAAGAGCGCCTGGCGCCTTTCCGCCGCCAGCTGGAAGGGACAGGCGCGCGGGCCACCGAAGCCTCGTTGGGCGCCTGGCTGCAGCCGGCCACGGCGCGCGAAATCCTGACCCGGCTCCTGCGCAACCTGAAAGAAGTGCACCGCAGCGCCGACGACCTGCCGCGCCTGGCTGACGTGCTCCGCCGGCTGGTCATCTTGTGGCCCGCGACCGGGCCGGAACGCCGTGAGCTGGCGCTGGTGCTGGCCCGCCTGGGGCGGCATGGCGAAGCCGCGCGCGAGCTGGCGGCCTACCTGCAGCACCGCCCCGACGCCACCGACGCGCCGCAGCTGCGCGAGGAACTCGCGCAGTGGCGGCGTGCGCATTGACGCGATGAAGCAGATCCCTCTGCCGATAGCCCCGGCGCCCGAGCCCAGTCTCGACAACTACCTGCCGAGCGGCAATGCCGCGGCCTTGCATCACCTGCGCACCCTGGCCATGCCGGCCGCGCCGGTTTACCTCTGGGGGCCGTCGGGCAGCGGCAAGACCCATCTGCTGCGCGGACTGGCTGCCCAGTGCCAGGCCCAAGGGCAGCGAGTCGGCTGGTTCGACGCCTGTGAGCCGCTGCCGTGGACGCTGCAGCCCGACTGGGCCGCCGTGGTCATCGACCGCTGCGAGGCGCTGGATGCACAGGCCCAGCAAGCCGCGTTTGCGCTGTTCATCGAGGCCACCACGATGGCCGTGCAGGTGGCCGCGGCCGGCCGCCTGCCGCCCGTGGACCTGCCCTTGCGCGACGACCTGCGCACACGCCTGGCCTGGGGCCATGTCTTTGCGTTGCAGCCGCTCTCTGACGCCGAGACCCGCGCGGCGCTGCGCCGCGAGGGCGACCGCCGCGGCATCCTGCTGCCCGAGGAATTGATGGACCACCTGCTGACCCACTTTCCCCGAGATCTGGGGCACTTGATGAGCCTGTTCGACCGCCTGGACAGTTTTGCGCTGGCCGAGGGCCGGCGGCTGACCGTGCCATTGCTGCGCCGCATGCTGGCCGAGCAGCCTGGCGTTGACGGCCCCGAGGCCCACGCCGCATGAATCTGGCGCTCTTCGATCTCGACGGCACGCTGATCCCCAAGGACAGCGACCACGCCTTCGGCGAATTTGTCATCACGCTGGGCTGGGCCGACGCGGCCGACTTTC
>JANMMD010000012.1:0-13279 GCA_031372905.1 Betaproteobacteria bacterium
GTGGACCTGAAGCGCCGGCTGCGCCTGCTGGGCGTGCGTGCGGCCGCGCTGGTGAAGCTGTAAGCCGCTGCGGGCTTAGCATCTGCCTGAAGAGGAGACAAGCCGTCCATGACCGTGATCACCACCATCGAAGACCTGCGCCTGTTGGCACAGAAACGTGTGCCGCGCATGTTCTACGACTACGCCGACAGCGGCAGCTGGACGGAGAGCACCTACCGCGCCAACAGCACTGACTTCCAGAAGATCAAGCTGCGCCAGCGCGTGGCGGTGAACATGGAAGGCCGCAGCACGGCCACGAAGATGGTGGGCATCGATGTCAAGATGCCAGTCGTCATCGCGCCCACCGGCCTGACCGGCATGCAGCACGCCGATGGCGAGATCCTCGCCGCGCAGGCGGCCGAGGCCTTCGGCACGCGCTTCACGCTCAGCACGATGAGCATCTGCAGCATCGAGGACATCGCGGCGCACACGAAGCAGCCCTTCTGGTTCCAGCTCTACGTGATGCGCGACCGCGACTTCATCGAGCGCCTGATAGACCGCGCCAAGGCTGCGAAGTGCGACGCGCTGGTGCTGACGCTGGACCTGCAGATCCTCGGCCAGCGCCACAAGGACCTGAAGAACGGCCTCTCGGCGCCGCCCAAGCTCACCATCGCCAACATCGTCAACATGATGACCAAGCCACGCTGGTGCCTGGGCATGGCGGGCACGAAGCGGCGCCAGTTCGGCAACATCGTGGGCCATGTGAAAGGCGTCACCGACATGGCCAATCTGGGCGCGTGGACGGCGCAGCAGTTCGACCCGCGCCTGAACTGGGGCGACGTCGAGTGGATCAAGAAGCGCTGGGGCGGCAAGCTCATCCTGAAGGGCATCCAGGACATCGAAGACGCGCGGCTGGCGGTGGCCAGTGGCGCCGACGCGCTGATCGTCAGCAACCACGGCGGGCGCCAGCTCGACGGCGCGCAGAGCAGCATCGAGGCGCTGCCGGCCATCGTGGCCGACGTGGGCGCCAAGATCGAGGTGCACATGGACAGCGGCATCCGCAGCGGTCAAGACGTGCTGAAGGCCGTGGCGCTGGGAGCGAAGGGCACCTACATCGGCCGCGCTTTTCTCTACGGGCTGGGCGCGATGGGCGGCCCGGGCGTGAGCAAGGCGCTGCAGATCATCCACAACGAGCTCGACCTGACCATGGCCTTCTGCGGCCGCACCCGCATCGCCGACGTCGACAGCAGCATCCTGCTGCCAGGCACCTTCCCCACCGCCGGCTAGGCCGAGGGCAGCGGCAGCCTGAGCATCGTCAGGAGTGCCAGCAGCACCGGCGCCAGCGCCGCCTGCACGCGCTGCTGGGCCGCCAGCACCGCAGGGCCATCGCCGCCCGCCAGCGCGTCGCGCAGCGAGGCCGCCTGCGCCGCCAGGCAGGTCGCCCCCAGGCGCGTGGCCACCTCCAGCAGGTCGTCGGCCAGGCGTGGTGCCTGGCCTGCCTCCGCCCCGGCCTGCGCCCGCGTGAAGTCCGCCGGCCAGGCCTCGAGGAAGACCGCTGCGTGCTCTACCAGGCGCTGGTAGGCGGCGGGCGCAGTGCCCAGTTGCAGGCGTGCCTGTTCGGGGTCGAAAGCGGCGCCAGCAGCGCTGGGTGCCGGCGGCGCGGTGGCGGCGCGCGCAGACGGTGCCAGGTGCCTCAGCGCGTCCAGGAGCTGCTGTTTCGCAAAGGGCTTGGCCAGGTGCAGGCTGCTGCCGGCAGCCAGGCTGGCCTGCACATCGCTGGCAAAGGCATTTGCGGTCAGCGACACGATGGGCAGCGCTGCCAGCCCGGCCTGCTGCTCGTGAGCGCGCCACTGACGCGTCAGGCTCAGGCCGTCGAGGCCCGGCATCTGCACGTCGACGAAGGCGATGTCATAGGCCTGGCGGCGCAGCATTTCCAGTGCGGCCAGGCCGTTGGGCGCGAGGTCGATGTCCAAGGCTTCACTTTCGAGCATCGCGGAGAAGATGTAGCCGTTGACCTCGTTGTCTTCGGCCAGCAGCACACGGCGGCGGCGCTGCGCATCGGCCGATGGCGCCACAGGGGATGACATGCTCGCGACTGCGCTCATCTCGGCGGTGGCTGGGCCTGGTTCGGACCGCGCCGCTGCGGGCAGCTCGGCCACCGGCAACGGCAGGCGCAGCGTGAACACGCTGCCCTGCCCCGGTGTGCTCTGCACGTCCACCGTGCCGCCCAGCAGGCGCGCCACGCTGCGGGTCAGCGCCAGCCCAAGGCCGGTGCCGCCATACAGCCGCGTGACGCTGCCGTCGGCCTGCGAAAACGGCTCGAAGATGCTTTCCAGCTTGCTGGGGGCGATGCCGATGCCGCTGTCGACGACCTCGAAACACACGCCGTCCTGCAGGCTGGCGTCCAGGCGGGCCCGCAACAAGACCTCGCCGCGCGGGGTGAACTTCACGGCGTTGGAGACCAGGTTGATCAGGGCGCGTTCCAGCCGCAGCGCGTCGCCACGCACGGCCCTGGGCAGGCCGGGCGCCAGCTCCAGGCGCAGCGCCAGGCCCTTGCGTTCGGCCTGCGCCTGCAGCAGCGCGACCTGGCGCTGCAGCAGCGCGTGCAGATCGAACGGCGCGATCTCCAGTTCCAGGCGCTGGGCCTCGATCTTCGAGAGGTCGAGCAGATCGTTGATCAAGGCATGCAGCGTCTGTCCGGCTTCGCGAAACAGCTGCACCTGGCGGCGCTGCGTCTCATTCAGTTCACTTTCAGACAGCAACTCGGCCACGCCCATCACCGCATTCAGCGGCGTGCGGATCTCATGGCTGACGTTGGCCAGGAACTGGCCCTTGGCGCGTGCGGCCTCGGCCGTGACCGCCAGCTCTTGCGCCAGGCGCCGCTGCGCCGCAGCCTGCTGGCGCGTGTGCAGCAGCAAGGCGGTGGCCAGGCCCGCGGCCAGCGCCGCCAGCGGTGCGGCCCACAACGTGGGCAGGCGCAGCTGCAGCAGCCACCAGGCGGCCAGCGCGGCTGCGGCCAGCAGCGCGCCGGCATGCAGGGCGATGTCCCGCTGCGGCTGCGGGCGGCGGCGGCGCACCGAAGCCAGCGCGGGCAGCAAAGCCAGGCCGAGCAGCGTGGCATTGGCCCAGGCCGCGGGCGGCTGCGTCCAGCGGCCGTCGCGAAGCGCCGCATAGGCCTGCGCGAGCACCTGCGTGCCCGAGGCCTGGCCTTGCACCGTCATCACGGCATCGCCGAGCAGCGCGCTGCTGCCGATGAAGACGACGCGGCCTTGCACGCGCTGGCGCAGCGCATCTTCAGCTGGCACCGCGCCGCCTTGGGCATTGCCGGCGTCGCGCACGGGCGCCGGCACGAAAAGCTGCGCCAGCGGCAGCACCGGCGGCGTGGCGCTGGGGGGTGCGAAGGCCAGGTGCAGCGCGCCCGCGTCGTCCAGCGGCGGCGAGGTGGCGGCCTGCGGCGCCAGCAGCTGGTGCAGCGCCAGCGGCAACACCGGCCAGCGCAGGCCCGCCGCTTCGTGCCACAGCGGCAGGCGGCGCAGCACACCGTCGGCGTCGACCGGTGTCGTGATGACACCGATGACCGGCGGCCGCTGGGACTCGGGCCACACGCTTGCCGTGGGCAGCGCAATCGTCGGCCAGGGGTGGGCAGGTGAAGGCCCCGGCGCGGCGGACCGCTCCAGGGACACCGGCAGGACGACCCCAGGCAAGCCTGCCGCCGGCACAGCACCATCGCTGGCATGGCGCAAGCCCGCGGCCGCCAGCACCACGGGCGCGCCGGGGCGGTCCAGCGTGCGGGC
Organism: Betaproteobacteria bacterium; assembly: GCA_031372905.1. Classification (GTDB taxonomy): domain Bacteria; phylum Pseudomonadota; class Gammaproteobacteria; order Burkholderiales; family Burkholderiaceae_C; genus Rubrivivax. The sequence goes on from JANMMD010000012.1 coordinate 3,774, forward strand.
CAGCGCGGTATCGCCAGGCTGCGCATCCACCAGCAACAGGTCGAAGGCCACCGCGCGCGCTCCCAGGGCTCGCAGGTTCTCGATGGCCAGTGCGTAGACATCGCGCTTGTAGGGCCAGGGGCCGAATTGCGGCTGCAGCGCGGCCAGCGAGGCGTCGTCGATGTCCACCACCAACACGCCCTCAGGCGGCGCGGTGGGTGCCAGCAGGCGCAGCTGCGCATCCAGCAGTGGCCGCGACCAGCGCTCGTTCAGCGGCGTCAGCAGCACCAGCAGGCCTGCGGCCAGCGCCGCCAGGGCACCCCAGCGTGCGCGCGGTTGGCGGCGCTCGTTCACAGCAGCAGCAACAACGGCAGCAGCAGCCAGAGCCAGCCGTAGCCGCCGCCCGGCACCTCCACCACCTGCGGCAGGCCGTAGCTGCCGGCGCGGCCGTCGGGGGCCAGCGTGCGCACGCGCACGTGGTAGCTGCCGGGTGCGGGCTTGGGCAGCAGCCGCTCGGAGGCCTCGGTGGTTTCGTCCAGCACGATCTGCCTGAACTCGGCATCGCGCGCCACTTGCACCTGATACCGCATGCCAGGCAAGGGCACGGTGGCCCAGCGCAGCACGAGACCGGCGTCGGTGGTTTGTGGCGGCTGCGGTGGCGGCGCCGGGGGCGGCGGTGGCAGGCGCACAAGCACCGCGCCATCGCCCCAGGGGCCAGTATCGCCACCTTCGCGCACCGTCGCCAGCCGCCAGTGGTAGCTGCCCGGCGGCAGCGGGGCGCTGAACTCGGTGCCGGTGATGTCGCCGCGGTCGATGAGTAGCGTGCCGAAGTCGGGCACGGCCGACACCTGCAGCTTGTAGCGCACCGCCTGCGGGTGGCGCGACCAGGCGAACTCCACCGTCTCGGGCTGCAGCTTTTCGCCGGCGCGCGGCTTCAGCTGGAAGGGCGGTTCGGGCCGCGCCTTCAGCATGAAAGGCAGCACCGCGGCGCGGCCTTCGATGCCTTCGGCAGTGGCCGCTCGCACGCGCATTTCGTAGCGGCCGTCGGGCAGGTCATCGAGCCAGGCGGCGCGCGGGGTGTCGAACAGGCTGTCGAGCAACAGCACGCCGGGGCGGCTGGCGTCGAAGATCTGCACGCGGTAGCGCCAGCCACCGGGCATCGCACCCGATGCAGCGCCCGGCACCGCGGGCAAATCGAACTGCAAGGGCACGCGCTGCACCAGCGTGGGCATGCCCTGCAGATTGGGCTCCGTGGGCAGCGCTTGTGGCGTGGCCACGGCAGCCCCCGTGGCCACGGCGCCGAAGCCGGCCGCCAGCGGCAGGCTGCCCACGGCAACGCGGCCTTCCAGCACTTCGGCCAGCAGGCGCTCGCCGTCCAGGCGGCTGCGGAATTCAGTGCCGCGCACGCCCAGGTTCACCACCGGCGTGCGCAGCTCGAAGCGCGGCGCCGGACGTGCCGGCACGACGCGCGTCTCCAGCGCGCCGGCATCCAGGCGCACCCGCGTGTCGGCCGGGCCGCCAGGCGCGAGACGCGCGTGGCGTTCGATGCGCAAGCGGCTCGCCGGGCCCAACAGGGCCGTCGAGCCATCGACGAAACGCACCGAGGCCGACGACTGCGCGCCGGTGATGACGAGATCGCCCTCGCGCAACTCGGCCGCTGCTGCCAGGGGCTGACGCGCCGCACCAGCACGCTCGACGAACACCTCGCCGTGCGCGTGCACGGTCTCTGCGGCCACCGCCTCACCGCGCAGCAGTGCCACCGGAATGCGCAACATGCTGCCGGGCTGCAGGCGCTGTGGGTTCTGGATGCGGTTCAGGCGCTGCACTTGCTGCCATCGCGCATCGAGGCGCATGTAGCGGGCATGCAACGCGATGAGCGTGTCGCCGGCCTCGATGCGGTATTCCCACATTTCCGGCGCGGCGGCCGTGGCGCGCGGCTCGGCGGCGTGGCTGAGCCAGGGTGCGAAGGTCAGCACCAGGCAGTGAAGGGCCATCGACAAAAGACTCTGGGCGCGCATGACTTCCCCACGGCGGTACCCGCAGCTCTTTTGTGCGGTCGCGCTCATTGTGTCAGCGCACCCCCAGCTTGAAGGCGATCATCGCGCGCAGTTTGTTGGGTAACACCGGCTTGATGAGCAGGTGGTAGTCGTGCGTGACGGCTTCATCCTCGTGGCCGCCCAGGCTGCTGCCGGTGATGACGATGGCGGGCAGGCGCTGGCCGGCAAAACGCGCGCGCAGCGCCACCAGGGCGTCGATGCCGGTGCGGCCCTGCGGCAGGCGGTAGTCCACCAGCTGCAGGTGCGGCGGCTCGGCGCTCGGGCCGGCCAGCCAGGCTTCGACGGCTTCGACGGTGTCGAAGGACACCACGCGTGCGCCCCAGGCCTGCAGCAGCACGACCAGGCCTTCACGCACCGCGGTTTCGTCCTCCACCACCAGGATGAAGCGGCCCTCCAGCGTCAGGCCTATCGGCATCTTCGGGCCGGCGGGTGCACTTTCGATGCCGGCGCGGGGCGCCTTGCCCACCGGCACTTCCAGGCTGAACACGGTGCCGTGGCCCAGGCGTGAGCGCACGGCAATCGGCGCCTCCATCAACACGGCCAGGCGCTTGACGATGGCCAGGCCCAGGCCCAGGCCCTTGCGCTGGTGGGCTTCGAGCGGGCGGTTGCTCTGGGCCTGGAAAAACTCGTCCCAGATGCGCGGCAGGCTGGCCTCGCCAATGCCGATGCCGGTGTCCCACACCTGCACCAGCAGGTGTGGGGCGCCAGCGCCGCTGCCCGGGCCCCGACCTTGACGCACGCGGCAGCTGACGAGCACGCCGCCGTCGTCGGTGTAGCGGATGGCGTTGCTGACCAGGTTGCGCAGCACGCGCTCCAGCAGTACGGGGTCGGCGTGCGCCACCTGCGCTTCGCCACGGAAACTCAGCATCAAGCCCTTCTCGAAAGCCACCGGCTCGAAGTGCAGGCGCAGGCGCTGGAAGAGCTCGCGCATGCGCACCGGCGCCGGGTTCACGTCGACGCCACCGGTGTCGATGCGCGTGATGTCGAGCAGTTCGCCGAACAGGCCTTCCAGCGCATCCACACTTTCGTTGATGCTGTTCACGAGGCTGGCCACCTCGGGGTCGTGGCTGCGCTGGCGCAGCGCCTCGGCGAAGAGGCCCATGGCGTGCAGCGGCTGGCGCAGGTCGTGGCTGGCGGCGGCGAAGAACTGCGTCTTCGCGCGATTCGCGGCTTCGGCGGCGCGGCGTGCTTCGTCGGCAACGCGGCGCGCTTCCTCGGTCACCGTCATCTCGGTGCGCAGGCGGGCCGCCAGCTCCTCGGTGCGGCTCTTCAGCGTGATGGCCTGGCCGAGGGCGCTGCCATAGGTGCGCGCCATGAGCACCGTGATGCAGAAGAGGATGGTGAGGATGAATGCCAGCTGCAGGTGCCAGGGCTGGCTGCTGTCGCTGGCAATGCGCACGATGGTGGGCGTGAGCACCAGGCTGATGAAGGCGAGAAAGACGCGGCTCTGCGTGGCCAGCAGCTGCACCGAACCGAGGCAGTAGCTGTAGACGATGAGGATCAGCGAGACCACGTGGTAATGCGTGCCCAGCCCCCAAAACAGCCACACCGCCGTGCCCCACAGCGCGCCCTGGCTGAGCACCAGCGCCATCCAGCTGCGCCGCCAGACGCGCAGCGTGCCGCCATCGGCGTTTTTCTGGCGCAGGAAGCGCACGTAGTGCGCGATGCGCAGCAGCCACAGCGTGCCGCCGACGATCAACCAGCCGAAGAGCTTGGCCGGCGGGGCCAGGGTCCAGAAGATGGACGCCATCAACACCATGCCGATGAGGTTGCCGGCCAGCGTGGCCGGCGTCTGCACGTACAGCGCGCGGATGTGGTCGATGCGGGCCGGCGCTGGCGCCGTGCCAGGCGCCACCCCGGGCAGAGCGTCCAGGGCTGGAAGGGTTTCGGCGGCCACGGCGCGGCAGTACGGTCAGCGCGGCGGCAGGCGCCAGGCAAAGCCGCCACCGTGTCCTTGTGTCATCTGGCTCACCGCCAGCACGGCCTGGGTGCGTGAACTCACGCCCAGAGCGCGCAACACCGCGGCGACGTGGTCCTTCACGGTTTCCACCGAGAGGTTCAGCTGCCGCGCGATCAGCTTGTTGGGCAGGCCCTGCAGCAGCAGCGACAAGACTTCGGTCTGGCGCGGCGTCAGGCCCACATCGGCCAGCGTGGGCACCTTCTGGTGCGGTTCGGGCTGCGCCGCTGGGCCCAGCGGCGCGCTGCCCATGTCGGCCCCGCCATCGCCGCCGGGGTCGGCGCTCATGAAGCCGCTGTCGCCGCCGGCGCGCATCACGCCGGGCACGGTGTCGCCCATGTTGTCGCGCATCACCACGGCGCGGCTGAAGTCCAGGCCCAGCATGGAGGGCGGCACGTACATCGCGCCGGTCATCACCATGCGCAGGGCTTCGTGCAGTTCACCGTGCGAGCTGCGCTTGGGCACGAAACCCATGGCGCCGCTGTCGATGGCACGGATGACGTCGCTGGCACGGTCGGATGCCGACACCACCACCACCGGCCCCGCCGGGTAGGCGGCGCGAAACTCCACCAGCACGTCGAAACCGTCGGCGTCGCCCAGGCCCAGGTCGAGCAGCACGAGATCGAAGTCGCTGTCTTTCAGCAGCGCGGCGCGCGCGGCAGCAGCACTGTCCACGCCCAGCACCGTGGTGCCGCTGCCCACCCGCTGTATGACCTGCTGCAGCGCCGAAAGAACCAGCGGGTGATCGTCGACCAACAGCACTTTCATGGCAGCTCCGGGCGCTAGAAGAACAAGATTGTGTTCCCGCGTTTGCAGCAGTCTGGTTCCCCACGATGGGGGAAGCGAGAGCCAGGCGCCTGGGGTAGCGGGCCGTTGTGGCGGCTAGGTGTAGCGGCGGGTCACGGTCTCTGCCACGCAAGCCGGCTTGGCCGAACCTTCGAGCTCGATGGTGACCTGCACCGTGAGCTGCGCGCCCCCCGGCAGCGGCTCGAAGTTCAGCAATTTGAACTGCCCGCGCACGCGGCCGCCGGCCGGCACCGGCGCTGTGAAGCGCACGCGATTCAGGCCGTAATTGACGCCCAGCTTCACGTCGGCAATGGCAAAGCCGCTGTCGAACAGCATCGGCACCAGGCTCAGCGTGAGAAAGCCGTGGGCCACCGTGGTGCCGAAAGGCCCGGCGGCCGCGCGCACCGGGTCGGTGTGTATCCACTGGTGGTCGCCGGTGGCCTGCGCAAACTGGTTGATCTGCGCCTGGCTGATGGTGGCCCAGTCGCTGGTGCCGATGTCCTGGCCGACGAGCGCCTGCAGGCTGGCGAGGGTGTCGTAGTGCTTCATGTGCTTCCGTGCGGTTCAGGCCACCCAGGCGGACAGGGGCGCCCATTGTTCGAGGTCGCGCTCGACGCGGCTGGGCGCCACGTCCCACAACGTCAGGCCGCGCGCGGCCAGCTGCACGTAGTTCTGCGTGTCGCGCAGCCACGCCACCACGGGCAGCGGCAGCGTGCTCAGGTAGGTGTGCAGCTGCTCGTTGGCGCGCGTGTGTTCACGCACGCGCATGCCCACGAGGCCCATCTTCACTTCAACGCCGCGCCGGTGCGCGCGCAGCTCCTGCACGAAGGCATGCGTGGCCTGGATGTCGAAGAGGCTGGGTTGCAGCGGGATGATCAAGCGGTCGGCGATCTTCATCACCGCGTCCAGCCGCTTGCCGTGCAGGCCGGCCGGGGTGTCCAGCACGACATGGGTGGTGCCCTTGGGCGGGCGCACGATATTGTCGGAGGCGACGTCCCAGCCCTGGATGGCCGGCAAGGCCGGCGCGCTGCGCTCGCGCTGCACCAGCCACTGGCGGCTGCTCTGCTGGCGGTCGACATCCCCCAGCATCACGCGGTGGCCGGCGGCGGCCAGGCAGCCCGCGATGTTGGTGGCCAGGGTGCTTTTGCCGACGCCACCCTTGGGGTTGGCAACCACGATGACGGGCATGGACGGGCTCCTCGCGCTCCGGTTTTTCCGGGTATGGTAGCCGCGCCCGTGCCCTCCTCCGCACCCGCCTCATGTCCGACATCCTCGTCATCGCCGCCCACCCGCAACTGGACCATTCGCGCATCACGCGCCGGCTCATCGCCGCTGCAACAGTTGCCGCCGATGCAGCGCCCGGCCGCGTCGTGGTGCGCGAGCTCTACGCGCGCTACCCCGACTACTTCATCGACGTGGCCGCCGAGCAGGCCGCGCTGCAAACCGCGCGCCTGGTGGTGTGGCTGCACCCGGTGCAGTGGTACTCGATGCCCGCCCTGATGAAGCTGTGGCTGGACGAGGTCTTCACCTTCGGCTGGGCCTACGGGCCGGGCGGCGAGGCGCTGCGCGGCAAGGACCTGTGGCTCGTGGCCTCCACCGGCGGCACCGCGGCCAGCTACCGACCCGACGGCCACAACCGCTATTTCTTCGACGCCTTCCTGCACCCTTACGAGCAGACCGCCGCGCTGTGCGGCCTGCGCTGGCTGCCGCCGCTGATGCTGCATGGCGCCCACGGCAGCGACGACGCCACGCTGCAAACGCATGCCGAACTCTTCACGCAACGGCTGCTGAGCCACCCCGACTGGCCAGAGATGGCCGAGATGGAGCCGACGCCAGCCTGTGACGTACCCGCCGACGCCAGACCCGCCGAAACACGGCCGGCCGACCCGCCGCGCATCGGCTGAAGCGCGGGGCCATGGAACACCACGCCTCGCCCTGGCTGCTGTCGACGCTGGTCTACCTCACGGCGGCGGTGCTGGCCGTGCCGCTGGCGCGGCTGCTGGGCCTGGGCAGCATCATCGGCTACCTCGGCGCGGGCATCGCCATCGGCCCCTGGGGTCTGGGCCTGGTGAAGGACACGCAGACCATCCTGCACTTCGCCGAATTCGGCGTCGTGCTGATGCTGTTTCTCGTCGGCCTGGAGCTCGAGCCGCGCCGGCTGTGGGCGCTGCGCCGGCCCATCTTCGGCTGGGGCAGCGCGCAGCTCTTCGGCTCGGCCGCGCTGATGACGGGCGTGGCCGTGGCCTGCGGCGTCGACTGGCGCGTGGCACTGGTGGCCTCGCTGGCGCTGGCCGATTCGTCCACCGCCACGGGCCTGGGCGTGGCCGCCGAGCGCAATCTGCTGCCCACCACGTCCGGCCGCAGCCTGCTCAGCGTGATGCTGCTGCAGGACGTGGCAGCCATCCCCATCCTGGCGCTGATACCGCTCCTGGCCGCCAGCGGCGTGCAGGCGCAGGGCGGCGGCTGGATCGCCGCGGCCAAGGCGGTGGGCGTGATCGCCGCCATCGTGCTGGGCGGGCGCCTGCTGCTGCGCCCGGCACTGCGCTGGATTGCGCGCAGCGAGACGCCAGAGATCTTCACCGCCGCGGCGCTGCTGCTGGTGGTGGCCACTGCGGCGCTGATGCAGAGCGTGGGCCTGAGCATGGCGCTGGGCGCCTTCCTGGCCGGCGTGCTGCTGGCCGAGAGCGAATACCGGCGCGAGCTGGAGACCGATATCGAGCCCTTCAAGGGTCTGCTGCTGGGCCTCTTCTTCATCGCCGTGGGCATGTCGGTGGATTTCGCCGTGGTCATGGCGCAGCCCTTGCTGCTGGCCGTCATCGTCGTCGGCTTCCTGCTGCTGAAGACGGTGGTGCTGTGGGGCATGGCGCGGCTGATGGGCATCCCGGTGCGCGAGCGCGCCACCTTCATCGTGTTGCTGGCGCAGGGCGGCGAGGTTGGCTTCGTGGTGCTGCAGACCGCCACCGGCGCGCTGGTGGTGGATGCCGCCACCTCGTCGCTGATCGTCGCGGCGATTGCCGTCTCGATGGTGCTGACGCCGCTGCTGTTGATCATCACCGACCGCCTGACGGCGCGCCGGGTGAAGAAGGAAGGTGGCACCGACCGCGACGGCCAGCGCCCGGCCGAGATCGCCGAGCCGCAGCACGCGCCCATCCTGATCTGCGGCTTCGGACGTTACGGGCAGATCGTGGGCCGGCTCATCAACGCCAATGGCCTGTCTGCCACCGTGCTGGACCACGACGCCGAGCAGGTGTCCACGGTGCGCCGCTTCGGCTGGCCGGCGTTTTACGGCGACGCGACGCGGCTGGACCTGCTGCGCACCGCCGGCGGCGCCACGGCCCGCGTGATCGTGGTGGCCATCGACGATGTCGATCAGAGCCTGAAGGTGGTGGACATTGCGCGTGAGCACTTCCCCCAGGCCACCCTGGTGGCGCGCGCGCGCAACGCCACGCACTGGTACGGCCTGAAGGAACGCGGCGTGCAGCACATCGAACGCGAGACCTTCGACGCCGCGCTCTTAAGCGGGCGCACGGTGCTGGAGCTGATGGGCTGGCAGCCGCACAGCGCGCGCCAGCAGGCGCTGCGCTTCAAGCAGCACACCCTGGAGCTCATGGCGCAGATGGCGCCGCACCGCGGCGACGAGAAACAGCTCATTGCGCTGGCCAAGCTGGGCCGTCGGCAGCTGGAAGAACTGTGGTCGCGTGAACGTGCCGAACAACGGCAGGCTGTGGACCGGCGCGGTGCGGGCTTCGCACCTGAGCGCGACGACGACTGAGCCCGAGCGGCCCGCCGCCTGCAGCGCTGCCTGTCCAGAGGCCACAATTCCGGCATGTTCCAACCCGCCCAAGCCGACGTGCGGCGCTTCTTCTGCGCCGCATACGCCAAACAGCGCGACGGTCGCCCGCTCGACCCGATGGAAGACATCGCCGCGCGCTGGATCAGCGAGCATCCCGAGTACCACGCCGACCTGGCCGACGAGGCCGCGGCGCTGGCCGCCGTCTACACCGTCGAGGACGGCCGCACCAATCCGTTCCTGCACCTGAGCATGCACCTCAGCATCCAGGAGCAGACCGCCATCGACCAGCCCACCGGCATCCGCCAGGCGGTGCAATTGCTGGCCGCAAAACGCAACTCGCTGCACGAGGCCCACCACGAGGTGATGGAGTGCCTGGGCGAGATGATCTGGGCCAGCCAGCGCAGCGGTTTGCCGCCCGACGGCCCCGCCTACATCGAAGCCGTGCGCCGCCGCGCCACGACCTAGCCAAGCGCCGGTCACTTGATCGTGACCCAGCGCCACTCCAGCCAGTTGTCGGCGCGGTGCGCCACTTCGACGTTGCTGCGCGCTGCCCAGGGGATGACCTGACGGTGCAGCGGGATCAGGTGCACCTGGTCGCGGTACTCGCGCAGCGCGGCCTTCACCAGCCCTTCGCGCTTCTTCGCATCGGGCTCGATGCTCGACGCCGCGGCCAGCTGCTCGAACTTGTCGTTCTTCACGCGGCCGAAGTTGTAGTAGCCCTGGCCTTGCGGGCCGGGCACGCGCATCACCGGCGTGATGGTGGTCTCGGCATCCGTCACCGAGCCGCCCCAGCCCAGCAGGTAGAGACTGGTGTCGCCGCGCTCCATCTTCGGGAACCACAGGGCACGCGGCTGCGCGTTGACGCGCAGCTTGATCTTCAGCTGCGACCACATCGTGGCCAGCGCGATGCAGATCTCTTCATCGTTCACGTAGC
>JANMMD010000046.1:0-7368 GCA_031372905.1 Betaproteobacteria bacterium
AAGTAGAGGCCGGAACCGGGGCCGCTGCGCAGTTCACGTTCACGCTCCCACAGCGCAGCGCCGGCGGGGTCGATGAAGTTCATGCTCTTGCCCATCACCAGCAGGTGGCGCGGGGCCTCGGGCGCCTCGCGCAGCTCACGCAGCGCGTCGGCCACATGGGCCTCGGCGCCAAACCACACCGGGCCTTCCATGCGCAGCATCTTGAGCTGCGGGCACTCGGGGCCGGCGGTTGCTGCAGGCATGGCGGGCACGGCATGTTCCAGCACCACGAAAGGCCGGTTCACCCCCGGCTGCGGCGGGCCCGCAAAACCCATGCTGCGCAGCGCCGGGTGCGCGGTACGGTGCAGGTAGAGCACCAGAGAAGCCGCCACGCCGGCCAGCACCGCCACCTGCAGCGGCAACACCAAGGTCGCGGCCAGCGTGCCGGCGGCCACGGCGGCCTCGCTGCGGTCCAGGCGCGCCAACTCTCGCCACTGCCGCGTGTCCACCAGCGTCCACGCCACCAACAGCAGCAAGGCGTCGATGGCGGCCATCGGCACCCAGGCCAGCAGCGGCGCGGCCACGGCCACCAGCAACAGCACGAAGCCCGCGGCCATCACACCGGCCAGCGGCGTGCGCGCGCCGGCCTCCAGGTGCGGCACCGAGCGGTTGAAGGAGCCGCAGCTGACGAAGGCCGAGAAGCAGCCGCCGGCCAGGTTGGCCAGGCCCTGACCCAGGCACTCGCGGTTGACGTCCAGCGACTGACCACTGCGTGCGGCCAGGGCCTTGGCGATGGCGATGCTCTGGCCCAGCGCCACCAGCGTCAGCGCCAGCGCGATGGTGGCCAGCCGCGGCAGGTCGGCCCAGGTGATGGCCGGCCATGTGAGGGCGGGCAGCGCCGGCGGCAGCCTGCCGATGCGTGCCAGCTGCGCGTCGCCCCAGAGGCCCGCGAACACGCCGCCTGCGGCCAGCGCCGTGCCCGCCACCAGCGCGATCAGCATGCCCGGCCCGCGCAGCCAGGGCCAGGGCGAGCGCCAACGCAGCGCGGCGGCCACGGCCAAGGTCAGCACGCTCACGGCCAGCGCCGGCAAGAGCGCGCCGTGGGCGCCGTGGCCGCCGGCCAGCGAACGCAGCGCATGCCAGGCGATCAGCAGGGCCGCACCCGTGGTGAAGCCCAGCAGCACCGAAGGCGAGATGAAGTGCGTCAACACGCCCAGGCGCAGCAGCGCCACGGCCAGCTGTATGGCGCCGACCATCAAGGTCAGCACCAGCGCCAGGCGCAGGTATTCGGCACTGCCGGCCGCGGCCAGCGGCGCCAGCGATGCGGCCAGCGCCAGCGCCAGCGCATTGGTCGGCCCGGTCAGCACATGGCGGCTGGAGCCCGCCAGCGCGGCCACTGCCGTGGGCACCACCGCGGCATACAGCCCCCATGCCGGCGGCAGGCCGGCCAGCGCCGCGAAAGCAATGCCCTGGGGCAACACCAGCACGGCCGCCAGCAGCGCGGCAAGTGCATCGCCGCGCAGCGTGGCGGCATTCACCTCGGCCACCCAGGGCCCGAGCCAACGTTGCAGGGCGGGTGAGCGGGCCGGCGCAGACATCGTGCCGAGGGTAGCACCGGCACCGCAGCAGGCCGCAGGGGCCGCGGCTAAGATGCCCGCATGCAACACACCGGCCCGAGGGCCCCTGACCGGACCTGGGCCCAAGCGTCGATCGTGGTGTGGGCTGTGGCGGCGATGTCGGTGGTCACCACCATCGCGCTGGCCGCGGCACCGGGTGGCCCCGCCGCCGCATCGGCACCGCCCTCACCGGCTGGCGCCCCGGCATCGGTCGACGCCCCCGGCACGGACCTCGCGCCACCGGCATCGCCCACCGGTGCCGGCCAGCGCATCTACGAACGCACGCGCCCACAGCTGCTGCAGGTGCGCACGCTGCTGAAGACACAGGACAGCCAATCGTCCGTGGGCTCGGGTTTTCTCGTCGACGATGCCGGGCACCTGGTGACGAACTACCACGTCATCAGCGAATTCGCGCTGCAGCCCTCACGCCACCGGCTGGTGTACTCCACCGTCGATGGCCGCCAGGGCGCGCTGCAGCTGCTGGCCTTCGACGTCGTGCACGACCTGGCCCTGCTCAAGCCCGTCGACCCCGCGCCGCTGGCCGGCCGCGGCTCCGTCACGCTGCGCCCCGCCACCGCAACCCTGCCGCGCGGCGCGCGCATCTTCTCGCTGGGCAACCCGCTGGATGTCGGGTTTGCGGTGGCTGAAGGCAGCTACAACGGGCCGGTGGAGCGCAGCTTCCTGGAAACGCTGTTCTTCGGAGGAAGCCTGAGCGCCGGCATGAGCGGCGGCCCGGCGCTGGACGAGCAAGGTCGCCTGGTGGGCGTGAACGTGGCGGCGCGGCGCGATGGCGAACAGGTGAGCTTTCTCGTGCCCGCCGCACCGGTGCGTGCGCTCATCGAACGCGGCCGCGGCGCCCCGCCCATCAACACGCCGGCCTGGGCAGAGATCACACGGCAGCTGATGGGCCACGAAGCCGAGCTCACGCAGCGCTTCATCGCCCAGCCCTGGCGCAATGCCGGCCATCCGCGCTACGCCATCCCGGTGCCGCAGGAAACCTTCTTGCGCTGCTGGGGCCGCGGTTCGCCGCAGGCGGTGCGCGGTCTGCAGTTCGAACGATCCGACTGCGAGATGGACAGCCGCATCTTCGTCAACAACGCGCTGCGCACGGGTTTCCTCACCGTGCGCCACGAGGCCTACGACGGCAGCAAGCTCGGCGCCGTGCGCTTTGCCGAACGCTACAGCGCCAGCTTCCGCAATGAATTCATGGGCCGCGACGACCGCCAGCGCACCGCGCCGCGCTGCGTCGAACGCCAGGTGAGCAGCGGCCCGCCAGGCGGCGCCGACGGCCAGGCTGCGGCGCTGCCGCTAAAGGCCGTGATCTGCCTGCGTGCCTACAAGAAACTCGAAGGCCTGCACGACCTGGCCGTGCTGGTGGCCACGCTGGACGGCGCACAGCAGGGCGTGCAGGGCCGTCTCGATGCCTATGGCCTCAGCGCCGCCAGCGCGCAGAAGCTGGCGCAGCATTACCTCAACGGCTTTGCATGGAACGCCCCGAAGACCGCGTCGCGCTGATCGAATGGCTGGACCGCGACGGCCACGTGCAGCGCAGCGTGGACGTGGCAGCCTGGCCGTTGAGCCTGGGCCGCGCTCTCAGCAACACCGTGGTGGTGGACGATCCCTTTGTCGCCGCCCACCATGCGCGGGTGGCGCCGGACGAAAGCGGCCAGCTGCAGCTGCAGGCCCTGCCTTCGCGCAACGGCCTGAAGCTCGATGGCAGACACGTTGCCGACACCACGCCACTGGCGCGGGTGGGTGAGCACGCGGCAGCCACGCTGCAGCTGGGCTCCACCCATCTGCGCCTGCGCGTGGCCGGCGCTGCCGCTGAGACTCTGGCCCCCGAAAAGCCGCTGCCGTCCACCACCGCGGCCACGCTGCGTGCGCCGCTGCTGGCCGGCCTGGGGGTGCTGCTGGTGGCCCTGGCCAGCCAGTGGGTGACGCTGGACCCGGGCGCCGACTACACGAGCTGGCTGCCGCTGGTGGTGGGCGTGCCGCTGGCACTGGCGGCGTGGTGCGGCCTGTGGGCCTTGTTCTCCAAGCTCTTCCAGCACCGTTTCGATTTCAGCGGCCATCTGCGCATCGCCCTGCCCTGGCTGCTGGCCTTGAGCTTGCTCGACCCGCTCTGGCCGCTGCTCACTGCCGCGCTGGCGCTGCCTGCGCTGTGGAAGGTCGGCAACCTGCTGGAGAACGGGCTGCTCGTGCTGCTGCTGCACGCCCATCTGCGCCACACCCTGCCCCAGCATGGCCGCGCGGTGACGGCCGTGGTGGCGGTGTTGGCCGTGACGGGCGTGGTGCTGACGACCGCGCTCACCTGGCGCAACCACGACAGCCTCGTGGCCGCGCCCTACATGAGCACGCTGCCCATGCCTGCGCTGCGGCTGGCCGGTACATCGCCCAGCGCCGACCTGGTGCAGGACATGGCCCCGCTGTCGGCCCTGCTGGCCGAGCGTGTCAAGCAGGCGCGCAAGGACGAAGAGGAAGGGCGCGACGAAGGCGACGGCGGCGAGTAAGCAGGCGCAAACCGCTGTGTGTGCACCCGCACACACGACACAATGTGCAGCACCTCATCTCCTGTGGTTCGTGCCATGCGCCTGCGCGCCCTGATCAGTTTTTCGAGCGCCGTTCTCTTCACGCTGGCCTTTGCATGGCCGCAGGCAGCCACGGCCCAGGCCCCGGCACCGACCGCGGGCCCCGCCCTGCGCATCGCCACCGCCTTCGATGCGCAAACCATGGACCCGCATGCCATTGCGCTGCTGTACCACTCGCGCGTCTCGACACAGATCTACGAGGGCCTGGTCAACCGCGACCCGAACTACAAGCTCGAACCCGCGCTGGCGCTGAGCTGGCAGATGGTGTCGCCCACCGCCTGGCGCTTCCGCCTGCGGCCGGGGGTGCTCTTCCACGACGGCACGCCCTTCACCGCCGACGACGCGGTGTTCTCGCTGCAGCGCGCCACCACGCCGCCCTCACAGCGCAGCTTCCAGTTGAGCGGCATCAGCGCGGTGAAGAAGATCGACGCGCTGACCCTCGAAATCCAGTTGCAGGCGCCGGATGCGGTGCTGCCCGAGAAGCTCAGCTTCATCGGCATGATGAGCCAGGCCTGGGCCGAGAAGAACGGCGTGCAGCGCGCACAGGACTTCAACGCCAAGCAGGAAACGTTTTCCGTGCGCAACGCCAACGGCACCGGCCCCTTCCGACTCGAACGCTACGAGCCCGACATGCGCACCGTGCTGCGCCGCAACGCGGCTTGGTGGGGCTGGACCGACAAGCGCAGCGGCAATGTCGAGCAGGCGCAGTACGTGGTCATCAAGAGCGACGCCACGCGGCTGGCGGCGCTGAGCTCGGGCGAGGTCGACCTCGTGCTCGACCCGCCTTACCAGGACATCCGTCGCCTGCAGGCCGACCCGCGCATGACGCTGGCGCAGACGGCCGACATCGGCCAGCAATACCTGGGCTTCGACCAGGCGCGGCCCGAACTCGAAGGCAGCGACGTGAAGGGCCGCAACCCCTTCAAGGACCTGCGCGTGCGCCAGGCCGTCTACCACGCCATCAACGTGCCGCTGATCATCGACAAGGTGCTGCGCGGCCAGGCCCAGCCCACCGGCGCGTTTCTTTCGCCGATGGTCGATGGCAGTCCGGCCGAACTCGACAAGCGCCTGCCCTACGACCCCGCACGCTCACGCAAGCTGCTGGGCGAAGCCGGCTACCCGAACGGCTTCACCGTGCCGCTGGACTGCGTCAACGTGGCCTGGCGTGAAAACGTCTGCCAGGCCGTGGCCGCGATGCTCACGCAGGTGGGCATACGCACGCAGCTGCGCAGCGCGCCGAGCACGCAGTTCTTCCCGCGGCTGACGAGCGGCAACACGCCGTTCTTCGAGGTCGGCTGGACGCCGCTGCCCGACGCCTGGAACTCGCTCAACGGCCTGCTGCGCAGCTACAGCCGCGAAGGCCAGGGCACCTTCAACGCCGGCCGCTACAGCAACCCGCAGCTCGATGCGCTGATCGACGGCCTGCGCGTCGAGCCCGACCTCACGCGCCGCCGCGCGATGGTGACGACCACCTTGCGCCTGATGGCCGACGACCTGCCCTTGATACCGCTGTACCGCCGCACCCTCACCTGGGCCATGGCCAAGAAGGTGACGCTGGTGCAGTGGCCCAACGACCAGGTCGAGCTGCGCTGGGTGCGCCTGCGTTGAAGGCGCGATGATGAGCACGACACGCCCGCTCTTGATCGGCGCCTCGGCGCGCATCTACTACCCCGGCAGCACCGGCCACCCCGCCAGCGGCGTGTGGACCAAGACGCTGCACTACCTCGAACAAGGCGTGGCGCACTGGCTCTTGGCCGGCGGCGCGGTGCCGGTGATGGTGCCGGCGGTCGATGCCGAGAGCATCGTGCAACGCAGCGAGATCGACCTCGACGACTACGCCCAGGCGCTGGACGGCCTGGTGCTGCAGGGCGGCAACGACGTCGCACCCGAGACCTATGGCGAAATCCCGCTGCACCCCGACTGGCACGGCGATCGCGTGCGCGACCGCTACGAGCGCGATCTGGTGCAGGCCTTCATCGATGCCGGCAAGCCGGTGTTCGGCATCTGCCGCGGCCTGCAACTGCTGAACGTGCACTTCGGCGGCACGCTGCTGCAGGACATCGAGACCCAGCGCCCCGAAGCCGCCAGCCACCGCGTGCTGGGGCGCTACGAACACCACCACCATGCGGTGGAGTTCGTGCCGGGCACGCGGCTGGCCGGGCTGTTTCCCGGTGTGCCACGCATCACCACCAACAGCATCCACCACCAGGGCATCAAGGACCTGGCGCCCGATTTTGTCGCCGAGGCGTTCTGCCCCGACGACGGCCTGGTCGAAGCCATACGCTGGCGCGGGCCTGGCTTCGTGGCGGGCGTGCAATGGCACCCCGAGTTCCATGAACCCGGGCATCCGCACACGGTGGACGACCGCGCGCTGCTGGAGGATTTTCTGGCTGCGGCGCGCGCGGTCCGCGGCTGAAGCGGCGTTCGCCGAACGTCGTTGCTCGTCAGCCCCCCGAGGCTACTTGCAAGGGCCGTTGCTGCGCAGAAAGTCTGCCGGCTTCACCGCACCGCGGCCCGCATGCAGGCCGCGGCCCAGCGCCTGGGCCATGCGCTCTTCCTTCACCAGCGGCCCGCGTCCGTTGCGGCCGACCAGGCTCCAGGCGTGGCCTTCCTGCACAAGGCGCTGCGAGACGCTGGCACCGTCCACCACCAGCACGCCGACGCTGCGGCCCTGTCGGTCGCGTCCGTTGGGTCGCAGCGTGGCGGGCTTGTTCAAGGCCAGCTCGCTGAGCGCACGCTTGGCCTCGGCGCCCCAGGCCTGGCAGATCTCGGGCGCGTCGATGTCCGCCAGCCGCACCTCGATCGACGGCTGCCCGGCGAGGTTGAAGCGCAGGGTGTCGCCGTCGATCACCTGCGTCACCACGCCCTGCAGCGGCTCGGGCGGACCGGGCTTTGCAGCCGCCGGCAGCGCGGCCAGCGACAACAGCGCAGCGGCTGCGCCCAGGCAGCGCAGGGGATCGGGTGTCAGACGCATGGCTGCATTTTGACCCGGCTGCGGGCTACTTCAGCTTGAACGCGGCGACATCCCGCGCCAGGCGGCCGGCCTGTTCGGACAAGGCACCCGAGGCCGCCGCGCTCTGTTCCACCAGCGCGGCGTTCTGCTGTGTCGAGCGATCGAGCTCCTGCACTGCCGTGCCCACCTGGGCAACGGCAGCACTCTGCTCGCGCGTGGCAGTGGAGATCTT
>JANMMD010000291.1:0-10795 GCA_031372905.1 Betaproteobacteria bacterium
CAAGCCGAAGCCGAAGGCACCAATGGACGCCAGCATGTTGAAGTCGGCGAACTGCATCGGGTAGTCGGCATAGCGGCGCGGCATGCCGGCCAGGCCCAGGAAGTGCATCGGGAAGAAGGTGACGTTGAAGAAGATCAACGAACCCCAGAAATGGATCTTTCCGCGCGTTTCGTTGTACATCACCCCGGTCCACTTCGGCGACCAGTAGTAGTAGCCCGCGAACATGCCGAACAGCGAGCCCGCCACCAACACGTAGTGGAAGTGCGCCACCACGTAGTAGGTGTCCTGCAACTGGATGTCGATGGGCGCCATGGCCAGGATGAGGCCGGTGAAGCCGCCCATCGTGAACACGAAGATGAAGCCCACGCTCCACAACATCGGCGTCTCGAAGGTCATCGAGCCGCGCCACATCGTGGCGATCCAGTTGAAGATCTTCACGCCGGTCGGCACTGCGATCAACATCGTGGCGTACATGAAGAACAGCTGGCCCGTCACCGGCATGCCGGTGGTGTACATGTGGTGGGCCCAGACGATGAAGCTCAGGATGGCGATGGACGCCGTGGCGTACACCATGCTGGTGTAGCCGAAGAGGCGCTTGCGCGCGAAGGCCGGGATGATGGCGCTGATGATGCCGAAGGCCGGCAAGATCATGATGTAGACCTCGGGGTGGCCGAAGAACCAGAAGATGTGCTGGTACATCACCGGGTCGCCGCCACCAGCGGGATTGAAGAAGCTGGTGCCGAAATGGCGGTCGGTCAGCGTCATCGTGATCGCGCCCGCCAGCACCGGCATGACCGCAATCAGCAGGTAGGCCGTGATCAGCCAGGTCCAGACGAACAGCGGCATCTTCATCAGCGTCATGCCGGGCGCGCG
The DNA here is from genome assembly GCA_031372905.1 of Betaproteobacteria bacterium. Classification (GTDB taxonomy): domain Bacteria; phylum Pseudomonadota; class Gammaproteobacteria; order Burkholderiales; family Burkholderiaceae_C; genus Rubrivivax. The sequence continues at coordinate 874 of JANMMD010000291.1, forward strand.
CATGTTCAGGATGGTGACGACGATGTTGATGGAGCCCATGATGGAGCTGGCGCCCATGATGTGCATCGCGAAGATGCCGGCGTCCATGCTCGGGCCCATCTGCAGCGTCAGCGGCGCGTAGAGCGTCCAGCCGGCGGCCGGCGCGCCGCCGGGCATGAAGAAGCTGCCCAGCAGCATGGCAGCGGCCGGGATCAACAGCCAGAAGCTGAGGTTGTTCATGCGTGCGAAAGCCATGTCCGCAGCGCCGATCTGCAGCGGAATCATCCAGTTCGCGAAGCCCACGAAGGCCGGCATGATGGCCCCGAAGACCATGATCAGACCGTGCATCGTGGTGAACTGATTGAACAGTTCCGGGTTCACGAACTGCAGGCCGGGTTGGAACAGCTCGGCACGGATGCCCAGCGCCAGCACGCCGCCCGCCATCAGCATCGCGAAGCTGAACAGCAGGTACATCGTGCCGATGTCCTTGTGGTTGGTGGCAAACAACCAGCGCCGCCAGCCATGCGGGTGGCCGTGGTCGTGGTCGTCAGCGTGGCCGCCGGCGAGGCCGTGGGGGTCGAGTACTGCGCTCATGGGGATGATCCTTTCGACGGCGGATTACTTGCGGGCGGCAACGATTTCGGCAGGCTGCACGAGCTGGCCGGTCTTGTTGCTCCAGTTGTTCTTGGTGTAGGTGATGACGGCGGCGATCTCGGTGTCGGACAGCGCTTTCCAGGCAGGCATCGCGCCGTTGTTCGCACCGTTCAGCAAGATGGCAATCTGCTTGGCGTGGTCGGTGTCCAGCACCACGGCCGACGCGTCCAAGGCCTTGATCGGGCCGGCGCCCTTGCCATCGGCCTTGTGGCAGGCAGCACAGTTGGCGGCGTAGACCTTCTCGCCGCGCGCAACCAGCTCATCCAGCTTCCATTCCTTGCTCGGGTCGTCGGCCAGCGCGGCCAGCTCCTTCTTCTTGCCGTCCACCCACTTGGCGTAGTCCTCGGCGCTCACCACCTTCACGTGGATGGGCATGTAGGCGTGTTCCTTGCCGCACAGCTCGGCGCACTGGCCGTAAAAGTCGCCAGTCTTGTCGGCGCGGAACCACGTGTCGCGCACGAAGCCGGGGATGGCATCCTGCTTCACGCCCAGGCTGGGCACCATCCAGGCGTGGATGACGTCGTTGGCCGTGGTGATGATGCGCACCTTCTTGTTCACAGGCACCACGAGCGCGTTGTCCACCTTCAGCAGGTAGTTGTCGCCAGCGGGCTTGCCGGTGTCCGACATCGTGCGCTGCGCCACGTCCAAGGTCGACAGGAAGGCGATGCCCTCGCCTTCGCCCTTGATGTAGTCGTAGCCCCACTTCCACTGCATGCCCGTTGCCTTGATCGTCAAATCGGCATTGGTGGTGTCCTTCATCGCCACCACGGTGCGCGTGGCGAGAGCGCCCATGCCGATGACGATGACGAAAGGCACGATGGTCCAGGCAATTTCCACTGCCACGCTCTCGTGGAAGTTTGCCGCCTTGTGGCCCAGCGATTTGCGGTGCTTGAGGATGGAATAGAACATCACCCCGAACACTGCCACGAAGATGACGATGCACACCACCAGCATGAAGTTGTGCAACCAGTGCTGCTGCACGCCGATCTGTGTGACGGGCTCGTGCAGGTTCAGCTGGTTGACCTTGGGGCCGCCGGGCAGGTCGTTCACGGCCTGGGCGAGGCCGCTGCTCAACATCACGCCCAAGCCCAGCGTCAGCTGGGCGCAGCGTTGGATCAGGCTGTGCGCTAGTGTTGGCTTCTTCATCATCATGAGGTGCTTCGGTTCAAATCAGTCTCGGGGCCGGCCTGCGGCGGCAGCCGGCGCAGGGCAAGGCGAAGTTCACGCGCAAAGGCGCCGCGCAGTTCGGGGCGCAGGAAGCGCCCGACGCGAACCTGCTGGCCGCGGCCGCTGAGCTGCACAAGTGACCCCTGGCCACGGGCCGGCTCCACGTGCAGCCAGTCTGCAGGGAATTCTGTGCGCTGCACATGCGGGCCTACACACTGTTCCACCTGCAAAGAGCGGCCCACCAGTGTGAGCGTTTCGCGGTCGCCGGCATGACGGGCAAAGATCGCCAGCGCCACGCCCACCGCCAGCAGCTCCAGCCCCGTGAAGACCAGCACCACGGGCGCGCCCTGGAGAAAGAAGAACACGCCGATGAGCAGCGACACCGCGCTCAGCGACAGATAGAACAGGCCCAGCTGACGCGGCGTCAGCGAGCAGTTGCGTTTCTGCAGCCACTGCAGCGCCTGATGGGCACCCGGCGCACCCGGAACACCGCCCAACATCACCTCGCGCCCGAACACCCACGGGCCAGGCGCAGAGGCAGCGTGCGGCTCGGGCCAGGGGCCGGGGACGTAGGTGACAGACATCTTGCAGGATCAGGACTGCGGTGAGAGTGCGGGCTCGGGCTCAGAGGTGGGCGGTGCGATCGGCAGGCCCGGCGAAGAAAGCATTCCTCAAACCCTGAGAAACCAGCGAAATTCTATCGCAGTGCAACAACACAAGAGGCTCATGGTCAGCGGCCGGGCGCAGGCCGGCGGCTGGCGCGCGCCATCGTGCGCAAGTCTTCCACCGCCAGCTCGGTGTGCGCAGCCACGCGGGGCCGGGGCAAGGGCCGGAAAGCATGGCCGTAGACGACCTCGAAACCCAGCGCGATGCGGCCACCGGGGCCGGCGATGGCCGCCAGGGCCTGGTGCAGGCGTTCGCGCCAGCGCGGCGTGCGCAGCCCGGCATGGCGGCCCAGCGCGACGTTGCCGCCGAGCTGGCGCAGCTCGGCCAACAACGCCTCGGGCGAGGCCCAGGTCAGGGTGACGATCTCCTGGTCCATCACCGGGTCGGCAAAACCGGCTTCCACCAGCATGTCGCCGAGGTCGTGCATGTCGACGAAAGGGGCAAACGGCGGCGCCCAGCCTTCGCTGCGGTAGACACCTTGCAGCGCGGTCAACGAACCGGGGCCGAGGGTGGAGAACATCAGGAAACCGTCCACCGCCAACGCCCGGTGCCACCGCCGCATCAGCGCCTGGGGATCGGCAGCGCCATGCAGAGCCATGTTCGCCCACAGCAATTGGACTGCGCCCGGCTGCAGTTCGTCTTCGGTCATGGCTTGCGCCTGGGCACCAAGCCAGCGCTGCGGCGACCACCAAGGGCGCGCCAGCATCTCGGCCGTGGCGTCGCGGCGCACGGTGTCAGCTTCCAATGCCAGCACACGGGCCTGCGGGTAGGCGCTGGCCAGCAGCTCACGGCTGGCGCCGAGAAAGGCGTCCCATTCGGCCACCACGGCGGGCTGCAGTTTGACGATGGACAGGCGCTCGGCCATGCGCCGCGCCACTTCGCCGTGCAGCCAGGGGGCCGAGTGCGCAGCCCGCATGCGCCGCTGCACGCGTGCCAGCGCCATCACGTCCAGCGGACGCGCGGAGGGGGTGCCGCTGCTCGCCGGGGCTGCCATGGGCGGCAGTATATTGAGGTGATGTCTAAGCAGGCCCGCCACGGGGCAACCATGCCGCTTGTGCCGGCCTTGCCGCCGATGCCCCGGCAGTGCGAGCTCTGCAGGCGTTGGGGCACCAGCCCGCTGTGCGCCAGCTGCGAGGACCGATACACCATCACCCCACCACGCTGCGCATGTTGTGGCTTGCCGCTGGGCCTGGCCACCCCGCGCTGTGGCGACTGCCTGCGCGATGCGCCACCGTTCACGCACACCGTCTGTGCTGCCGATTACGGCTTCCCGTGGGACGGCCTGATCAGCGCCTTCAAGTTCCGAGGCCGCCCTGAACTTGCCGCGTTGCTGGCCGCTCGGCTGACGCTGGCCGTGCAGCGGGCGCTGCAGGCCGGCGCACTGCCCCAGCCCGACGTCGTCGTGCCGGTGCCCCTGTCGCCGCGTCGTCTGGCCGAACGCGGCTACGACCAGGCCTGGGAACTGGCGCGCCGTGTCGCGATGGCGCTGCATCTGCCGGCCGAAGCCCGGCTCTTGCAGCGCCCGGTGGACACCGCACAGCAAAGCGGCCTGAACCGCGCCGAGCGCCAGCGCAACCTGCGCACCGCCTTCATGGCCGACCCCGCACGGCGCGCGCTGCTGCAGGGCCGACGGGTCGCGCTGGTGGACGACGTGATGACCACCGGCGCCACCCTGCGCGAAGCCTCGGCCGTGCTGCTGCGCGCGGGCGCCGCGGCTGTCGACCTGTGGGTGCTGGCGCGCACGCCCGACACGGTGGCCTGCGCATGAACGAACGATGGGACGCCGGAGCGATGTGCCACATCGTGCTGGTTCACCCGGAGATCCCGCCCAACACCGGGAACGTCATCCGCCTGGCGGCGAACACCGGCTGCACGCTGCACCTGGTGGAGCCCCTGGGCTTTTCGATGGACGACAAGCTGCTGCGCCGCGCCGGGCTGGACTATCACGAGTACGCGCCGGTGAAGCGCCACGCGAGCTGGGCCGCGCTGCTGCAGACCGAAGCGCCCGACCCGCTGCGCTGTTTTGCCTTCACCACGCGCGGCTCGGGCAGCCTGGCCGCGCAGCGCTGGCAGCGCGGTGACTGGTTGATCTTCGGCAGTGAAACGGCGGGCCTTCCCGCCGAATTGCGTGACAGCTTCGCACCGGCCCAGCGCGTGCGCCTGCCAATGCGCGCGGGTCAGCGCAGCCTGAACCTCAGCAATGCGGTGGCGGTGGCGGTGTTCGATGCCTGGCGGCAATGTGGCTACGAAGGCGCCAGCTGAAGCTGCAAGCCTGCAGCCTCAAGACGTTCAGGCCTCGGGACGCGGGTCGCGCGCCATCAGCTGGCGCATCGCCTGGTCCGGGCTCAGTCGACCGGCCAGCACTTCGCAGACGGCGTCTGTGATCGGCATCTCGACGCCCACGGTCTGCGCCCGGACGCGCACTGTGGCCGCGCTGTAGACGCCTTCGGAGACATGGCCCAGCTCGCGCAGCGTGTCGGCGAGGCTGTGGCCGGCGGCCAGCATCAAGCCGACACGCCGGTTGCGCGACAGCTCGCCGGTGGCGGTGAGCACGAGGTCGCCCAGCCCCGACAGGCCCATGAAGGTGTCGGGCCGCGCGCCCAGCGCCACGCCCAGGCGCGTCATCTCGGCGAGGCCGCGCGTGATGAGCGCGGCGCGGGCGTTCAGGCCCGGTACATCGGCGCGGCCCTGCCCTTGCGGCTGCACGGCCAGGCCGTCGACGATGCCGGTGGCGATGGCCAGCACATTCTTCACCGCACCGCCCACCTCCACGCCGACGACGTCGCTGCTGGTGTAGACCCGCAAGGCATCGCCATGGAAGGCCGCCACCGCGGCCTGACCCAGCGCTGCGTCGGCGCTGGCAGCCACCAGCGCCGTAGGCTGGCCGCGCGCCACTTCCAGCGCGAAGCTCGGGCCGGACAACACGCCCGCAGCCGCCCGCGGCCGCACATCGCGCGCCACCTCGTGGCCCAGGGCGCCAGTGACGGCTTCAAAACCCTTGCACAGCCAGAGCGCGGGGCGGTCGTCGTTCAGTGTGGCCAGCTGTTCACGCAGCCCGGCCATCGGCGTGGCGATCACGGTCAGGCCGGCTTGCGCATGCGCCAGTGCGGCGGCGCGGTCGGCGGTCACGCGCAATGTGGGCGGCAGCGACACCGCGCCGAGGTAGCGTCGGTTGCGCCGTTCGGCCCCCAGCGCCTGCGCCTGCGCGGCATCGCGCGCCCACAAGACGGTGTCGTGGCGCAGCGCGGCCGCCATGGCCAGCGCCGTGCCCCAGGCACCGGCGCCGAGCACGGCGATCTTCATGGACCCGCTGCGCCTGAGGCCGAAACGCTCAGTTCGCGCCGGTGATGATGCGCGGCGCGCCGTTGCCCTGGGCCGCGGCTTGCGCCTGCTGGGCTTCGAACATGGCCTGGAAGTTCACTTCCGTCAGCAGGATGGGTGGGAAGCCGGCGCGCGTGCAGACGTCGCTGACGATGGCGCGCAGGTAGGGATAGATCATCTGCGGGCAGACGATGCCGATGATCCCCTGCATCTGCTCTTCGGGCACGTTGCGGATCTCGAAGATGCCGGCCTGCTTGGCTTCGACGAGGAACAGCACCTTGTCCTTCACCTTGGTGGTGACGGTGGCGGTGACGGTGACCTCGTAGATGCCGTCCTGCACCGGCTGCGCGGCCATGCCCAGGTTGATGTCGACCTGGGGCTGCGTCTGTTCGAGCAGGATGCCCGGTGAATTGGGCTGCTCCAGCGACAGGTCCTTGAGGTACATGCGCTGGATCTGGAAAACGGGGGTGGTCTCGTCGGCCATGTGAGGTCATTCCAAGAGTGACAAAGCCCGGCGCCCGATGGCGCCGAGCCGCAGCCGAAGATTATGTGCGAGCGCCCGCCGGGCCTCTCCCCGCGAAAACGGGGGCGGGCCACGGGGCCACGGGTTTCAGCCGGGCTGGCCGGCCAACATGGGCAGCAAGCCGCCGCGCTGGTCGAGCGCGATGAGCTCGTCACAGCCCCCGACGTGGGTCTCGCCGATGAAGATCTGCGGCACCGTGCGGCGCCCGGTGATCTCCATCATCTGCTGGCGCTGTGCGGCGTCCAGGTCGATGCGGATCTCGTTGATCTGCTCGACGCCGCGCTGCTTCAGCAAGGCCTTGGCGCGGACGCAGAAGGGGCACACCTGCGTGGTGTACATGGTGACTGGGCTCATGCGACGTCTTCTCGGCGGTTGTGATGCAGCCCGGATTGTCCCGCGACGGGCAAAGCCTTGCAGCGCCGCGTCTTCGGTGCTTCAGGCCGCCTTGCCGTCGACAGCCTTGGCAGCCAGCTTCTCCACCGGCAGGCTGGCCTCGCGCCAGGCCGCGGTGCCGCCGGCCACGGCCACGGCCTTCTCGTAGCCGGCCTTGCGCAGCAGCGCGGCAGCCCGAACTGCCCGGGCACCGTTGGGGCACAGCAGCAGCAGCGGAAGCGTCTTGTTGGTGGGCAGCTGCTTGTGGCCTTGCAGCTGGGCCAGCGGGATGTGGCGCGCGCCGGCGGCGTGGCCGGCCTCGAACTCAGCCGCCTCGCCGACATCGATGAGCACACCCTTTTCGCGGTTGATCAGGCGCACCGCCTCGGCCGTGCCGACGCTGCCGGCGGCCGTGCCGCCCTTGAGCAGCGGCCACAGCAACAAGGCGCCCGAGGTGGCGGCCAGGGCGAAGAGGATCCAGTTGTCGAGAAAGAACTTCACCGGGTGGCTGGCGCATGGCTGCGCGTGTGTGCAAAACCGCGAATTATAGAATCCGCACCATGCACAAGCTCGTACTCATCCGCCACGGCGAATCGACCTGGAACCTGGAAAACCGCTTCACCGGCTGGACCGATGTACCGCTCACAGCAACGGGCGTGGAGCAGGCGCAGCAAGCCGGGCGGCTGCTGAAGGAAGCGGGCTACGACTTCGACGTCGCGTACACCTCGGTGCTGAAGCGCGCGGTGTGGACGCTCTGGCACACGCTGGATGCGATGGAACGCACCTGGCTGCCGGTGCAGCACGACTGGCGCCTGAACGAGCGCCATTACGGCGCGCTGCAGGGCCTGAACAAGGCCGACATGGCCAAGCAGTACGGCGACGAACAGGTGCTGGTCTGGCGCCGAAGCTACGACACGCCGCCGCCGGCGCTGGAAGCCGGCGACCCGCGCAGCGAACGCGGCGACCCGCGTTATGCCAAGCTGGATACCGCGCAGATTCCGCTGACCGAATGCCTGAAGGACACCGTGGCGCGGGTGCTGCCGTTCTGGAACGAGCGCATCGCGCCGGCGCTGCAGTCGGGCCAGCGGGTGGTCATCGCCGCGCACGGCAACAGCATCCGCGCGCTCGTGAAGTACCTGGACAGCATTGCCGACGACGCCATCGTCGGGGTGAACATCCCCAACGGCATTCCGCTGGTCTATGAACTCGATGCGCAGTTGAAGCCCATCAAGAGCTATTACCTGGGCGACGCCGAAGCCGCCATTCGCGCTGCGGCAGCGGTGGCTGCTCAGGCCGCTGGGGCCTGAGCCGCCCGCACTTGACCGTCCTGGGCCTGAAGCGCCCGGGCCAACACCGGCACCACGCTGACAGCGTTGCTGGGATGCGGCACGCAGTCGCTGCTCCAGACATGGCGCACCCCCGCTGCCCGCACCTGCTGCAGTGCATCGCCGACGAAGAGGGCGTGCGTCACCGCCACGTCGACGCTGGCGGCGCCTGAAGCCAGGGCACCGCGCGCGGCGGCGGCCAGCGTGCGGCCGGTGCTGGCGACGTCGTCGAGCAGCACCACGGCGCGGCCGCGCACGCTGACATCCGGCAGGGCCACGTCAACCTCGCGGTCGCCATGGCGCTGCTTGCGGCAGACGGCATGTTCCAGGCCGTGCGCCGCGGCGGCCGCACGCACCCATTGGCCCGCTTCCTCGTCGGGCGCCAGCAGCAGCGCGCCAGGCACGGCCTGCGCCACATGCGCGCCCAGCAGCAACGCGGCGCTCAGCGCCAGGCCGCGCCGGCCGGGCAGCACTTCGTCCAGCGTGGCCACGCGGTGCAGGTGGGGGTCGACCGTGACGACGACATCGAACACCGTGGCCAAGAGCGCGCCCAGGTGGCGCTGGCTGACCACCTCGCCGGGCGTGAAGGCGATGTCCTGGCGCATGTAGGCCAGGTAGGGGCTGACCAGCGTCAGGTGGCCGGCGCCAAGCTCACGCGCGCCTGCGGCGGCGAGCAGCAGCTCGGTGAGCTTGGCATTCGGATCCTGCAGGCCGCGCAGAAACACCACGCTCCAGGGCAACGCGGGCGGCAGGCGCAGGCGCGTTTCACCATCGGGGAAGCGGTGACGCTGCACCGTGGCCCAGGGGCAGCGCAGGGTCTCGGCGAGTTTCTGTGCGAGCGCTTGCTCGTCGTCAAAGGCCAGCAGGTGCATGTGCCGACCCTAAGCCTTGCCGCGTGTGCCGCCAAGGGGGAATGCCGCACTGCGGCGCCACCGCAACGGCGGCGGTGACGCACGGCGCTCCCTCGTTCAGGCCTGCAGTCGTGCCGCGATCAGCTCGCGCAGGTGTTCGGCCAGCGCGCGGCGGTCGGCGTGCGCCGTGCCCACTGGCGGCAGCAGTTCCACATGCGCCGTGAGCCCGCGCGCGGTGACCACGCGCCACAAGCTCTGCAGCAGCGTGGTCTGCCCGAGAAACTCCACGGCGCTGCTGAAGCGGCCGCTGGCATCGGAAAAGCGCAACACCACCGGCTGCACCGGCGTGCTGGTCGCCACCGCGGCCTGCAGCAGGTTGGCGTGGAAGGGCAGGATCTCGGGGCCGGCGCCCGTGGTGCCTTCGGGGAACACCGCCACCGTGTCGCCGGCCTTCAGGGCCTCGGCCATGGCATGCACCACCCGCACGGCATCACGCTTGCGCTCGCGCTCGATGAACAGCGTGCCGGCGCCGCGTATCAGCCAGCCCAGCAGCGGCCACTGCAGCACATCGGCCTTGCTGACAAAGCGGGCATGCGGCGCGGCGGCGTGGATGGTGGCGATATCCAGCCACGAGATGTGGTTGGCCACGATGAGCGTGGCGCCGGGCCGCGGCGCCACGCCGCTGACCTGCAACTTCAGGCCGGCGGCACGCAGCACACCGGCCGACCACCAGCGGATGCGTTCGTGGCGGCCCGCCGCGTCGAGGGCGGGAAACCGCGTCATCACCGCCATGCCGTGCAGCACGTGCAGCACCGCACGCAGCAGGCGCCACGCCCCAATCAGCGAGCGGGGCATCAGGCCGCGCTGCGCTCGAAGGCCAGCGTGCCCGCCACAAGCGTGGCGCGCACGCGGCCGGGCAAGGCCATGCCGGTGGACGCGAAGGAGAACGGCGTGTGCTTGCCCTGGCTGGCCAGTACCGCAGGGCTCACCGTCCACTCGTCGGCGGGGTCGAAGATGCAGACGTCGGCGACGCCGCCTTCCACCAGGCGGCCGGCGCTGCTGGC
>JANMMD010000086.1:0-7721 GCA_031372905.1 Betaproteobacteria bacterium
TGCTCGAAGAACTTCTCCACCCAGGCGCGCTGCGCGGCGTTGCGCTGTGCATGGTTCAAGACCACGATGCCCTCGGCTTCCAGCGCCGGCATCACCTCGTGGTTGAAGAGCTCGTACTGCTCGTCGATGAGCTCGTGCGCCGCCTGCGCCACCGCAGCCAGATCGGCCTGCGTGATGCCGCTGCCGGGCTGGCGCACGGCCTCGATGTAGTCGGCCACGCGCACTTCGAAGAACTCGTCGAGGTTGCTGCTGACGATGGTGACGTAGCGCAGGCGCTCGAGCAGCGGCACGTCGGCGCGACGCGCCTGCGCCAGCACACGGCGGTTGAACTGCAACAACGAGCGTTCGCGGTCGAGCAGATTGAGCGCTGCCGTCTGCGCCGCCTTCTCGCGCAGCGCGCTGGTGCGGTCTTCGGGCAGGGCCACACGGGCGGGCAGCGACTGGGGCTGTTGCAGGGGCTTGGGCAAGGCGTCGGTCATGAGCCAGTAGTCTATGAACTTCCGATGACACCGCAGCGACAGCACGCCCATCCGCCATGACCGCCTTCCACACCACGCGCCGCCGCAAGCCCGTTCTCATGCTCGTCTGGGCTCTGGGCCTGACGGCGGCCGCAGGTCTTGCTGAGGCGCAAGCCCCAGCGCAGACGCCTGCTGCAGCGCCAGCACCGACCCTGACCGTCACGCCCGTGATGGAAAAGCTGCGCGGGCCCTGGGACCTGGCCTTCGCGCCCGACGGCGCCATGCTTTACACCGAAAAATGCCACGGCCTGTGGGTGCGCCTGCCGGACGGCAGCACACGCCACCTCTTCGGCACCGAAGGCGCCGTGCTCGCTGCGCCCGACCTCTTCTGCCTGGGCCAGAGCGGCGTGCACGGCGTGGCCGTCGACCCCGGCTTTGCGCAGGGCCAGCGCCGCGTGTATGTCTACATCGCGAGCAACCTGCAGACCAACCCGCGCGGCAACCGCGTGGTGCGGCTGGACGTCAGCGCCGACTGGAAGAGTGTGAGCAAGCGCGCCGACATCATTCCCGACATCGCCTTCAAGGACGCGCGGCGCGTCGGCGGTCCCGGCGCGCACAGCGGCGGGCGTATCCGATTTGGCCCCGACGGCTACCTCTGGGTGACCACCGGCGACAACCACGACCCCGGCCTGCCGCAAGACCCGAAACGCCTGGGCGGCAAGGTGCTGCGTGTGGACCGCGATGGCAAGGCGGCGCCGGGCAACAACGCGCCGGCCGGCTTCGATGCCCGCATCTACACCTACGGGCACCGCAATGTGCAGGGCATCGCCTTCCGCCCCGCCGGCCAGCCAAACGCCGGCCAGGCCTACACCTCCGAACACGGCCCCAACCACAGCGACGAGCTGACCCCGCTGGTGGCCGGTGGCAACGGCGGCTGGGACCCGCAGAACCGCCCCGACCTGCGCTGCAGCGACGGTTACTGCGGCTATTCAGGCACGCCGCGCACGATGCCGATGACCGATACCGAGCGTTTCCCCAAAGCCATGCCGCCGGCCTGGAACAACCAGGAGCGCTCGCAGGGCATGGGCCCGCTGGCCTTCCTGGAAGGCGCGCAGTGGAAGGCCTGGAACGGCAAGCTGGCGGTGGCGCTGATGCGTGACCAACGCGTGGACGTGCTGACGCTGGACGCCAAGGGTATGGCCACGGGCGTGGAGACCGCGGCGCTGCCTTCACTGCGCTTGCGCACGCTGGTACCGGGGCCGGACGGCGCCTTGTGGGCCAGCACCGATGACGGGCAGATCCTGAAGATCGGCCCACGCTGAGCTACTTCAGCGAGTTCGAGAGGAAGCCCTGCAAGCGTGCGCTCTGCGGGCGCACCAGCACTTCCTGCGGCGCGCCCTCTTCCTCGATCTGCCCCTGGTGCAGGAAGACGACGTGGTTGCTGACCTCGCGAGCGAAGCTCATCTCGTGCGTGACGACGATCATCGTGCGGCCTTCTTCGGCCACGCTGCGCATCACGCGCAGCACCTCGCCGACGAGTTCGGGGTCCAGCGCCGAGGTGGGCTCGTCGAAGAGCATCACGCGCGGCTCCATCGCCAGCGCGCGCGCAATCGCCACGCGCTGCTGCTCGCCGCCCGAGAGGTGCGCCGGGTACGCGCTCTTGCGGTGCGCCACGCCCACGCGCTGCAGGTAGGCTTCAGCGCGCTCGGTGGCCTCGGCCTTGCCCAGGCCCAGCACCTGCACCGGCGCTTCGATGACGTTTTCCAGCGCCGTCATGTGCGCCCACAGGTTGAAGTGCTGGAAGACCATGGCCACGCGCGTGCGGTGGCGCTGCAGCTGCGCAGCACTCTGGGCCTTCAAGGCACCGGTCTTGTCGGGCACCAGCGTGAGCGTCTCGCCGTCCACCGTGATGCGGCCGGCATGCGGCTGCTCCAGCAGGTTCAGGCAGCGCAGGAAGGTGCTCTTGCCGCTGCCTGACGAGCCGATCATCGAGATCACGTCGCCCTGGCGCGCGCGCACGCTGACGCCGCGCAACACCTCGTTCGCGCCAAAACGCTTGTGGATGCCTTCGGCTTGCAGCAGCCAGGGCGCAGTGGTGTTGTCCATGAGCCCTTCGTCAGGCACTCAGCAGCTTGCCGGTGCGCGCCAGCGTGGTGCCGGCGATCTTGGCCAAGCGCATGCCCGGTGTCGCCCAGCGCGTGGCCGCACGTGCGTACATGACGCCGGAAGACAGGGCCCGAACGGGGTGCGCCTCGCCTGTGTCCACATCGACGATATCGGCGATGAGGTCGCCGGCCGTCACGCGCGCGCCGGCTTCCGGGTGGAAGACGACGACGCCGCAGCATGGCGCGGTGACGGGCTCGCTGGCCGCCAGAGGGGTGGCTTGGCACAGCGCCGCAGGCAAAGCCGCCGGCGTGCCGGCCAGCACACCACGGCGGCGCAGGAACTCGACGATCGCGCAGGCATCTTGCTCGGCCAGCGTGTGGCTGGTGTCGGCCTCGCCGCGCAGTTCCACCGTGGTGCTGAAGCAGGCCAGGGGCACCGCGGCGCCGGGGTGGTCTTGCTGCAGCACGAACCAGGGGCGGCTGCAGGCTTCGTCGAAAGGGGAATCGCCGCTTTCGGTGGCCAGCAGGATCGCCCGCGCGCCCATCAGCGCGCCGAGTTCTTCGCACAGCGCGCTTTGCGGCGTCAGGCCGTAGAGGTGCAGCGCGGCCTGCGCGTCGCAATGCAGGTCGAGCACGATGTCGGCGTCGATGGCCAGGCGCAGCAGCTGGATCTTCAGGTCTTCCACCGGATGCCTGGCGCTCAGCGCCGCCGCCGCGCCGCGCAGTTCATGGCGGATGAGCGCGATGTTGGCGGCTTCATCGGCACCCAGCCTGCCGGCCACGGCCGCGCTGACCGTGGCCGACACATCGGGCACGTGGCGGTTGAAGTTGATGCCGTCGCGCAGGTCGAAGCGCCCGTGGTGCTGGCCAAGCACTTGTTGCGCCATGCCTATCGGGTTGGCGTAAGGCACCAGCACCACTTCGCCCAGCACCTGGCCGGCGGCATCCAGCGCGGCGAGTTGCCGGCGCAGCGCCTGGGCCACCAGCATGGCGGGCACTTCGTCGGCATGCAGCGCGGCCTGGATCATCGCTTTGGCGCCGGCGCCTGGCTCGCCGTAGCGGTGCACCTGCAGGCTGTGGCGAAGGCCGGGTGTGGCGTTGACGATCTCTATGGTTTCAGTGTTCATGCGGAGCGAGCTTGAGCAGCAGCCGGCCGCCGTTCGGTGTGCAGATGGCGAAGCAGGCGTCGTTCAAGCAAATGGAACCCGCCCACCAATGTGAAGGTGAGCAGGAAGTAGATCAGTGCGGCGGTGCCGAAGGCCTCGGCGGGCAAGAGGTGGTTGGCGTAGACGTCGCGCGCCACGCGCGTGATGTCGACCAGCGTCACCGTGCTGACGATGGCCGTGGCGTGCATGGTGCCCACCACCTCGTTGCTGTATTGCGGCAGCGCACGGCGCAAGGCGCTGGGCAGCAGCACGCGGCTGTAGAGCTTCCAGCCCGAGAGGCCGTAAGCGCGCGCGGCCTCCACTTCACCGTGCGGCGTGGCGCGCAGCGCGCCGGCAAAGATCTCGGTGGTGTAGGCCGTGGTGTTCAAGGCAAACGCCAACCAGGCGCAGAACCAGGCCTCGCGCAGCAGCGGCCACAGCACACTGTCACGCACCACTTCGAACTGCGCGAAGCCGTAGTAGGCGACGAAGAGCTGCACCAGCAGCGGTGTGCCACGGAACACATAGGTGAAGAGCCAGACCGGCAGCCAGACGGCGCGCCGCGAAGACACCCGCGCCACCGCCAGCGGCACCGAGAGCACCAGGCCCGTGGTCAGGCTCAAGCCCAGCAGCACCAGACACACGCCCAGGCCGTGCGCAAAGGCCGGCAGGCTGTCCTGGATGACTTGCCAGTCGAACATCCGGGCCTAGAAATGGACCGTCTTCACACCCAGGCTGTAGCGCCTTTCCAGGCGCGACAACAGCAGGATGGAGACCGTGGTGATGGCGAGATACAGCGCCGCCACCAGCATGAAGAAGGTGAAGGGTTCACGCGTTGCCGACGACGCCATGTTGGCCCGGTGCAGCATGTCGTCCAGGCCGATGATCGACACCAGCGCCGTGGCCTTGATCATTACCAGCCAGTTGTTGGCAAAGCCGGGGATGGCATGCCGCACCATCTGCGGCAGCAGGATGCGGCGCAGCGCCTGGCCGCGCGTCAGGCCATAGGCGGCTGCCGCTTCCATCTGCCCGGGCGGCACGGCCAGGATGGCGCCGCGAAAGGTCTCGGTGAGGTAGGCGCCGAAGATGAAGCCGATGGTCAGTGTGCCGGCCACGAAAGGCGGCACGTCGACATAGTCCCAGCCCCGGGCTTCGACGAACTCGTTGAGCAGGATCTGCCCGCCGTAGAAGATGATGAGCATCAGCACCAGCTCGGGCACGCCGCGTATCAGCGTCGTGTAGGTCTCGGCCAGCGCGCGAGCCACACGCGAGTGCGAGAGCTTGGCCAGCGCGCCGAGCAGCCCGAACCCGCAGGCCACCGACAGCGACAAGGCCGCCACACCCAGGGTGACGCCGAGGCCGCTGAGGATGGCCGGCAGGTAGCCTTGGAACATGCCGCGCCGGCTACAGCGCCAGGAAGTGCTGGCGGTAGTGCAGCAGCTCGTCGATGGACTCGTGGATGTCGGCCATCGCGGTGTGGGCCTGCGCCTTCTTGAAGCTCTCCATCACCGCCGGCTTCCAGCGCCGCGCCAGCTCCTTGAGCGTGCTGACGTCGAGGTTGCGGTAGTGGAAGAACGTCTCCAGCGCTGGCATGGTGCGCGCCAGGAAACGGCGGTCCTGGCAGATGCTGTTGCCACACATCGGGCTTTTGCCCTTGGGCACGTAAGCTTTCAGGAATTCGATGACGGCCGCCTCGGCCGCGGCTTCGTCGATGGTGGAAGCCCGCACGCGGGCCGTGAGGCCGCTCTTGCCGTGGGTGCCGGTGTTCCAGGCGTCCATGCCGTCAAGCACGGCGTCGCTCTGGTGCACCGCGAAGACCGGGCCTTCGACGCGGATGGTGCATTGCGGGTCGGTCACCACCACGGCCACCTCGATGATGCGGTCGGTCTCCGGGAAGAGGCCGGTCATCTCCAGGTCGATCCAGATCAGGTTCTGGTCGCTGGGTGCCAGGGTGGGGGCCAACGTGGTGGCCGGGGTCGCGTCGCTCATGGTGTCTTGGCAGGCAGGGAAGGCCGCGATTCTCGCCCAAGCCTAAACTCGTGGCCCATGCAATCCGACCACGTCACCCTGGCCTTCGCCGCAGTGCTGCTGCTGTCGCTGGCCACCAAGCTGTGGCTGGCCACGCGCCAGATGCGCCATGTGGCCGCGCACCGCAACACCGTGCCGGCCGCCTTTTCGGGCACCGTCACGCTGCAGGCGCACCAGCGCGCTGCCGACTACACCCTGGCCAAGGGCCGCCTGGGGCTCTTCTCCACCGCCTTTTCCAGCCTGTTGCTGCTGGGCTGGACGCTGCTGGGTGGGCTGGACACCTTGAATCTCTGGCTCGTGGACCACGTGCTGCCGGCCTGGGGCCCGATGGCCTACCAGCTGGCGCTGCTGGCAGCCTTCACCCTCATCGGCACCCTGGTGGAACTGCCGCTCGAGGCCTACAGCACCTTCCGCATCGAGCAGCGCTTCGGCTTCAACCGCATGACGCTGAGGCTCTGGCTGGCTGATCTGGCCAAGGGCGCCGCGGTGGGCGTGCTCATCGGCCTGCCTTTGGCCGCCGTCATCCTGTGGATCATGGGCGCCTCCGGCGGCCTGTGGTGGCTGTACGCCTGGGTCACGTGGGTCGGTTTCAACCTGCTGCTCCTGGTGCTCTACCCCACGGTCATCGCGCCGATGTTCAACAAGTTCGAGCCGCTGCCCGACGAAGCGCTGAAGCAGCGCGTGCAGGCGCTGATGCAGCGCTGCGGCTTTGCCGCCAAGGGCCTGTTCGTGATGGACGGCAGCAAGCGCTCGGCGCATGCCAATGCCTATTTCACGGGCCTCGGCGCCGCCAAGCGTGTGGTCTTCTTCGACACCCTGCTGCAGCGCCTGACGCCTTCCGAGGTGGAAGCCGTGCTGGCCCACGAACTGGGCCATTTCAAGCACAAACACGTCCTCAAGCGCATGGTCGCCATCTTCGCCTTCAGCCTGGCCGGGCTGGCGCTGCTGGGCTGGCTGTCCGGCCAGAGCGGCTTCTACGCGGGCCTGGGCGTGCAGCCCAACATCGGCGCGCCCAACAACGCGCTGGCACTGCTGCTCTTCATGTTGGCCTTGCCGCCCTTCACCTTTTTCATCAGCCCACTGGCGGCGCACCTTTCGCGACGCGACGAGTTCCAGGCCGACGCCTACGCCACCGCGCAGGCCGATGGCGCCAGCCTCGCCAGCGCGCTGCTGAAGCTGCACGAGGACAACGCCGCCACGCTGACGCCCGACCCCGTGTACGTGCGCTTCTACTACTCGCATCCGCCGGCTTCCGAGCGCCTCGCCGCCCTGCCCGCGCCGGCGCCTTCCTTCCCCTCCGCGACGCTGGCCGCCCCGGCCTGACAACGACATGAACATCTTGGCCACGCAAGGCTGCCAGCCGCTGGAAGGTCAGCCGCCGATGACGACGGCGCAGATCGACGCACATCTGGCAAACGCTGCCGGCTGGGCACTGGTGGATGGCGCCATCCAGAAGCGCTACGACTTCGCCGACTACCACCGCACCATGGCGTTCGTGAACGCCGTGGCCTGGGTCGCGCACAGCGAAGACCACCACCCAGACCTGCTGGTGTCCTACAACCGCTGCACGGTGCGCTACAACACGCACTCGGTGGGCGGCATCTCCATCAACGACTTCATCTGCGCCGCGAAGCTGGACGCGCTCTTGCCTTGAGCGAGGCCTTGACCGAGGCTCGCAAGCCCGGGCTGGTGGTGGCCTCCCACGGCCGCCACGTGATGGTGGAAACCCCGGATGGTGAACGCGTGCTGTGCCAGACGCGCGGCAAGAAGAGCGAGCTCGTCGTCGGCGACCACGTGCTGTGGATGACCACCGGCGACAGCGGTGTGATCGACAGCCTGGTGGAGCGCCGCAACCTGCTCTACCGCCAGGACGAGTGGCGCACCAAGTCCTTTGCCGCCAACCTCGACCAGCTGCTGGTGCTGGTGGCGGCCGAGCCGGTGTTCAGCGAATCGCAGCTGACACGCGCGCTGATCGCGGCTGCAGA
>JANMMD010000095.1:0-23603 GCA_031372905.1 Betaproteobacteria bacterium
GTGGCCAGCCACGAGGCGGCGATACAGCTGATCCTGGAAGCCATCGACAAGGCCGGCTTCCACGCCGGTGAGCAGATCGCCATCGGCCTGGACTGCGCGGCCAGCGAGTTCTACAAGGATGGCAAATACCATCTCGAGGGCGAAGGCCTGCAGCTGGCCGCCGCCGAGTGGACCGACGTGCTCGCCACCTGGGTCGACAAGTACCCCATCATCAGCATCGAAGACGGCATGCACGAGGGCGACTGGGAAGGCTGGAAGATCCTCAACGACCGCCTGGGCAAGAAGGTGCAACTGGTGGGCGACGACCTCTTCGTCACCAACACCAAGATCCTCGAGCGCGGCATCCGCGAGGGCGTGGCCAACTCCATCCTGATCAAGATCAACCAGATCGGCACCCTGACCGAAACCTTCGCCGCCATCGAGATGGCCAAGCGCGCCGGCTGGACCAACGTCATCAGCCACCGCAGCGGCGAAACCGAAGACAGCACCATCGCCGACATCGCGGTGGGCACCAACGCCGGGCAGATCAAGACCGGTTCCTTGAGCCGCAGCGACCGCACCGCCAAGTACAACCAGCTGCTGCGCATCGAGGAAGACCTGGGCGACGTCGCCAGCTACCCGGGCCGCGCTGCCTTCTACAACCTGAAGTAAGACGAGGCCCGCCTTCTCATGCGCTGGACCCCGCTCGTGCTCACCGCCCTCTTGGTGGTGGTGCAGGGCGACCTGTGGTTCGGCAAGGGCAACCTGCCCTACGTGATGAGCCTGCGCAAGCAGGTGGCCGAGCAGCGCGCGCTGAACACAGTGGCGCGCGAGCGCAACCAGCGCGCGGCGGCCGAGGTGGTGGACCTGCGCGAAGGCCTGGAGATGGTGGAAGAAAAGGCGCGCGCCGAGCTCGGCATGGTGAAGCCGGACGAGATCCTCGTTCAGGTGACGGCGCGGCGCTGAGCCCCGATGCTGTGGCTTGAGGCGGTGCTGTCGGCCGCGCGGCCGCTGCTGGCGGCGGCCTTCACGCTGTGGGGCAGCCCGGTCACCTGGCTGGAGATCGCGGCGTTTTTCGTGGCGGTGCTGATGGTGCTGGCCAACCTCCGCGTCAACCCCATCGCCTGGCCGCTGGCCATCGTCAGCTCGCTGATGTACGCGCTGCTGTTCGCTGACAGCAAGCTGTATGGCGAAGCCGCGCTGCAGTTCGTCTTCGTCGGCACGGCGCTCTGGGGTTGGTGGCAGTGGCAGCGGGGCCGTAGCGCCGACGGCACAGCGCTGCGTGTGCACCACCTGACGCGCCGTGGCCTCGCGCTGCTGGGCGCCGCGACGCTGGCTGCATGGCCGCTGATGGGCCTGCTGCTACAACAAGCCACCGACAGCGACGTGCCCTACTTCGACGCCCTGCCCACCGTGGCCAGCCTGGCCGGGCAGGTCTTGCTGGCACGCAAGTGCGTGGAGAACTGGCCGGTGTGGGTGGGCGTCAATGTCGTCAGTGTGGCGCTCTTCGCGCACAAGGGGCTGTGGCTGACCGTCGTGCTCTACGCCGTCTTCACCGTGTTGGCCCTGCTCGGCTGGCGCGCCTGGCAACGGCTGGCCGTCGCCTGATGCGAGCCTCCGCGAAACCCGCAAGGGCTGCGCTGCTGGTGGCCATCGTCGGTGCCGAAAGCACCGGTAAAACGACACTGGCCGCGGCGCTGGCCACCAAGCTGGCGCAACAGCCCGGCCGGCCCGATTTGCGCGTCGCGTGGGTGCCCGAGGTGCTGCGCGAGTGGTGCGAGCACACCGGCAGAACGCCGCTGGCGCACGAGCAGGCTTCCATCATGCGGGCGCAGCATGAGCGCCTGAACGCGGCAGCCGAGACGCACGACGTGGTGGTCTGCGACACCACCGCGTTGATGACCGCGGTCTACAGCCGCATCGTCTTCGGCGACCGCAGCCTGGACGAGCGCGCCGTGGCCCTGCACCGTCGGGTGGGCCTGACCCTGCTGACGGCGCTGGACCTGCCCTGGGTGGCCGACGGCCTGCAGCGCGATGGCCCGCAGGTGCGCGAGCCCGTGGACAACGCGCTGCGCGAGCTGATGAACGGGCACGGCATCGGCTACGCCATCGTCGCTGGCAGCGGCGACGCCCGTTTGCAGAACGCACTGGCGGCGACGCTGCCGCTGCTGCACGCCGACGAGGCGCCGGCCCCGCCCACGCGCGGCGGTCTCTTCACGGGCTTGGCAACCGGTGCCGGCGCGCGCTGGTCTTGTGAATGCTGCGTGCCGGCTTACGAGCGCGCGCTGCAGCGCCCAGCCCGCCCTCAGAGCAGGTAGACCGCCGGGATCAGCGCCAGGCCCAGCACCAGGTTCACGCCCACCCAGCGGCGTATGGCGGCCATCGCCGTGCCCGCTGTCGGCCAGTCGGCAGCCACCACGGCCCGCTGCAGGCGCTTGAACAGCACGAAGCGGATGTGCCCGAACAGCGCCGCCATGAAGAGGCCGACCACCGTCATCAGCAGCCAGTCCGCCGGCCAGCTGAAGCTGCTGCCGCTCTGCACGGCCTGCTTGGCGGTGCGGCCGATCA
Organism: Betaproteobacteria bacterium; assembly: GCA_031372905.1. GTDB lineage: Bacteria > Pseudomonadota > Gammaproteobacteria > Burkholderiales > Burkholderiaceae_C > Rubrivivax. Next base: position 2,548 of record JANMMD010000095.1, read on the forward strand.
TCCAGAGCCCGCTGACGACGATCAGCCCCGTGGCACCCAGCACGATGGTGAAAAAGCGCTGCAGCACGGCGTGCAGCAGGCGCAGGCGCACGGGCGGCTCCAGCGCCACCACAGCGGGCCGCAGGCAGAAGTGAGCGAAGGCCATGCCGCCCACCCAGAGCACCACGCACAACACGTGCACGGCCTTCAACAGCAGATAGATCATCCCTGCACCGCCTTCACTGAACAGCCGCCGGCCCGGGCGGCTGGTCACGCACCGGCGTGAACATCTCGCCCACGTCCACCGCATCGAAGCGGTACTGCAGGCCGCAGAACTCGCAACCCACCTCGACCTCGCCACGCTCGGCAATCAGGCTGTCGCTCTCTTCGCGGCCCAGGCCGCGCAGCATGTTGCGCACCCGCTCGCGGCTGCAGCTGCAGGCAAAACGTGGCGCCGAATTGGGAGGGGGCTCGAACACACGCAGCGTTTCTTCCCAGAACAGGCGGTGCAGGATCTGCTCGGGCGGCAGCGCCAGCAGCTCTTCGCGAGTCAGCGTCGCGGCCAGCATGGCGATGCGGTTGAAGTGTTCGGAAAGGCCGATGTCGTCCTCGTTCTGCCGGCCGAGGTTGCCCTCGCCTTCCACCGGCATGCGCTGGATGAGCAGGCCCGCGGCCACCTCGTCGTTGGCGGCCAGCACCAGGCGCGTGTCGAGCTGCTCGCTCTGCAGCATGTAGTGCTCCAGCACCTGCTGCACCAGCTGCAGCGGCTCACGCTGGTCGCCATGCAGCGGCACCACGCCCTGGTAGGGCTGCTGGCCGGGCAGGCGGTCCTTCGGGTCCAGCGTGATGGCGCAGCGGCCCTGGCCGCGCACATTCAGCATCGCCTCCAGCTGCGCGCCGGCAGGCACCTCGCCCACCACGGACGCGGTGGCGCGGAAGGCCAGATCGGGCTGCACTTCGGCCACGGCCAGCTTCACCGGGCCGTCGCCCTGCATCTGCAGCACCAGCGCGCCGTTGAACTTGATGTTGGCCTGCATCAACACGCCGGCCGCGGCCATTTCGCCCAGCAGCGCACGCAGCTCGGGCGGGTGGGCGCCGATGGGCTCGCGGCGGCGCAGCACTTCCTGCCAGCTGTCGGTCAGGCGCACGAGCATGCCGCGCACCGGAAGGCCTTCGAACAAAAACTTGGTCAGCACGCTCATCAGGCGATCTTCTTCAGTTGGGTGCGGTGGCGCTGGGCCTTCTCGACATAGCCTGCGGCGCCGAGCTTGATGCGCGCCAAATGCTCGGGCGTGAGCTCGCGCACGGCCTTGGCCGGGCTGCCGAGAATGAGGCTGTTGTCCGGGAACTCCTTGCCCTCGGTGACGATGGCGCCGGCGCCAACCAGGCAGTTGCGGCCGATCTTGGCACCATTCAAGACCACGGCCTGGATGCCGATCAGCGAACCGTCACCGATGGTGCAGCCATGCAGCATGGCCTGGTGGCCGACCGTGACCTCTTCGCCCAGGGTCAGCGGCGATCCCATGTCGGTGTGCATCACCGCGGCTTCCTGCACGTTGCTGCGTGCGCCGATGGTGATCCATTCGTTGTCGCCGCGCAGCACGGCGCCGTACCAGACGCTGGCACCTTCACCCAGGCTGACACGGCCGATGACCTCGGCACTGTCGGCCACCCAGGCCGTGGGGGCGATGCGGGGCACGTCTTCGCCGAGTTGGTAGATGGCCAGAGGAGCCTCCTGCGGGCAAAGCCGATAATTTTAGGGATGGAACTTCGAACGGCCGCGCTGAAGGCCTTGCAAGTGGCGGAACCGGCAGCCAAGGCGGCCGCGGCGCTGGCCCTGCATCCTCAACATCACCCGCGCCTCCTGGACCCAGCCTCCGGCCTGCTCGACACACAGGTCGAACTGCTGGCAGATGGCCCGCTGCCCGGCCGCACCGACCGCCCCGAACTGGTCGACCCGCGTTCGGTGAAGCCGCGTTCGCCTTTCACGCGCGAAGGCCGTGCGGCGCTCTTGCACGCGGTGGCGCACATCGAGCTGAACGCCATCAACCTGGCGCTCGACGCGGTTTGGCGGTTTGCCGGCATGCCGGCTGATTACTACCGCGACTGGCTGCGCGTGGCTTCTGAGGAGGCGCTGCACTTCTCGCTGCTGAACGAACACCTGGCCACGTTGGGCCATCGCTACGGCGACTTCCCGGCCCACGACGGCCTGTGGGCCATGACGGCGCGCACCGCCGGCGACATCACCGCGCGCATGGCCCTGGTGCCGCGCACGCTGGAAGCACGCGGCCTGGACGCCACACCGCCGATGCAGGAACGTCTGCGCCAGGCCGGCGACGCGCGCGCGGTGGCAATCCTCGACATCATCCTGCGCGACGAGATCGGCCATGTCGCCGTCGGCAACCGCTGGTACCGCTGGCTGTGCGAACGCGAAGGTGCGGACCCGGTGGCGCACTACGCCGCGCTGGCCGCGCGGCACGGCGCGCCCAAGCTGCGCGGGCCCTTCAACCTCGAGGCGCGCAGCGCCGCCGGCTTCACGGCCGAGGAGATTTCTGCGCTCGGCGCACCGTGACTTCCTGCCGAAATGTGCAGCAGCAGCATTACACTCCGCGCCTTCATCTTTCACCCACACGCACGCCCATGAAGACGATGACGACCCGCCGCTTCCTCCAGATCGCCGGCCTTGCCGCCGCGACCTTCGTGCTGGCAGCCTGCGGCAAGAAAGCAGAAACACCGGCCCCGGCTCCCGTGGCCTCGGCAGCAGCGCCGGCGCCCGCGCTGGCCAAGGTCTATGTGGTGGGCACCGATGCCGCCTACGCGCCTTTCGAAAGCCAGAACGAAAAGGGCGAGATCGTCGGCTTCGACATCGAGGTGGTGCAGGCTGCCGCGAAGAAGGCCGGCATCGAGGTCAAGTTCGTCAACACCCCGTGGGAAGGTATCTTCAACGCGCTGGGCCAGGGCGACCGCGACATGGTCGTCTCGGCGGTGACCATCACCGAAGAGCGCAAGGCCACGATGGACTTCAGCACGCCTTACTTCGACGCGCAGCAGCTCATCGCCGTCAAGGAAAGCAGCAAGGTCGCGAAGTTCGCCGACCTGAAGAAGCTCAAGGTCGGCGTACAGACCGGCACCACGGGCGACGAGGCCGTGACCAAGCTGCTGGGCAAGACCAGCACCAACATCAAGCGTTTCGAGAGCACGCCGCTGGCGCTGAAGGAACTGGAATCGGGCGGTGTCGATGCCGTCGTGGCGGACAACGGCGTGGTCATCCACTACGTGGCCAACAACCCCGGCGGCAAGTTCAAGACCGTGGCCGACAAGGAGTTCGTGCCCGAGCAATACGGCATTGCGCTGAAGAAGGGCAACACCGAATTGCTGGAGAAGATCAACAAGGGCCTGGCCGATATCAAGGCCGATGGCACCTACGACCAGATCTTCAGCAAGTACTTTGGCGCCCCGCCCGTCAAGGCCCAGGCTGCCGCGCCGGCCGCCTCCAAGTAAGGTCTGAAGTAAGCACAGGGCCGGACGATGGATCTTCGCTGGGAGATCCTGTCCGGCTACACGCCGCTGTTCATCAGCGGCCTGTGGATGACGATCCAGCTCACGCTGGTGGCCATCGTTGCCGGCATGGTGCTCGGTGTCGGGTTCGGCCTCGTGAGCACGTCCTCCGATGCGCCGGCACCGCGCAGTGCAGCCGTACGGGTGCTGCTGGGCCTGGCGCGCGGCATCACGGTGGCCTATGTCACCTTCTTCCGCGGCACGCCGCTCTTCGTGCAGATCCTGCTGGTGCACTTTGCGCTGATGCCGGCGCTGGTGCACCCAGACGGTGGACTGCTGCTCTCGGGTGAACTCGCGCGCACCTTCCGCCAGGAACATGGCGCCTTCTTTTCCGGGTGCGTGGCGCTGAGCCTGAACGCCGGCGCCTACATCAGCGAGATCTTTCGCGCCGGTATCCAGAGCATCCACCGCGGCCAGACCCAGGCCGCCTACAGCATGGGGCTCACGCATGTGCAATCCATGCGCTTCGTGGTGCTGCCTCAGGCATTTCGGCGCATGGTGCCGGCGCTGGTGAACGAAGGCGTGACGCTGATCAAGGACAGCTCGCTGGTCTCGGCCATCGGCCTGGCCGAGCTGGCCTTGGCAGCGCGCACCGTGGCGGGTGCCTATTCCCGCTACTGGGAACCCTACCTGGCGATATCGGTGATCTATCTCGTGCTGACCCTCACCCTGTCGCTGCTCGCCCGCCGGCTGGAAGCGCCAGCGCATCTCCGCGGGCGCTAGACGCGGTGTCGGCGCGGCCGCAGCCGACAGGGCTCCCCGAGGCCAAGTGTTGCGCGGATGCTGCGTTGCGTCGCACTTTGTGCATCCGAATCGACCCGAGGGCGGGTTTGCCCGAGGTTCGCCTCTAAACTGACATTTGTCGTCGGTAGAGGGAGTTGTCCCCACCCGGCATCGCAACCACCCAGTGAGGAAACGCATGAAGAAAACCCTGATTGTTGCCGCCGTGTCGGCTCTGGCTGCTGGCAGCGCTCTGGCGCAGAGCAGCGTCACCCTGTACGGCCGTCTGAACACCACCGTCGAGTCGCAGAAGAACATCGCCGTCATCGGCACCCAGAAGGTGCTGCAGAACAACGCCTCGCGCCTGGGCTTCAAGGGCATGGAAGACCTCGGCGGCGGCTTGAAGGCCGAGTTCTTCCTGGAACACCGCTTCAACGTCGATACCGGCACGGTGACCGGTCCGTTCTGGGCTGGTGACTCGTATGTTGGCCTGAGCGGCGGCTTCGGCAGCATCAAGGCGGGCCGTCTGACGAGCGCTGCCTACTACGCGACTGCTGACTACATCAGCTATCACAACCACGACACCGGCACGTCGGAAGACAAGCTGTACACCTACCTGGGCCAGAACGCAAACAGCCTCGCGTACACCACGCCCAGCATCGGCGGCCTGACCGCTGAGCTGTCGGTTTCGGCGGCCGAAGGCCCGAACGCGAACAACAAGGTTCTCGGTCTGGCGCTGAACTACAGCATGGGCGCCCTGGGCCTGGGCTTCGGCTACGAGAAGAACGACGGCGACAAGGACAGCCAGTACGCCATCCGTGCCAACTACGACATCGGCGCGTTGACGCTGGGCGGCTACTACCAGCGCAGCGAAGACAAGGGCACCGGCGGTCTGGGCAAGCGTGACGCCTACCGCCTGTCGGCCATGTACACCGTCGGCTCTTCGGAGTTCCACGCGAACTATGGCTCGGCCGACGACTGGAGCCGCGTGCGCAACAGCGACGCCAGCCAGTTCACGCTGGGCTACAACTACAACCTGAGCAAGCGCACCAAGCTCTACGGTTTCTACACGACCGTCGATAACAGCGCTGTCCAGTACTTCGGCTTCGCCAACCGCAAGGCGAGCTCGGTCGCTGCTGGCGTGCGCCACAACTTCTGATCGTCGGGGTCCATCCCCTTCGTGAAAAGGCCGGTCGCAAGACCGGCCTTTTTTCTTGTGCGCTGCACCGCAGCCCCAAGCCTCACCCGCGGGGGTGATGCTGCGCGTGCAGTTGCCGCAGCCGTTCTCTGGCCACATGGGTGTAGATGGTCGTCGTGCCGATGTCGGCATGGCCCAGCAGCATCTGCACCGCGCGCAAGTCGGCGCCGTGGTTCAGCAGATGGGTGGCGAATGCATGGCGCAGGGTGTGAGGTGACAACGGCGCCGTCACCCCCGCCTGCACCGCATACCGCTTGCACAGGCGCCAGAACATCTGGCGCGACATGCCCTCACCCAGGCGCGTGACGAACAGCGCCTCGCTGGCCGCGCCGGCCAGGATGGCGGCACGGGCCTGCAGCAAATAGCGCTGCAACCAGACCTGCGCCTCGGCACCAAAGGGCAACAGGCGCTCCCTGGACCCCTTGCCGGTGACCCGCAGAGCGCCCTCGTTCAGCCCCAACTGCACGGTCTTCAAAGTCACCAGTTCGCTGACACGCAAGCCGCTGGCGTACATCAGCTCCAGCATGGCGCGGTCGCGCAAACCCAGCGCGGTCTCGATGTCCGGGGCCGCGAGCAAGGCCTCGACCTGCGCTTCGCTCAGGCTCTTGGGCACACGCAGCGGCTGGCGCGCGGCCAGCAACCGCAAGCTCGGGTCGGCGGCGACCAGGTGCTCGCGCACGGCCCAGCGAAAGTAGCGCTTGAAGACGGTCAACCGCCTGTTGGCCGTGGTGGCCCGGGTGCCGGCATGGCGCTCGGCCATGTAGGCCAGCAGATCCACCTCGCTGCTGCTGGCCAGCGGCCGCTGCAACCAGGCGGCAAAGGCCTGCAGGTCGCGACGGTAGGCGGCCAGGGTCAGGGGGGCCAGCCCATCCTCGATCCACAGCGCATCGATGAAGCGGTCGATGTCGGCGGCGTGGCCGCCGGGGTCCGCCGCCGTACCGAGGGCCAAACCGCCGCTCACTCCAGGCTGAGCTTCTGCTTTGCGACCACGTCCTTGTAGACATCGAACTCGGCGCGGATCTGCTTGGCGAATTCTTCTGGCGTGTTCAGGATCATGAGCGAGCCGGTGTCCTCGATGCGCTTCTTCACATCGGGCAGTTCAGCGGTCTTCTTGATGGCCACCGCCACCTTGTCGATGAGGTCCTTCGGCATGCCCTTGGGGCCGAGGATGCCGTAGTAAGCCATGCGGTTCACCGGCTCCAGGCCCACTTCCTTGAAGGTCGGCACATTGGGCAGCTGCGACAGCCGCTGCGGTGCAGCCACCACGATGGCGACGAGGCGCCCATCCTTGATGAACGGCAGTGCCGAGGGCATGTTGTCGAAGATGATGGGCACCTGGCCCGCCACCGTGTCGTTCAAGGCCGGGCCGGCGCCGCGGTAGGGGATGTGCGTGATGAAGGTGCCCGACAGGCTCTTGAACAGCTCCATCTGCAGGTGGCCGATGCCGCCGGTGCCGGAACTGGCGAAGCTGTACTTGCCCGGGTTCTTCTTCACCTCGGCAAGAAAGCCTTTGTAGTCGCGCGCCGGGAAACTGGGGTGCACCGCAATCACGTTGGGCGTGGCGGCGATGTTGATGATGGGCGTGAAGTCGGTCAACGGGTCATAGCCGATCTTCTTGTTGATGGCCGGGTTGGCGGCCGTGGTGGACACCGTGGCCATGCCCAGGGTGTAGCCGTCGGGGGCAGCGCGGATCATCTCCAGTGCGCCGATGGAGCCGCCGCCGCCGGCCTTGTTCTCCACCACCAGGCTCTGGCCCAGCGCCGCGCCGGCCTTCTCGGCCACGACGCGTGCGACGATGTCCGTCGTGCCGCCCGGCGCGAAGGGCACCACGAGGCGCACGGGCTTGTTCGGGTAGCCCTGGGCGCTGGCCGCCATCGGCAGCGAGAAGCTCAGTGCCAAGCTTGCGGCCCCCAACAGGCCGGTGAAGGTATTGCGTTGCATCATCTGGGTCTCCGTCGCATCCGGGGGCTGCATCAGCCCTGCCGTGTTGTTTTAGAAAGGGCAGTGAGCGTTCAAACCGTACCGGCCAGCAAGCCCGCCTTGAGCTTGTTGTCGTAAGGCTTGTCGCCCACGAAGCTGCGAAGCAATGCGGCGAAGAATTCTTCCCCGGCGATGGCTTCGCCGCGCAGTGTGCCATTCACGCTGAAGAGCGTGCCGCGGCCAGGCTCAAGATCGAGGTTGACCACATCACCCTTGCGCACCTGGCCCAGCGCGCCCACCAAGGCCTCGAAGCTGGCCATGCGTTCGGCCAGCTGCGGCAGCTCGGCAGGAGCCGTATTGCGCTCCACGCCCTTGCGGAAGGCCTTGACGAACTCGGCCGCCGGCACGTCTTGCAGCATGCGCAGCTGCAGGCGTTTCGGGCCGGGCTGCGCGAGCACCTGCACCACGTTGCGGCTGGGGCTGCGCAGGTACAGGCCCGCGGCATAGCCCTTGAACCAGGCCACGGCGCGCACCCCAGTGCCGTTGAGCTGCAGCTCGCTGCCCGCGAGGCTCACACGCCGGTCAAAGCCCTGGCCCTCGACCATCACCGGCTGGGCCCAGGCGGGCAGGGCCGCCATGAGGGCCGAGCCCAGCACGCTTGCGAGGATGAGGCTGCGGCGGTTCACGATCATGGGTGCAGGCATGGGAGTTGGAGTGCTGAGCTTGAAGTGATGGACTTGGAATGCTTCAGCATCACAACGTTCCCCGCGCCTGAATCGCCGACCTGCCCCGCTGGCCGATACTCGTGCGATGGCCGATGCCCTGCTCCTGCTGCCCGACTTCGCACTCATCGTCATCGGATTCCTGCTCTGCCGCTACACCGCGCTCAACCGGCCGTTGTGGGATGCCATCGAGCGCATCGTCTACCTGGTGCTGTTCCCGGCGCTGCTCTTCGGCGCCATCGTGCGTTATCCCATCACACCGGGCAGCGCCCTGCCCCTGGCCGGCAGCGGCTTGGCCGTGGTCATGCTGGGTGTGCTGCTCGCCTACGGCCTGCGCCTGTGGCCGGGCGTCGACGCCCGCCTGCATGCCTCGGGCGCGCAGACTGCCTTCCGTTTCAACTCCTATGTCGCCCTGGCCCTGGCCGACCGCCTGGCCGGCGCGCCGGGCGTGGCGTGGACGGCACTCATCATCGCCGTGTGCGTGCCGGTGGCCAACGTGGCTGCGGTGTGGCCGCTGGCACGCCAGGGCGGGCACGGCTACCTGCGCGAGCTGCTGCGCAACCCGCTGATCCTGGCCACGGTGGCCGGCCTGGGCTTCAACCTCCTCGGCTTGCGGCTGCCAGCGCTGGCCGACATCACCGTGGCGCGCATCGGCGCCGCTGCGCTGCCGCTGGGCTTGATGGCGGTGGGCGCCGGCCTGCAGCTGGGCGCATTGAAGGAGGCGCCGCGCCTGGCCGCTGCGCTGCTGGGCATACGCCATGCGCTGCTGCCGGCCTTTGCGGTGTTGCTGGTGGTGGCTATGGGCCTGCCGCCGGGGCAGCAGGCGGTGGTGGTGGCTTTCGCCGCCCTGCCCACGGCATCGAGCGCCTATGTGCTGGCGGTGCGCATGGGCGGGCATGGCGGCTACACGGCCGGGCTGGTGACGGTGTCGACGCTCATCGCGATGGTGGCGCTGCCGCTGTGGCTGGCCGTGTGGCGCGCGTGGGCGGCTTGAAATCCGCCTGAAACCCTCTGCGTGCAGAGCTCAGGCCTTGCGCTGCGCCAGGGCCCAGTGGATGTGTTCTGCCAGCAGCGCATCGGCTCGCGGCAGTGCCGCCTGCAAAGCCAGCGGAATGGCCTCGTCCCCGGTCTCGCGCCAGGCATTGCCCAGCGCCACCGCGATGTTGCGCCGCCAACGCCCGATGCCGATGCGGCGGATGGCACTGCCCTCGGTGCGGCGCAAAAACTCGGCCTCGTCCCAGGCCCAGAGCTGCAGCAGCGACGCGCTGCCCAGCGGGTCTCGCGGGTCGAAGTCAGGCAAGGTGCTGCGCTGCGCATACTTGTTCCACGGGCAGGCCAGCTGGCAGTCGTCGCAGCCGTAGATGCGATTGCCCATCAAGGGCCGCAATTCGGGGGCGATGGCGCCCTCGTGCTCGATGGTGAGATAGCTGATGCAGCGGCGCGCATCCAGCCGGTACGGCGCCACGATGGCCTGTGTCGGACACACGTCGAGGCAGGCCATGCAACTGCCGCAATGGGGGCTGGCGGGCTCACTCGGCGGCAGCGCTTGGTCGATGTAGATCTCGCCCAGAAAAAACATCGAACCGGCCTCGCGGTGCAGCACCAGCGTGTGTTTGCCGCGCCAGCCCAGGCCGGCGCGCGTGGCCAGTTCTGCCTCCAGCACGGGCGCGGAATCGGTGAACACGCGGTGGCCGAGCGGGCCCACCTCGGCGGCCAGGCGTTCGGCCAGGCGTTGCAGCCGTTGACGCAGCACCCTGTGGTAATCGCGGCCCCGGGCATAGACGGAAACCACGGCGTGCCTGGGCTCGGCAAGCGCCTGGGTCTCTTGCTGCAGCCAATGGGTATCGGTGTCCCGCGGCAGGTAGTCCATGCGCGCGCTGATCACGCACACCGTGCCGGGCACCAGTGCTGCCGGCCGCGCGCGCTTCACGCCGTGGCGGGCCATGTAGCCCATGCTGCCGTGGAAGCCCGCAGCCAGCCAGGCCAGCAGCCCCGGCTCTGCCGCGGCCAAGTCGATGCCGGCAATGCCGATCTGTGAGAATCCCAGCTCACGCGCCCAAGCCTGCAAGCGCTCTACGAGCTGCTGCCCTTCGATCTGATGCACGAACCCGCCGCCCGCAGCCATGTGCCGATTCTAGGAAGCCGGCTGCTGCTGTGGGCGCGTGAAGACGACTGCGCCGCGTGGGCCCAGACCCTGGCGCTGCGGCCCGAGCTGGCCGATGCCTGCATCGAGCTGCACGGCCACCTGGGCGCCGGCAAGACCACTTTCGTGCGCCATCTGCTGCGCGCCCTGGGCGTGCAAGGCCGCATCAAGAGCCCGACCTACACGGTGATGGAGCCCTACGAATTGCCGCGGGGCGGCGTGGCCTCGCACTTCGATTTCTACCGCTTCACCGACCCGCGCGAGTGGGCCGATGCCGGCCTGCGCGAGGTCTTTGCCGCACCGGGCCTGAAGCTGGCCGAGTGGCCTGAACATGCCGCTGAGGTATTGCCGGTGGCCGACCTGCGGCTCTACATCGACACCCTGCCCGATGACAGCCGCAGCGTGCGGCTGGAGGCCGGCACCGCCCGCGGGCTGGCGCTGTTGTGATGCGCAAGCCGTCGTGAGCGGGGCCAAGACATCACCGCACTCACGCGGCCGCCGCGCGGCTTTGCGGCGCGCTGGCGAGCTGGTTCTGCTGCTGGGCGCACCGCAGCTCGCCTGGGGCGCGGCCATCCTCGCCGTGCGCGTCTGGCCCGCGCGCGACTACACGCGCGTCACCATCGAATCCGACCAGCCCCTGTCGGCCGTGCACCAACTGGTGCAGAGCCCGAACCGCCTGGTCGTCGACATCGAAGGCCTGGAGCTCAATGCCGCGCTGCGCGAGCTGGTGGGCAAGGTGCGCCCTGACGACCCCTACATCGAACGCGTGCGCGTCGGCCAGTTCCAGCCGCGCGTCGTCCGCCTGGTCTTCGACCTCAAGCAGCCGGTGCAGCCGCAGCAGTTTGCATTGGCACCGGTGGCGGCCTACCAGCAGCGCCTGGTCTTCGACCTCTACCCGGTGCAGGAAGCCGACCCACTGCTGGCGCTGGTGCGCGAGCGCGAAGACGCCGGCCAGCGCGCCGCGCAAGCGGTGCAGGACGCGCTGGGCGAATTGATCGCGCGCATCGAGAAGCCAGGGCCGGCCACGTCGTCATCGACGCAGGCCTTGGGCGGCAAACCTCCGGCTCTGCCGCCGCCGTCGGCGCCGGCTTCAGCACCCATGGTCGCCAGCGCTGCGGCGCTGCCCGCATCGGCGCCCGCGCCGCCCACGGCCAGCGAACGGCAGCGCGTCGACCGGCTCATCATCATCGCGCTCGACGCGGGCCACGGCGGCGAAGACCCCGGCGCCATCGGCCCTACCGGCCTGCGCGAGAAAGACGTGGTGCTGGCCGTGGCGCTGGCGCTGCGCGAGAAGCTCAACGCGGTGCCGGGCATGCGCGTGATGATGACGCGCGACGCCGATTTCTTCGTGCCGCTGAACGAACGTGTGCGCAAGGCGCGACGCGTGCAGGCTGACCTCTTCGTCAGCATCCATGCCGATGCTTTCATGCGCCCGGAGGCGCGCGGCGCCAGCGTGTTTGCGCTGTCCACCAGCGGCGCCACCAGCAGCGCTGCGCGCTGGATGGCGCAACGCGAAAACGCGGCCGATCAGGTCGGCGGCGTGAACATCACGCAGGTGCGCGACCGGCAGGTGCTCAGCGCCATGCTCGACATGAGCACCACCGCGCAGATCAAGGACAGCCTGAAACTCGGCCAGGAGGTGCTGACCCGCATCGGCCGCGTCGGCCGGCTGCACAAGCCGCGCGTGGAGCAGGCCGGTTTTGCAGTGTTGAAGGCGCCGGACATCCCCAGCATCCTGGTCGAGACGGCCTTCATCTCCAACCCCGAAGAAGAGGCGCAACTGCGCGATCCGGCCTATCGTGCCGAGCTCGTCGATGCGCTGGCGCAGGGCATACGCCGCTATTTCGAGCGCAACCCGCCGCTGGCCAGACAGCGCCAGCTGTAGGCGCGGCTTGAGCGTCTAGGCGCCGCGCGAACTGCCCAAATAGCGCTGGCGTCTGAAGAAGAACAGCAGCCCCGCACCCACCGCCGCCATCAGACCCAGCGCGACCCAGATGCCGGTGGACGAGTGGATCAGCGGCAGGCCGTCGAAGTTCATGCCGAAGAAGCCGGTGATGAGGTTCAGCGGCAGAAAGATCGCGGTCAGCACCGTCAGCGTGCGCATGATGTCGTTGGTGCGGTGGCCCAGGGCGCTGAAGTGCATCTGCACCGCCGTCTCTGCGCTCTGCTCGAGGCGCCGCACATGGCCCAGCACACGTTCGATGTGCTCGAGCACATCGCGCGAACGCACGCGCAGCATCTCGCGTTCGCGGCGCGCCTGCGCGTCACTTTCTTCGGGCCATTCGGCGATGGCGTCTATCCATTCCTGCACCGCGCTGCGCTGGTCTTCGCAGGTGTCTTCGAGCATGTGCAGGGTGTTGCGCGAATCGAGCAGGATCTGCCAGTCTTCAAAGCGGCTGCGCGGGTCCAGCAGTTGCGCCTGCAGCGTGCCGAGCTGGCGCGTCAGCAGGCGGCGCAGGTCGAGATAGCTGTCGACCATGTGGTTGACCATGCGCAACATCAGGTCGGCCGGGTTGCTGGGCAAGCGGGCGCTGCCCCGCGGGTCGCCGCTGCCCGCCAGGCCGCTCAGGCGCTGGGCGAAGAAATCGCGCACGGCACAGTCGGTGGGGTGCACGGTGACGAGCACACGGTCGAAGAGCGCAAAGCCGACCGGGCTGGTATCGATGGCGGCCAGCGCCAGGCGCGCCGTGCTCACGGTGCCGCGCTCTTCGTCGACGAACTGCGAAGCACTGCCTGCCCCCGCGGCGAGCCGGCGGAAGACCATGACGTCGTACCACGAGGTGTAGTCGTAATGGCTGGGCAGCTGGTTGTTCAGCAGGTCGGCGATGTGCAGATCGACGAGCTGCCCACCGGTCCAGCGCTGCAAGCCCTGCTGCAGTTCGCCCACGCGCACCTCGAACTCGCGGCGCGCGCTGCCCACCCACAGGAAGCCCTGCGCTGGCAGTGCATCGGGCAGCGCCTCGAGTTCGGTGAACTGGTCGGCGCTGACGTGGAAGATGCGCATGGCAGCCGCAGGCCCGGCCGGCTAGCGCCGCGCGAGCGTGCGCGCGGCGTCGAGCGCGAAGTAGGTCAGCACACCGTCGGCACCGGCGCGCTTGAAGGCCATCAGGCTTTCCATCATCACGGCGTCGTGGTCGAGCCAGCCGTTCGCGGCGGCGGCTTTCAGCATCGCGTATTCACCGCTCACCTGGTAGGCGAAGGTCGGCACGCGGAACTCGTCTTTCACGCGGCGCACGATGTCGAGGTAAGGCATGCCGGGCTTGACCATCACCATGTCGGCACCCTCGGCGATGTCCAGCGCCACCTCGCGCAGCGCTTCGTCGCTGTTGCCCGGGTCCATCTGGTAGACCTTCTTGTCGGCCTTGCCCAGGTTGCCGGCGCTGCCCACCGCGTCGCGGAAGGGGCCGTAAAAGGCACTCGCATACTTGGCGCTGTAGGCCATGATCTTCGTGTGCACGTGGCCGTGGGCTTCGAGCGCGGTGCGGATGGCGCCGATGCGGCCGTCCATCATGTCGCTGGGCGCCACGATGTCCACGCCGGCGGCGGCCTGCGTCAGCGCCTGTCGCGTGAGCATGGCCACCGTGCTGTCGTTGACGATGTAGCCGGTCTCGTCGAGCAGGCCGTCCTGGCCGTGGCTGGTGTAGGGGTCGAGCGCCACGTCGGTCAGCACGCACAAGCCCGGGAAGCGGGCCTTCAGCGCCCGCACGGCGCGCGGCACCAGTCCCTCGGGGTTGGTGGCCTCCACGCCGTCGGGCGTCTTCAGAGGGCTGGCGATCACCGGAAACAACGCCATCGCCGGCACGCCCAGCTTCACGCATTCCTCGGCCTGGGCCATCACGCCCTGCAGGCTGCGGCGCTGCACGCCGGGCATGCTGGGCACGTCTTGCGCCGGGCCGTCGCCGTCGAACAGGAACACCGGCAGGATGAAGTCTTCGGGCGCCAGGCGGTGTTCACGGACCAAGGCGCGAATGCCGGCATCGCGGCGCAGGCGGCGCGGGCGGCTGGCGGGGTAAGGCGGGGGCGTGATCAACCGGGTTTCTCCTGGGTGCCGTCGAGGCTGCGGAAGAGGCTGTGGATGGGGCTCTAAAACGACTTGCGAACTACGCAAAAGCCGCATTCCAGAGCCAAATGACATCTGATAAAGTGATCGATGAATGATAGCCGCGAGGCTGTCATTCCCTGCTTTTCCTCCCTGAGCAGGTGCCTTAGCGTGATGACAGCGATAAGGCTTACCCGCCCCGGTCCACGACCGGGGCTTTTTTTTGGCCGCCGGGATAATGCCGGGATGAGCAACAGCTATCTCTGGGTCAAAGCCTTCCACATCGTTTTCGTGGCCAGCTGGTTCGCCGGCCTCTTCTACCTGCCACGGCTTTTCGTGAACCTGGCCATGGTGCCGGCCGACAGCCATGCCGAGCGTGAACGCCTGCTGCTGATGGCGCGCAAGCTCTACCGTTTTTCCAGTCTTCTCATGGTGCCGGCGCTGGTGCTGGGCCTCGTGATGTGGCTGGGCTATGGCGTCGGCGGCGGCTGGATGCACGCCAAGCTCGTGCTCGTGGTGGGCGCCATCGGCTACCACCACATGTGCCGCAGCCTGCTGCGCAGCTTCGAGCAACTGGCCAACAAGCGCAGCCACAAGTGGTTCCGCGTCTTCAACGAAACCTCGGTGCTGCTGTTCGCAGCCACCGTGGTGCTGGTGGTCGTCAAGCCTTTCTAGGCGCACCGGCCGCGCTGCATGCCCGACCGCCTGCCCACCACGCGCCACCGCAGTTCAGCCACGCCGCTGGCTGCGGTGTATGCGGCGTTGGTGCTTTATGCCAGCCTCTATCCCTTCGAAGGTTGGCGCTGGCCCCCGGGGCAGGATGCCTGGACCCTGGCCGTCCTGCCCTGGACGCTCTGGCAGGACAACTTCGACAAGATCAGCAACCTGCTGGGTTATCTGCCGCTGGGCGCGCTGCTGTGCATCGCGATGCGACGCAGCGGCTGGCGCACCCTGCCGGCCTTGGTGGTGGCACTGGTGCTGCCGGCGATGCTCTCGTATGCCACCGAGGTGCTGCAACAGTTTCTGCCGCGGCGGGTGCCCGCGCTGGAAGACTTTCTGCTCAACAGCGCCGGCGCGGCCTTGGGCGCGTTCGTCGCGCTGGCCGGTCACGCCTTGGGCCTGGTCGGACGCTGGCAGACACTGCGCGCGCGCTGGTTTGCGCGCGACAGCGCCGGCGCGCTGGCGCTGCTGGCGCTGTGGCCGGTGGGCCTGCTCTTTCCCGCGCCCTTGCCACTGGGTCTGGGACAGGTGGGCGAGAGGCTGCGCGAAACGCTGGCGGGCTGGTTGGCAGACGTGCCCTGGGCTGAATCGGCTTACACCCTGCTGGCAGTGGCCGGCCCACCGCGCCCGCCTTTGCGGCCCCTGAGCGAAACACTCATCGTCGCGATGGGCCTGCTCGGCCCCACGCTGCTGGCCTACAGCGTGATGCCGGCCGGCTGGCGCCGGGTGGCCGCAGCGGTGGCGGCGCTGGCACTCGGCGCGGCCGGCATGGCCTTGTCGACGCTGCTGAACTTCGGCCCCGTCCACGGCCTGGCGTGGTTGACACCCACCACCGGGCCGGGTCTGGTGCTGGGCCTGCTGCTGGCACTCGTGCTGGCGCCAGTGCCGCGCCGCGTGGTGCGCGGCTTGGCGCTGGTGGTGCTCACAGGCCTGGTGGTGGGCATGGCGCAGGCCCCCGCCGACCCCTACTTTGCGCAGAGCCTGCTGGCCTGGGAGCAGGGCCGTTTCGTGCGCTTCCACGGCCTCGCGCAATGGGTGGGCTGGCTGTGGCCCTATGTCGCGATGGCCTGGCTGCTGTCGCGCCTGGGCGCGACCGACGAGAGCCGTCTGCGCTGAATGCGGGCAAGGGTCTACCCCAGGACCCGCTGCCTACAATCGGCACGATGAGCTACTACAAGCACCATGTCTTCTTCTGCCTCAATGAGCGCAAGAGCGGCGAGGCCGCGTGCGCCCAGCACGACGCGCAAGCCGCGTTCGACCACTGCAAGAGCCGCGTGAAGGCCGAGGGCCTGGCCGGGCCCGGCGGTGTGCGCGTGAACAAGGCCGGCTGCCTGGACCGCTGCGCCGGCGGCCCGGTGGCCGTGGTCTATCCCGACGAGACCTGGTACACCTATGTCGACAAGGCCGACCTCGACGAGATCGTCGAAGAGCACCTGAAAAACGGTCGCGTGGTCGAGCGTCTGGTGCTGCCGCCGGGGGTTGGCCGATGAGCGGCGGCCGATGAACGCATCCACGCAAGGCGTGGTGATCGCCGGACCGGCCGGACGCATCGAAGCGGCACTCGACCTGCCCGCAGCAGGCAGCACGCCGCGTGGCCTGGCGGTGGTGTGCCACCCGCACCCGCTGCACGGCGGCACGATGCAGAACAAGGTCGTGCAGACGCTGGCCCGCGCCTTTGTCAGCCTGGGCTACCGCTGCCTGCGTTTCAACTTCCGCGGCATCGGCGCTTCCGAAGGCGCGTGGGACGAAGGCCGCGGCGAGGTCGACGATGCACTGGCCATGGTGCAGGCCCAGCGTGCGCCGGGCGAGGCCCTGGTGATCGCGGGCTTTTCCTTCGGCGGCTACGTCGCCAGCCAGGCCGCTGCCCGCCTGCCCGCAGACCAGCGCGCCGAACGCGTCGTGCTGGTCGGCCCCGCGGTACGGAACTTCCAGATGGCACCGGTGCCCGAAGACACACTCGTCATCCACGGTGAGGTGGACGACGTGGTGCCGCTCTCGGCCGTTTTCGACTGGGCGCGGCCCTACTCACTGCCGGTCACGGTGCTGCCCGGCGCCGGCCACTTCTTCCACGGGCAACTGCCCGCACTCAAACAGATCGTCACGGCCGCGTGGTCTTCACGCGTAACCACTGCTGCCCCATGAAACTGCTGCTCTCCGTCCTGCTCTCGTTCTGCGCCTTCCTCGCGCACGCACAAGCCCCGGTGCCGCCGGAAATCGCGGCGCGCCAATACATCCTGATCGATCTCAACAGCAACCAGGTGCTGGCCGAGCGCGATGCCGACGCGCAGGCCGAACCGGCCTCGCTGACCAAGCTGATGACGGCCTACATCGTCTTCAACGCCATCCGCGACAAGAAGCTGGCACTGGAGCAGCGGCTGCCAGTGTCGGGGCGCGCCTGGAGCCAGCGCAAGGGCGGCGGCAGCCAGATGTTCATCGACACCACGATGACGCCCACGGTGGACGAACTGCTGCGCGGCATGATCGTGCAAAGCGGCAACGACGCCTCGGTGGCGCTGGCCGAGGCGGTGGGCGGCAGCGTCGAGAACTTCGTCGCGATGATGAACCGCCAGGCCCAGGCGTGGGGCCTGAAGAACACGCAGTTCAAGAACGTCGAGGGCCTCACCGAGCCCGGCCACTACAGCAGCGCGCGCGACGTGGCGCTGGTGGCCGCGCGCGTCATCACCGAGCACCCCGAGCACTACAAGATCTACAGCCTGCGCGAGTACACCTACAACAAGATCAAGCAGGACAACCGCAACCTGCTGCTGGGCCGCGACCCCAGCATCGACGGCATGAAAACCGGCTACACCGACGCGGCCGGGTATTGCCTGGTGGCCAGCGCCGTGCGCGACACGCCAGCCGGCAAGCGCCGCCTCGTCAGCGTGGTGCTGGGCACGGCCAGCCGTGAAGCGCGTGCCGGTGAAAGCCAGAAGCTGCTGAACTGGGGCTGGCTGGCCTGGGACACGGTGCGCCTGTTCGAAGCCGGCAAGGCCGTGGCCACGGTACCGGTGTGGAAAGGCACGGTGGCCGAGGCGCGCCTGGGCGCGGCCGGCGGCGTGTTCGTCAGCGTACCCAAGGGTGAAGGCGACAAGCTCAAGACGACGCTGGAACGCACCGACCCGCTGGTGGCGCCGCTGGCCGCGGGGCAGGCGGTGGGCAGCATCATCGTCACCACCGCCGGCGGCACGCCGGTGGCCAAGCTGCCGCTGACGGTGCTGGAGCCGGTGCCGCTCGCCGGCATCTTCGGCCGCGCCTGGGACGCCATCCGCCTGTGGATCAAATGACCGATCAAATGACGGATCGAGCAGCCGCACTCGCCTTGCACCCGAAGCACCGCGTGCCACAATTTCCGCGCACCGTGGAGAGCTATCGATGAACGACACCTTGGTCTATCTCAACGGCGATGTGCTTCCCATCTCGCAGGCCAAGGTCAGCGTGCTCGACCGCGGTTTCATCTTTGGCGATGGCATCTACGAAGTGGTGCCGGTGTACGGCCAGCGCCTCTTCCGCTTTGACGAGCACATGGCGCGCCTGGGCCGCTCGCTGGCCAAGCTGCGCATCCCCAACCCGCACAGCAGCGACGAGTGGCTGCAGCTGTGCCGGCAACGTGTGGCCGCCACCGCCGAGGCCACCGGCGCGCAGGACCAGCTGGTCTACATCCAGCTCACGCGCGGCGTGGCGCCACGCGATCACGTGATGCCCGCCGGCCTGACACCCACCGTCTTCATGATGGCCAACCCGATGAAGGCCGCCAGCGCCGAGCAGCGCCACGCTGGCGTGGCCTGCACCACGGCACGTGATTTCCGCTGGGAGCGCGGCGACATCAAGAGCACCAGCCTGCTGGGCAATGTGCTGGCGCGCCAGATCTCGGCCGACCATGGCGCGGTGGAAACGATCATGTTCCGCGACGGCTGGCTCACCGAAGCCGCGGCCAGCAATGTGTGGATCGCGCACGAAGGCGCCTTGCTCGGCCCGCCCAAGAGCGACCATGTGCTGGAGGGCATCCGCTACGAATTGCTGCGCGAGCTCTGCGAAGACTGCGGCATCGCCTACAACCTGCGCCCCATCTCCGAGGCCGACGTGCGCGCCGCCGACGAGGTGATGCTGAGCTCGGCCACCAAGGAAATCTTGCCCGTGACCAAGATCGACGGCGAGCCCGTGGGCCACGGCGCGCTGCGCGGCAAGCCCGGCCCGGTCTATGCGCGCCTTTACGAGGCCTACCAGCGCGCCAAGCAGACCATGGTGGTGTGATGGCGGGCGATGCGAACGAGGCAGACCGCAAAAGCCTGATCGACTACCCCAGCGCCTTCCCTATCAAGGTGATGGGCGTGCAGGCCGAGGGTTTCGAGGACGCGATGTTCGCGGTGGCGCGGCAGTTCGATCCCGCCTTCGACACCCGCACCGTCGAGCGGCGGCCCAGCAAGGCCGGCAACTACCTGGGCTTGACGCTGACCATCACCGCTACCAGCCGTGAGCAGCTGGATGATCTGTACCGCGCGCTCAGCTCGCACCCGATGGTGAAGGTGGTGCTCTAGCGCTGGGCGCTCAGCCCGGCACACCCGCCAGCAGCGCATCCAGCTGCTTGACCTTGCCCGGCGCGGCTTCGTCGCCGTTCTTCGCCGCGATGCCGTACCAGTAGCGCGCCAGGCGCAGGTCGCGTTCGACGCCGTCGCCTTGTTCGTACATCGACGCCAGCAGGTACATCGCGCCGATGTCGCCCCCCTTGGCGCCTTCGCGGAACCAGTGCGCGGCGCGCGCCAGGTCCTTGGGCAGGCCGCGGCCGAGGTAGTGCGCCGTGCCCATCGCCACTTGCGCTTCGACGCTGCCGGATGCGGCCGCCACCTCGTACCAGCGGTGGGCCAGTGTGAGGTCTCGCGCGCCGAAATCGCCGTTCTCCAGCGCCCGGCCCAGCATCAGCTGCGCGGTGACGAAACCGCCCTGGGCCGAGCGCTCCAGCAGCCGCCGCGCCAGGGCCAGATCCGGCTGCGGCAGCTCGCCGCGCAGGTGCATCACGGCCAGGTTGTACTCGGCCGCCGGCACGCGGCGCTGGGCCAGCGTTTCGAAGGCAGCACGCGCCGGCACCAGACGCCCCGCTTCGTAGACCAGCACGGCCTGGTCAAGCTCGTTCTGCAGCGCCGGTGCCAGCGGTGCCGCGGCCTGCACCGTGGCTGCAAGGGCCAGCGTCACCATGGCCCAAACACGTGCGCACAACAAAGGGGTGGTCATCAAACAGGCTCCTGTTGCAGCTGGGTCGCGGCACGATAGCCTTTCCTGACAAGCCAGGCTGGGCGTGGTGCATGGTCCAATTGCGGCATGACTGAACGCCCCAAGCTCCGCGTGAAACCACGCGCTCCGGCGCGCGACCCCTACCGGCCGCCGGTGCGCGGCTACGGCGCGCCGCGCACACCGGCGCCCTCGGCAGCCAAGCCCGCCGGGCCGGTGCCGCCCTCCCAACCCTCCCAGCCCACACAACCCTCACGCCCTTCACGGCCTGCAAGGCCGCAACAGCTCTCGCAGCCGGCCTTGCCGGCGCGGCCAGCGCCGCAGCCCATCGTGCCACCGCAGCCGCAACGCCCGGCCACGCCGCATGCAGACGGCCTGCGCGTGGCCAAGTTGATGACCGACCGCGGCCTGGCATCGCGGCGTGAATCGGACGAGTGGATAGAAGCCGGCTGGGTGCGCGTGGACGGCCGCCTGGCAGTGCTGGGCCAGCGTGCGCGCAGCGATGCCGTCATCGAGATCGACCCGCGTGCCCGTGCCGAGCAGGCGCGCCGCGTCACGGTGCTGCTGAACAAGCCCATCGGCTATGTCAGCGGCCAGGCCGAAGACGGGCACGAGCCGGCTTCGGTGCTGGTGACACGCGGCAACCGCTGGGAAGGCGACAACTCGGGCATCGAATTCCAGGGCGGCCACCTGCGCCACCTGGCGCCGGCCGGCCGGCTGGACATCGACAGCACCGGCCTGCTCGTGCTGACGCAGGACGGCCGCATCGCCAAGCGCCTGATCGGCGACGAGACGCGCGTCGAGAAGGAATACCTCGTGCGCGTGGCCTTCACC
>JANMMD010000107.1:0-2690 GCA_031372905.1 Betaproteobacteria bacterium
CCGCTGCCCGAGCCGGCATCCAGGAAACGCAGGCCCTGCAGCGACGGCAAGCGCAGCATCTCGAGCAGAGAACGTTCGGCGGCCGCTATCCGTGCAGGTGCCAGATGCTCGAGAAAACGCGCCCAGTTGGCGCCGAAGGGAAAGCGCTTGTTCGCCTCGATCTCGGCGGCATGTGAGGACGTAGAGGACGACGAAGTCGATGGCTCGGTGCTCTGATTCATGCCTCATTCTCCTTTGCCGTGCCCGCGCTTTCACGCCAGGCCTCGAACATCAGCACCGGCCACAGCCGGTAACCCCAGTCGTTGCGCCCGGCCAGGTGTTCGGCCCAGAGGCGCCGCACCGGTGCGGGGTCGATGAGCCCGGCCTCGCGCAGGCGCGTTTCCGCCAACAGCGTTTCTGCCCAGTCGCGCAAGGGGCCGCGCAGCCAGGCGTGGATAGGGATGCCGAAGCCCTTCTTGGGCCGCTCGATCAGCGCGCGCGGCACATAGCGGTCCAGCACCTGGCGCAGCAGCCACTTGCCACGGCCGTCGCGCATCTTCTGGTGCAATGGCAGCTGCAACGCGAACTCGACGATGCGGTGGTCGAGCAGCGGCACGCGGGTCTCCAGTGACGTCGCCATCGCCGCGCGGTCCACCTTCACCAGGATGTCGTCGGGCAGGTAGGTGCGCAGGTCCAGCAGCATCATGCGCATCTCGAAGTCGGCGAGGGGCGGGGGCGCTTCGCCGAAAGCAGTGGCGAGTTCGGTCGCACCCAGCACCGGGCCGCCGGTTTCGGGCCAGAACTGCACCAGTTGCAGATACAGCGCGTCATTGCTGCGCAATGACAGCACCGTGGCCAGCTTGCGCAGGCGGTCGGCGCGGTCGCCTTCGCGCAGCTCCCTGGGCAGCAGCGGCGACACCGGCGCCAGCAGCGCGGCCCACAGCTCGGCAGGCAAAGCCCGCAGCGCCAGGCCGAGGCTGCGGCGCAGGCCCAGCGGCACCGCTGCCAGGCGCTGCGCCCAGCGATAGCGGTCGTAACCGCCGAAGAGCTCGTCGCCGGCGTCGCCCGAGAGCGCCACCGTCACGTCGCGGCGCGCCATCTGGCTGACTAGAAAAGTCGGGATCTGTGAGGCATCGGCAAAGGGCTCGCAGTACATGGCGGGCAGGCGCGGTATGACGGCCTGAGCCTCGGCCGCGCTGAGCACCAGCTCGGTGTGCTGGGTGCGCAGATGGCGCGCCACCGCGCGGGCCTCGGCCGATTCATCGAGCCCGGCCTCGGGCACGCCAATCGTGAAGCTGCGCACGGGCTGGCCCGACATCGCCTGCATCACCGCCACGATGGTGGACGAGTCGATGCCGCCCGAGAGAAAGGCGCCCAGCGGCACATCGGCGAGACACTGGCCTTCCAGCGACTGGCGCAACAGGCGGTCCAGGTTTTCCACGGCCTCGGCGTCGCTCAGCACCAGCGGCGCCTTTGCACCGGCCAGGGCTACGGCCTGCACCGACCACCAAATCTCTGGCGCCCGCTCGGCGTCCTGCGGCTGCACGATGCGCAGCAGGCTGCCCGGCAGCAGCTTGCGCACGCCACTGTGGATGCACCAGGGTGCCGGCACATAGCCTTGACGCAGCAGCAGCGCGAGCGCGCCGCGGTCGATGCTGCCGCGGTAGTTGGGGTGCGCCTGCAGGGCCTTCAGCTCTGACCCGAATAGCAGCACGCCCCCCTGCACGCCGTAATAGAGCGGCTTCTCGCCGAGGCGGTCGCGTACCAGGGTCAGCGCGCGTTCCTGGCGGTCCCACAGCGCGATGGCGAACATGCCCACCACGCGTTGCAGCGTGGTGGCCAGCCCCCAGGTGCTGATGGCAGCCAGCAGGGTCTCGGTGTCGGAGTGGCCACGCCATTCCGGCGCCTGGCCCTGGGCCTGCAACTGCTGGCGCAAGGCGCCGTGGTGGTAGATCTCGCCGTTGAAGCTGAGCACCCAGCGGCCGTCGGCACTGTGCATCGGCTGGCGCCCGGCCGCCGACAGATCGACGATGGCCAGCCTGCGGTGCGCCAGTGCGATGCCGGCGCCGGGGTCCAGCCATTCGTCGTGGCCGTCAGGGCCCCGGTGACGCAGGCGCTGGCCCATCGCCCGCGCTAGCTTCGCCGCGTCTGAAGGCAGCGGCCCGGGCGTCAGGAAACCAGCGATGCCGCACATGTGTCAGGCGCGCTACCGTGTTGACGCGGTGCGCTCGGAACAAAGCTCCGTGTACAGCGCCAGGTGGCGGGTGGCCACTGCTACCAATGAAAACTCGGCCACCACACGCGTACGCGCCTGCTCGCCCCATGCCGCGCGTCCGGATGCGCCCAGGTCCACCATGGCTAGCATGGCCGCGGCTAGAGCGTCGGGTGCGCCCGGCGGCACGACGCGGCCGCTGCTGCCAACGATCAATGCAGAGTCGCCCACATCCGTCACCACGCAGGGCAGGGCGCAGCTCATCGCCTCACCGATGGCATTCGAGAAGGCCTCGGCGCGCGAGGATGACACCGCCACGTCCAGCCCTGCCATCACCGAGGCAACGTCGCTGCGCTCACCCAGCAGGTGCAAACGTGCGCCGAGGCCGGTGGCGGCGATGTCCTGCGCCAGTGCGCGGTTGCCAGCGTGCATGCCGGTCCCCGCGAGCACGAAGTGCACACCGGGCCGCGCCGCCTGCACCAGGCTGGCGGCCTGCAGG
>JANMMD010000134.1:0-2237 GCA_031372905.1 Betaproteobacteria bacterium
ACGCTGCAGGCGCTGCTCGGCCTGGATGCTGGGCGCGGCGGCATTGAAGCGCACCACGGCGGGCAAGAACATCGCGTTCAGCGTGCCGTGGTGCAGGCGCGGGTTCACGCCGCCCAGGCTGTGCGACAGCGAATGCACGCAGCCCAGTCCCTTCTGGAACGCCATCGCGCCTTGCATGCTCGCGCTCATCATGTTCCAGCGCGCCGTGCGGTCCTGGCCGTCGCGCGTGGCGCGTTCGATGTGCGCCCAGCCGCGCGCCAGGCCGTCGAGTGCAATGCCGTCGGCCGGCGGGTTCACGGCGTGCGCCATGAAGGTTTCCATGCAGTGGGCGATGGCGTCCATGCCGGTGGCGGCGGTCAACATCGGTGGCAGGCCCAGCGTGAGCGCCGGGTCCAGCAGCGCGGCCTTGGGCATCAGGTGCCAGCTGTGGAAGCCCAGCTTGCGGCCGTCGTCGACGATGACGATGGCACCACGCGCCACCTCGCTGCCGGTGCCGGCCGTGGTGGGCACGGCGATCAGCGGCGGCACCGCGGCGGTGATCTTCGGGCTGCCGCCTTCGATGGTGGCGTAGGTGGCGAGCGGGCCATCGTGTGTGGCGGCGATGGCCACGCCCTTGGCCAGATCGATGCTGCTGCCGCCGCCCACGGCCACCAGGCCGTCGCAGCCCTCGCGACGGTAGACCGCTACCGCGTCGCGCACGGCCGCCTCGGTGGGGTTGCTGGGTGTGCCATCGAACACCGCGTGCGGCAAGCCGTTCAAGGCGTCCAGCGCCATCTGCAGCACGCCGGCTGCGCGCACGCCGGCGTCGGTGACGACCAGTGGCCGCGACATGCCCGTGCGCTGGCATTCCTCGGGCAGGAGGCGCACGGCGCCGTCGTCGATGTCGATCTGGGTCAGGTAGAGGATGCGGGCCATGGCGGGGCAGGGGGCGTGAGTGGGTGGGTGGATGGGTGGGTGGGTGGGTGGAGCGTCGCTCGAAAGTATGCTCTCGCCACTTTGAGTACCCACCTTCTGACACCCCAGATGGCCGGCGTGCTGGACCGCATCCGCCGCGCCGCGCGCCCGCCCTTCCACACGCTGAGCCCCGCTGCCGCGCGCGCTGCCTACGAGGCCGCCTCGGAAGTGCTGGACCTGCCGCGCGCGCCGCTGACACGCGTGCAGAACCTGCAGCTGCCCGGCGGTGACGGCCAGCCTCGGCACGCGCGCCTCTACGCCAGCAGCAACGAGCCCGCGCCCGGGCTGCTGTTCCTGCACGGCGGCGGCTTCGTCATCGGCAGCCTGGAAACGCATGACAGCCTGTGCCGGCAGCTGGCCCTGCGCAGCGGCCGCACGGTGGTGGCGCTGGACTACCGGCTGGCGCCCGAGCACCGCTTCCCGGCAGCGGTGGACGACGCCTGGGCAGCGCTGCAGGCCTTGGCCGCCGAGCCTGCGCGCTACGGCCTGGCCGCCGTGCCGCTGGCCGTGGCCGGCGACAGCGCCGGCGGCACCCTGGCAGCCGTGTGCGCGCTGCTGGCACGCGACCACGCCCTGCCGTTGGCGCTGCAACTGCTCATCACGCCCGGCACCGCGGCGCTGGCCGACACACCCTCGCACCGCCTCTTCGCGCACGGCTTCCTGCTCGACCGCGACGCCATCGCGTGGTTCTTCGACCACTACATCGCGCCCGCCGACCGCCACGACTGGCGGTTTGCGCCGCTGCAGGCGGACGTCGACGGCGTGGCGCCCGCCGCATTCATCCTGGCCGAGTGCGACCCGCTGGTCGACGAAGGCCTGGCCTACGCCGACCGGCTGCGCGCCGCCGGCGTGCCGGTGCAACTGGAACTCGTTCGCGGCGTGACGCACGACTTCCTCAAGATGGGCCGCGTGCTGAAAGAGGCCGGCGTGGCGCTGGACTTCGCCGCCGAGGCTATCAAGAGCGCGATCAAGGAATATTCATGAAACGCAGCGACTTCCGGTTCTTCGACCCCCAGCGTGTGCGCTGGGCCGAGGTGGACATGCAGAAGATCGTCTTCAACGGCCATTACCTCACCTACTTCGACACCGCGGTCGGCGGCTATTGGCGCGCGCTGGCGCTGCCCTACCACGACACCATGGCCGCGCTGGGTGGCGACCTCTACGTGCGCAAGGCCACGCTGGAATACCTGGCCTCGGCGCGCTACGACGAGCAGCTCGCCGTCGGCATCCGCTGCGCGCGCATCGGCAACTCGTCGATGGGCTTCCAGGCGGCGGTCTTTCGC
>JANMMD010000148.1:0-3095 GCA_031372905.1 Betaproteobacteria bacterium
GCTGCTGGAGCCCTGGCAGCGCGAGATCGTGCGCATCGTGCGCAAGGTGGCGCAGTACTTCTACCCGCAGCGCCAGACGCAGGTGATGAACGAAGGCTGGGCCACCTTCTGGCACCACAAGCTGCTGAACACGATGTACGACGACGGCTTCCTCACCGACGGCGTGATGATCGAATGGCTCACCTCCCACACCAACGTCATCTACCAGCCCCCGGTGGGCCACCGCGCCTACAGCGGCATCAACCCCTATGCCCTGGGCTTTGCGATGTTCACCGACATCAAGCGCATCTGCGAGCAACCCACCGACGAAGACCGCCAGTGGTTCCCTGATCTGGTCGGCAAGCCCTGGCTGCCGGTGCTCGATCACGCCATGCGCAATTTCAAGGACGAGAGCTTCATCGGCCAGTACCTGAGCCCGAAACTGATGCGCGAGATGAGGCTCTTCGCCATCACCGACGACGAGAAGGAGAAGGAGCTGGAAGTCAGCGCCATCCACGACGACGCCGGCTACAAGCGCGTGCGTGAATCCCTCAGCCACCAGTACGACCTGGGCAGCCGCGAGCCCAACATCCAGGTCTGGAACGTGAACCTGCGCGGCGACCGCAGCCTCACGCTGCGCCACTTCCAGCACAACGACCGCCCGCTGCACGACAGCGGCCAGGAGGTGTTGAAACACGTGGCGCGTCTGTGGGGGTTTGGCGTGCATCTGGAAAGCACCAATGCCAAGGGCGATGTCACCAAGCGCTTCAGCGTGCCGGCCCCTGCGGCCCCCTGAATCAGCGCCGTCCGGCGCGCGGTTGCACACGGCAACCTCTGTAGCATTGGGGATTGACGTGGCGCCGCGCCCAGCGGCTTCGCCGGGTCGTCTTTGTCAACAGGCCACTCTTGCCCCATCTGCCCAGCCCGACGCTAGAAGCGCTTGAGTCGCTGGACCTGCCGACGCCGCCTGCTGCTGCGCTGGCCTTCCTGCAGGCGCTGGCACGTGAGGACGCATCGATGGACCGGCTGGCCGAGCTCGTGCGGCGTGAGCCAGCCCTGGCCGCCCGCGTGTTGACCGTGGCCAACTCGGCGGCTTTCCATGGCAGTGGTGAACTGCGCAGCCTCAAGCAGAGCCTGCAGGTGTTGGGTGTGCGAACCTTGCACAGCATCGCGGCCAGCATTGCGGTGCGCGAGGCTTTTGCCGCACTGCCTGGTGCGCGCGCGGGTGATTTCGACGGCTTCTGGCGCCACTCGCTGATGGTGGCCGAGCTGGCCCAGGCGATCGCTGTCGAAACCGCCCACGCCGACCCCGAAGAGGCCTACCTCGCCGGCCTGCTGCACGACGTGGGTGAACTCTTGCTGCTGGGCGGCCTGCAGGCGGACTACGGAAAACTGCTGGTCGACGCGGCGGGTGCCGAGGTCACGCTGACGGCGCTTGAGCAGGCGGCGCTGCAGACCGACCACGCCGCCGTCGGTGCCTGGCTGGTGGAGCGTTGGCGCCTGCCGTCCTTCACGGCCGACGCGCTGCTGTTCCACCATCACAGCCTGGAAGAGGTGGCGCTGGCCGACCCGCTGACGCGGGTGCTGTGGGCGGCCCATGCCTGCGATGCGCTGGCCGCGCACGCCGCGCCCGATGCCGCGGGGTTCGAGTCGGCCGGCGGCCTGGTGGGCTTGTCTGCCATGCTGCTGGCGCGGCTCGTGGGCCAGGCCCAGGCCGACGTGGCGGCGCTGGCCAGCGCACTGGGCATGAAGGCAGCCGCCGGCCAGTCGGTGCTGCCGCTGTGGCGCGTCTTGCCGCCGCCCTTCCCCCCCATGTCACCCGATGCCCAGCGCGACAAGCTGCGCGATACCGTCGGCGCGATGGCCTCGCTGCAGCCACTGCAGCACGAGCTGGCGGCGGCCGATAGCGAGCCGCAGCTGCTCAATGCCGCGCGTGAATCGGCGCGCATCCTCTTCGGCGTGCGTGACGTCGTGTTCCTGCTGCGCACAGGCGCCGATGCCGCCTTGTCGGCGTTGTCGCTGCCGGGCCAGCCACCGCAGCTGCAACGGCTGCAGGTCAGCCTGCAGGCCACGGCCGCGGGCGCGTGCAGCCGCGCGGCGCTCACGGGCCGCATCTGCTCCACCTTCGAGGCGGGCTCCGCCGGCCCCCTGGCCATCAATGATCTGCAGCTGGCTCGCGCGCTGGGCAGCGAAGGCCTGCTGTGCGTGCCGATGGCCGCCGGGGGCGTGGTGCTGGGCGTGATGGCCTGCCCGGTCGGTCGGCTGCAGGCCGAGCGCCTGGAGCAGCGCCTGGCGCTGCTGGGCAGCTTCGCCGGCCTGCTGGCCGTCCACCTGCAGCAGTGGCGCACTCTGCGTGAACGCGACCGCGAGCTGGAAGCCGCCACCGCCGACCGTCTGCGCCTGCGCGAGCGGCAGGTGGTGCACGAAGTGAGCAACCCGCTGGGCATCATCAAGAACTACCTCACGCTGGTGCGCCGCAAGCTGCCTGAGGGCGTGCAGCTGGGCGAAGAGCTGCAGGTGCTGCACGAGGAGATCGAACGCGTTGGCCGCATCGTGCGCCAGCTTGGCGAGCCGGCGCCTGAACCTGCTGCGGGCAGTGCCGAGGCTGGCGCGCTGGATCTCAACGCCACCGTCGAAGGCCTGCGTGCGCTTTACGCCGAAGCCTTGTTCGGCCGCGCCGGCATCGAGCTGGCGTTGGAGCTGCAACAGCCGCTGGCGCCCACCCGCGCCGACCGCGACGCGCTGCGCCAGATCCTGCTGAACCTGTGGAAGAACGCCGCCGAGGCCCTGCCGGCCGGCGCGCGCGTGACCACCAGCACGGCCGACCACATCCACCGCGATGGCCGCCTCTACACCCAGCTGTGCGTGGCCGACGACGGCCCCGGCCTGCCCGGCGACGTGATGGTCTCGCTTTTCCAGCCCCTGGGCGGCACACGCCGCGCGGGCCATTCGGGCCTGGGCCTGTCCATCGTGCAGGGGCTGGTCACGCGCCTGGGTGGCCACATCGCCTGCCAAAGCCAGCCCGGCCGCGGCACCCGCTTTTTCATCCTCTTGCCGCAGTTGAAAGCCGCTGCGGCCAGCTCCCTGGTGAACGCATGAATGCGTTGGTTGACCAT
>JANMMD010000153.1:0-16850 GCA_031372905.1 Betaproteobacteria bacterium
ACATAGCCGGCTTCGGTCAGCGTGGTGGCATCGGCAATCACGAAGGGCACGTTCAGCAAGCGCGCCAGGGTCTGGGCCAGCAGTGTCTTGCCCGAACCCGTGGGGCCGATGAGCAGGATGTTGCTCTTGGTCAGCTCGACCTCGTCCTTGGACGCATTCGCGCCCATGTGCTTCAGGCGCTTGTAGTGGTTGTACACGGCCACGCTGAGCGTACGCTTGGCGACGTCCTGCCCGATGACGTATTGATCCAGGCTGCCCTTGATCGCGCTGGGCACCGGCAGGTCGCTCTTGGCGGTTTTGGCGCCCGGTGCTTCCGCGGGCACCTCATCGCGGATGATGTCGTTGCAGAGCTCGATGCATTCGTCGCAAATGAACACCGAAGGCCCGGCGATGAGCTTCTTGACCTCGTGCTGGCTCTTACCGCAGAAGCTGCAGTACAGAACCTTCTCGCCAGAGGCGCCCTTCTTGTCGGCCATGAGTGATGTGCTGTGCTGAGTTGAGCGCGGATTGCCGCTGCATGATAGTCCAAAGCCCCAGCCCGAGCTCTCGGCGAAATGAGCCCGGAAACCCGGTGCTGCAACGGTTTGCGAGACGCTGGAAAAGACCACGGCCCGCCGGGAGCGGGCCGTGTCTCGAGGGCCGGGCGCGAAGGGTCAGGCGCGCTTGTCCAGCACCTGGTCGATGAGACCGTATTCCTTGGCCTCGTCCGGCGACATCCACTTGTCGCGTTCCATGTCGGCGGCGATGCGTTCGATGGTCTGGCCGGTGCGGTCGGCGTAGATGCGGTTCAGCTGCTCGCGCGTCTTGATGATTTCCCTGGCCTGGATCTCGATGTCCGTGGCTTGCCCCTGCGCGCCGCCCGAGGGCTGGTGCAGCATCACGCGCGAGTTCGGCAGCGCCGAACGTTTGCCCTTGGCACCGGCCATCAGCAGGAAGCTGCCCATGCTGGCGGCCATGCCCATGCACAGGGTGCTGACGTCGGGCTTGATGAAGTTCATCGTGTCGAAGATCGACAGGCCGGCGCTGACGCTGCCGCCGGGGCTGTTGATGTAGAGGAAGATGTCCTTGTCCGGGTTCTCGCTCTCCAGGAACAACATCTGCGCCACCACCAGGTTGGCCGTGCCGTCGTTCACCGGGCCGACCAGGAACACGATGCGCTCGCGCAGCAGGCGGCTGTAGATGTCGTAGGCGCGCTCGCCCCGCCCCGATTGCTCGATGACGATGGGCACCATGCCCAGGCCGACGGTGTCTTGAACGCTCATCAGGGCTTCCTTGTTTTGCAGTTGACCAAGCTCAGGCTTGTTGAGTCATGAGTTCATCGAACGGTAGCACCTTGTCGACAACCTTGACCTGACCCAGCACGTACTCGGTCACGTTGTTCTCAATGACCACGGCCTCCACCTCGGCCATGCGCTGGCGGTCGCTCAGGTACCAGCGCATCACCTCGGCGGGCTTCTCGTAGCTCTGGCTGAGTTCTTCGATGTGGGCCTGCAGCTGCTCGGGCTTGGCTTGCAGCTTGTGCTGGCGCACCAGCTCAGACACCACCAGGCCCAGGCGCACGCGGCGCTCGGCCTGCGGCTTGAAGATGTCGGCGGGGATGTCCACGCTCTCGGCATCCTTCACGCCGCGCTGCTTCAGGTCAGCGCGTGCGCCTTCGATCAGGCGGTCGGACTCGGCAGCGATCAGCGCGTTCGGCAGTTCCAGCTCGGCGGCGGCGGCCAGGGCGTCCATCACGGCAGCCTTGTTGCGCGCCAGCACGCGGAACTTCACCTCGCGCTCGAGGTTCTTCTTGACATCGGCGCGCAAGCCTTCAACGGTGCCTTCCTTGATGCCCAGGCTCTTGGCCAGCGCTTCGTCGACGGCCGGCAGGTTCTGCGCCTCGATCTTGCTCACAGTGACCATGAAGTCGGCTTCCTTGCCGGCCACATCGGCGCCGTGGTAATCGGCGGGGAACTGCAGCGGGAAGGTTTTGCTTTCGCCGACCTTCATGCCGCGCACGGCTTGGTCGAACTGCGCCAGCATCTGGCCTTCGCCGATGATGAACTGGAAGGCCTCGGCCTTGCCGCCGGAGAAGGGCTCGCCGTCGATCTTGCCTTCGAAGTCGATGGTGACGCGGTCGCCTTCGACAGCGCCTTCGTCCTTGGCGCGCAGGCCGAAGGTGCGGCGCTGCTTGCGCAGGATTTCCACCGTGCGGTCGATGGCGGCCTCGGTCACCTCGGTGCTGATGCGCTCGACTTCTGCGGCGCTCAGATCGCCGATCTTGACCTCGGGGTAGACCTCGAAAGTGGCGTCGAAGGCCAGCGCTCCTTCGGGCGCCGTCTCGTTCTGCGTGATCTTGGGCGCACCGGCCACCCGCAGCTTGGCCTCGTTCACGGCTTCATTGAAGCTCTGGCCGACGCGGTCGTTCACCACCTCGTACTGCACCTGGTAGCCATAGCGCTGGGTCACCACGCTCATCGGCACCTTGCCGGGGCGGAAACCGTCGGCCTTGACGGTGCGCGACAGCTTCTTCAGGCGCGATTCGACCTCGCCGTTGATGACCTCTGCCGGCAGCGTGAGGGTGATGCGGCGTTCGAGCTTCTCGAGGGTTTCGACTGTGACGGCCATGGTGTCTTTTGGGTGGAGGGCTATGAATGCAGGGCTGGTGCGCGGGGCGGGACTCGAACCCGCACACCCGTGAAGGCGTCAGGACCTAAACCTGGTGCGTCTACCAATTTCGCCACCCGCGCAGGTGGTTGCCGGACGGCGGCAAACCGGTGAGTTTATCCTGCCGCCAGCCCGGGCTCTGCCGCCCCTTCGCGCTTGATGCGGAACCACGCCGCGTACATCGCCGGCAAGGCCAGCAGCGTGAGGGCCGTGGCCACGATCAACCCGCCCATGATGGCCACCGCCATCGGGCCCCAGAAGACGCTGCGCGACAGCGGAATCATCGCCAACACGGCCGCGGCGGCCGTCAACACGATGGGCCTGAAGCGCCGCACGGCAGCTTCGACGATGGCGTCCCAGGCGGCCACGCCGCGCTGGCGGTCTTGCTCGATTTGGTCGATGAGGATCACCGAATTGCGCATGATCATCCCCATCAGCGCGATCACGCCCAGCAGCGCCACGAAGCCGAAGGGCCGGTTCAGCAGCAGCAGCGCTGCCGCCACGCCGATGATGCCCAGCGGCCCGGTCAGGAAGACCAGCACCGCGCGGCTGAAGCTCTGCAACTGCAGCATCAGCAAGGTGAAAATGATGAAGGCCATCAGCGGCACGTTGGCCAGCAACGAGCCCTGGCCCTTGCTGCTTTCTTCCACCGCACCGGCAATCTCGATGCCGTAGCCCGGCGGCATGGTGGCCGCGAGCTTCTTCAGTTCGGGCCAGACCTGCGCGGTGACCGTCGGGCCCTGCACACCCTCGACCACATCGCCCTGGATGGTGACGGCGAAGTTGCGGCCTTCGCGCCACAGCACGCCAGGCTCCCAGGTGAAGTCGACCTTGGCGATCTGCGTCAAGGGCACGGAACGGCCGCTGCTGGTGGGCAGGTAGGCGTTGCCCAGGTCGGTGATGGCGTTGCGCTCGTCGGCGGGCTGGCGCAGCACGATGTCGATAAGCTTGTCGCCCTCGCGGTACTGGCCGATGTTGCTGCCGCTCAGGATAGTGCGCGAGGCCTGCGCAATGGCCTGGCTGCTGACGCCGAGGGCGCGCGCCTTGTCCTGGTCGACGTTCAGGCGCAACACCTTGATCGGCTCGTTCCAGTTGTCGTTGACTCCGCGCATGCTGGTGTTGGCGCGCAGCAGTGCCTTGGCCTGGTCGGCCCACACTCGCACCTGCAAGGCATCGGTGCCGACGACGCGGAACATCACCGGGTAGGACACCGGCGGCCCGTTGGGCAGCAGCTTGACACGGCCGCGCACCTCAGGGAACTCGGTCGCCAGCAGCTCGGGCATGCGCAAGCGCAGGGCCTCGCGCTCCTTCAGGTCTTTCGGCAGCACGATGGCCTGGCTGACGTTGCTCTGCGGGAACACCTGGTCCATCGGCAGATAAAAGCGCGGCACCCCGCTGCCCACCCAGGTGGTGACGGTGGCGACGCCGGGCTCCTTCATCATGCGGGCCTGGAAGCGCTGTGCGATAGCGTCGCTTTGCTGCACCGTCGAGCCCTCGGGCAACCACAGGTCCACCACGAGTTCAGGGCGGCTGGAGTCAGGGAAGAACTGCTGCTGCACCTTGCCCATGCCCACGATGCCCAAGGCGAAGCTGGCCACGGTGAGCGCGATGGTGATCCAGCGGTGCTGCACGCACCAGTCCACCACACGCCGGAAGCGCGAATAAAACGGCGAGTTGTAGAGCTCGTCCTCGTGCGGCTGGCCTGCGGCGTGCGCGCGCGTGCGCAGCAGCTTCCAGCCGAGGTAGGGCACAAAGTAGACGGAGACGACCCACGAAATGACCAACGCCGCCGAAGTGACGGCAAAGATCGCGAAGGTGTATTCGCCCGTCACGCTGCGCGCCAGGCCGATGGGCAGGAAGCCCGCAGCCGTGATCAGCGTGCCCGTCAGCATGGGCATCGCCACCAACTCGTAGGTGAAGGTGGCGGCGCGTGCGCGGTCGTAGCCCTCTTCCAGCTTGCGCACCATCATCTCCACCGCAATGATGGCGTCGTCCACCAGCAGGCCGAGGGCGATGATCAGGCTGCCCAGGCTGATCTTGTGCAGGCCCACGCCCCAATAGAACATCGTCACGAAGGTGATGGCCAGCACGAGCGGGATGGTGATGCCCACCACCAGCCCCGGCCAGATGTCCACACGCAAAGGCTTCGTGTGCAGCCCGAGGCTGATGAAGCTGACCAGCAGCACGATGACGATGGCCTCGACCAGCACGCCGACAAATTCACCCACCGAACGCTGCACCGCCGCCGGCTGGTCTTGCACGCGGCTGATGGTGATGCCCACCGGCAGCTCTTGCTGCGCCTGCGTGATGGCCACGCCCAAGGCCTTGCCCAGGGCGATGATGTCGCCGCCCTTGGCCATCGAGACGCCGAGCGCGATGACCTCCTGCCCCTGGTGGCGCACCTTGGCGCTGGGCGGGTCGACGTAGTCGCGCCGCACCTCGGCCAGATCAGACAGACGCAGCGTGCTGGCCTGGCCCGTGGCGGCGTTCACGCCGCGGATGGGAAAGCGCTTGAGCTCGTCCACCGAGTTGAACTGGCCGCCCACGCGCACCTGCAGGTTCTCGCTGCCGGCGTTCAGCACACCGGCGCCTTCCACTGCGTTCTGCGCGCCGATCTGCGCGATGACCTGGTTGAAGTCGAGGCCCAGCTGCGCCAGGCGCTTCTGTGAGATCTCGATGAACACCTTCTCGGCCTGGACGCCAAAGACCTCGACCTTGGCGACGTCGGGCACACGCAGCAGGCGTTGGCGCACGCGGTCGCTGTAGACGCGCAGCTCTTCGCGGCTGAACCCGTCGGCGCTGAGCGCGAAGATGGAGCCGTAGACATCGCCGAAGTCGTCGTTGAACACCGGCCCCACCACACCCGCCGGCAGCGTGTTGCGCATGTCGGCAATGCGCTTGCGCACCTGGTACCAGCTGTTGAGCACGTCCTTGCCGGGAGACGAGTCCTTGACCTGGAGGATGGTCAGTGATTCGCCGGGCTTGGTGTAGCTGCGGATCTTGTCGGCGTAGGGCACTTCCTGCAGCGACTTCTCGATCTTGTCGGTCACCTGCTCGGCCATCTGCAGCGCGCTGGCGCCCGGCCAATAGGCCTGCACGACCATGTTGCGGAAGGTGAACGGCGGGTCTTCGTCCTGCCCGAGCTGGAAGTAGGCCGCCGTGCCCAGCAGCAGCAGCACCACCATCAGGTAGCGTGTCAGCGCGGGGTGGTCCAGTGCCCAGCGCGAGATGTTGAAGCGCGTTGCAGGGGCGGTCGGTGGGGTGCTCATCACGAACCTCGGCCCTTCAGCGGCTGGCGGCCTGGGCAGGCGCTGAGGGCGCAGAAGGCGGCTGCTCGAAGCGCTTGACCTTCTGCCCCGGCGTCAGCACGTGCACGCCGGCCGTCACCACCTGCTGGCCAGGCTGCAAGCCGGCGGCCACCACCACGGTGTTGCCATCAGCGCCAGACACGGTGACGGGTTGCACTTGCACCGTCATCGACGCCGTGTCGAGCAACCACACCGCAGTGCGGCCGTGCTGCTGCATCACCGCCGACAGCGGCAGCCGTGTGATGCCTTCGCTGCGGGGCAGTTCCGCCAGCACGGTGAGGGTCTGGCCGAGTTGCAATGCCGCCCCCCCCAGATCGGCCTTGACGAGAAACGTGCGCGTTGCGGGGTCGGCGGCCGCGGCCACTTCACGCACCGTGGCCGGCAGCAGCGCGGTGCTGCCCCAGCCGCGCACCTTCAAGGCACCGTTCTTGCCCAGCAGCGCGCGCATCGCTGCAGCGCCGTCTTCGGGCACCGCAAACACGGCGTCGCGCGCGCCATCGTGAGCCAGGCGCAGCACGGGCGTGCCTGCGGCCAGCACGGTGCCCACTTCCGCCTCGGTGGCGGTGACCACACCGGCTGCCGTGGCCACCAGCGATGCATAGGCGGCCTGGTTGCCCTGCACCCGCGCCTGCGCCAGCGCCTGGTCGAGTTGCGCCCGTTGCGCCTTCAGGGTGGCTTCGCGGCGCTCCAGTTCCAGCCCGCTGATGAAGCCCTGGCTGCGCAATTCCTGGTAGCGCTTGAACTCCGCCGCGGCCAGATCGTACTGAGTCTGTGCGGACCGCGTGGCGGCCAAGGCGGCTTCCTGCCCCAGCTTCAGGTCGGTGGCGTCGATCTGGGCCAGCACCTGGCCTGCACGCACGCGCTGGCCCACCTCGGCCGTGCGCGCCACCATCTTGCCGCCCACGCGGAACCCGAGGCGAGACTCGGTGCGCGCCCGCACTTCCGCGGCAAACTCACGCGCGCCGCCGGCGCTCTCTGCGGCCACGGTGAGGGTGCGCACCGCGCGTACCGGCTCGGGGGCGGGCGCCGGGCGGGAGCAGGCGCTCAGGCCGCCAGCCAGCAACAAGGGCAGTGCCCAAGCGCGCAGGCTGGTCAACCGGGAGCGTGGGGTGGAAACAGCATGCATCACAAGAGCCCTCGAAGCCAGAGGCCGATGAAGTGGCCGGTTGGCTGTATTTACTGACTGACTGGTCAGTACTGTATTGGGGTCTGCCCTCGGTTGTCAATCACCGACCAGTCCGGCCGGGCACGCGCTCAGGAATGGCGAGAATGCAGGCAGTGAGCGTCGATCATTACGAGAACTTTCCGGTGGCTTCGCTGCTGTGCCCGCCGGCCTTGCGCCCGGCGGTGGTGGCCATCTACCACTTCGCACGCACGGCCGACGACATTGCCGACGAGGGCGACGCCCCTGCCGCAGACCGCCTGGCCGACCTCACTGCCTACCGCGCCGACCTCGAAGCAGCGCTGGCCGGAGAAAGCGCAGCCGCGCGCTGGCGCCGGGTGTTCGAGCCGCTGGCGGCACGCTGCCGCGAGCACCGCCTGCCGCCGCAGCTGCTGCACGACCTGCTCGACGCCTTCGAGCAGGACGTGCGCAACCCGCCCTACCCTGACCGCGAGGCCCTGCTGGGCTACTGCCGCCGTTCGGCCAACCCCATCGGCCGCCTGCTGCTGCACATGTATGCGCTGCACGACGCGCGTTCCTTGCAGCAGGCCGATGCCGTCTGCAGCGCCCTGCAGCTCATCAACTTCTGGCAAGACCTGAGCGTCGACGGCCCGCGCGGCCGCTGCTATGTGCCGGAAGCCGACCTGCAGCACCACCACGTCACCCGCGCCGAGCTCGCCGCCGGCACCGACAGCGCGCGTTCGCGCGTGCTGGTGGCTGCGCTGTGCGCCTGGGCCCGCACCCTCATGCGCCAGGGCGCACCGCTGGCCCTGCGCGTGCCGGGGCGCGCCGGCTGGGAGCTGCGCCTTGTGGTGCAAGGAGGCCTGCGCATCCTGGAGAAAATCGAAGCGATGAAGTACGCCACCCTGGCGCGGCGCCCCACCCTGGGCGCGCGCGACCTGCCATTGCTGCTGTGGCGTGCCTGGCGCATGCCGGCCATGCTGGGATGACGCCAGCGCCATGACGCCCCAACAGTACGTGCAAGACAAGGCGGCCAAGAGCGGGTCGTCGTTCTATTACGCGTTCCTGTTCCTGCCACCGCCGCGGCGTGCCGCCATCACCGCCTTCTATGCCTTCTGCCGCGAGGTGGACGACGTGGTCGACGAAGTCAGCGACCCTGCGGTGGCGGCCGCCAAGCTGGCCTGGTGGCGCCAGGAAGTGGCTGCTGCGTATGCGGGCAAGCCCAGCCACCCGGTGATGCAGGCGCTGATGCCGCTGGCGCCCGACTACAGCATCACGGCTGCCCACCTGCAGGCCGTCATCGAAGGCTGCCAGACCGACCTTGACCAGACCCGCTTTCTCGATTACCCCGGCCTGCAGCGCTACTGCCATCTGGTGGCCGGCATCGTGGGCGAGGTCGCGGCAAGCATCTTCGGCCGCACCTCGGACGCCACGGTGCAGTACGCGCACAGGCTGGGCCTGGCGATGCAGCTCACCAACATCATCCGCGATGTCGGCGACGATGCACGGCGGGGTCGCATCTACCTGCCGGTGAACGAGCTGCAGCGTTTCGAGGTGAAGGCGCATGAGTTGCTGAAGCGCGAGACACCCTGGGGCTACAGCGAGCGCTTCACGGCCTTGATGAAGTTCCAGGCCGAGCGCGCGCACGCCTGCTACGACGAAGCCCTGGCGCTGCTACCCGAGGCCGACCGCGCTGCCCAAAAGCCCGGTTTGATGATGGCCAACATCTACCGCACGCTGCTGCGCGAGATCGAGGCTCAGGGCTTCCAGGTGCTGCACCAGCGCACATCGCTGACGCCGCTGCGCAAGCTGTGGATCGCCACGCGCACGCACCTCGGCGGGCGCTGAAAGCCGGTGGCGCCGCGATGAAATTGGCCGTTGTCGGTGCGGGCTGGGCGGGCCTGGCCGCTGCCGTTCGCGCCACCGAAGCCGGCCACGCCGTGACCGTCTTCGACATGGCGGCGCAGCCCGGTGGCCGCGCGCGTGAACTGGTGATCGACGGCCTGGCGCTGGACAACGGCCAGCACATCCTCATCGGCGCCTACCGCGCCAGCCTGGCCCTGATGCAGACGGTGGGCGTGGACATCGCCGCCGCCTTCGACCGCCGGCCGCTCGAACTGCGCTACCCCAATGGCCGCGGCCTGCGCCTGCCCGCGGGGCCGGCGTGGCTGGTGTTCGGCCTGGGCGTCATGCGCTGCCAGGGCTGGACCCTAAACGACAAGACGGCGCTGCTACGCGCTGCCGCCGGCTGGGCCTTGGCGGGCTTTCGCTGCGCACCCGGCACCAGCGTCGACCAGCTTTGCCGCGGTTTGCCACCGGCCGTGCGCGAACTGATGATCGACCCGCTGTGCGTGGCAGCCCTGAACACCCCGGCGGCCACGGCCGACGCCGGCGTGCTGCTGCGCGTGCTGCACGACGCCCTCTTCGGCGGCCCCGGTGGCGCAGACTTGATGCTGCCGCGGCGTTCGCTCGGCGCCCTGCTACCGCAGCCAGCTGCGAGCTGGCTGCACCAGCGGGGCGCCGAGCTGCGCCTGGGCACCCGCGTTCAAACCGTCAAAGTGAGTGGTGCTTCCGATGGGCGTTCGGGCTGGTCTGTGGACGGCGAGCACTTCGACGGTGTGGTGCTGGCCTGCAGCGCCTCTGAAGCCGCACGCCTGGCGCGAGCCGTGGCACCAGCCTGGGCCGCCACCGCGCAGGCGCTGCGCTACGAACCCATCGTCACCGTCTACCTGCGTTGCCCCGGCGCACGCCTGGCCGCGCCGATGATGGCGCTGGTGGAAGGCCCGCAAGCGCCGGCGCAGTTTGCCTTCGATCACGGCGCCCTGGGCGCCACCCCCGGGCTGTTCGCGTTTGTCGTCAGCGGCGCACGCAAGTGGGTGGAGGCCGGCCTGGATGCAACTGCCGCTGCGGTGCTGCTGCAGGCGCGGCAGGCGTTTCCCGCCGGGACCTGGCCCACAGCGCCCACGCTGCTGCGCGCGGTGGCGGAAAAGCGCGCCACCTTTCGCTGCGTGCCCGGGCTGCAGCGGCCACCGGCCCGCATCGCTGCCGGCCTTCTGGCGGCAGGCGATTACGTGGAAGGCCCTTACCCCGCCACGCTGGAAGGTGCCGTGCGCTCGGGCGTGGCGGCAGCCGCGGCGCTGACGACCGCCGCCACCGGCTGATCAAGGCGAGGCGGCTTGGGGCGTGCCCGGCTGGGGCTGTGACGGCAACAACCGCGCAGAAAGCGGCGGCGAAAACGGCGCCGCCAGGGGCTCGCCGACGAACAGGCTCTGCTGCGGCCAGGCCACGCTCTTCCAGTAGGCCTCGATCGCCGTAGCGCCTTGCACGTAGTGCCCGAGCAGCACCTGCGGGTGCGGAAATTTCTGCAAGTGGTTGCAGGGCTCGCTGACGCTGCCGTGGCTGGCCGTGGCCCCCGAGGCGATCCACTCCAGCACCGTGCCCTGCCCATGCGTGCCC
Source organism: Betaproteobacteria bacterium (assembly GCA_031372905.1). GTDB lineage: Bacteria > Pseudomonadota > Gammaproteobacteria > Burkholderiales > Burkholderiaceae_C > Rubrivivax. Next base: position 10,534 of record JANMMD010000153.1, read on the forward strand.
AGCAGGTCACCCCCGAAGGAGGTGAGATGGTCGCCCAGGCCGCCCGGCACCCAGTCGGGCGCCGGCTGCAGAGGCGGGAAGACACTGCCGGTGCTGACCATCACCACGCGCTTGGCACGAGACAGCTCGGCGGCCGGCACCACCTGCACATCAAGCCCCAGCGCACCGATCAGCCCCGCGGGCGGGTAGATCACGCGGCGCACGGCACGCGCGGCGTCGTCCGTGGTCAGCAGCATCGCGGCCACGGGCGGGCGGCCTTGCTGCGCCAGGCTGCCATCGGAGGCCACGCCGCGGTCGATCATGGCCTTCGCCGCGGTTTCGGTGGGCGCGGCCAACAGCATCGCCGGCCGCCAGCCCAGGTCGGGCATCGGGCGGTGCGTGCCGGCATTGAAATAGCGCGAAACGCGCGAAGCGGCACAGCTGTTGCGGCACAGATCGGCATCGAAGCCCAGCGCCAGTGCGCCGGTGATGGCGTTGCAGTCCACGGCATAGGGCACCGTCCAGGCCAGCGCCAACGCCTGCGTGGTGGGCCCGAAGTGGCGCTGGATACGCTGCGCCAGGCCCTCGAACTCTTCTGGCGTCAGGGCCGTCTTCAAGGGCAACTGCAGACGCAGCACCTGGGACGGCCGCAGCCGGCGCGCTGCAATGTAATGCCGGCCCACGGCCACCGAGTAGGGGTCGGCCGTGTTGATCACGAGCCCGATGTCGGCCGCCGTCAGGCGCCCGGCGAGACGTGGAATCGGCATCCATGGGCGTGCGGGCGTGGCTGATGCAGCCGACGCCGCGGTGGGCGCCGCTGCCTGCGCCTGCGACGCGGGCAGCCCGTGCGCGGATGCGAGTGACATCACACCCAGCGCCGCTCCGATCGTCAGCACAGCCCGCGACCGTTTTCGGTATGCAAGCGAAGGCACCGCGATGCAAAATCGCCAGCATTCCTTCATCACTGTCGCCCGCGCCGCCCCATGACCAGCAAGGAAGCCCAAAAACCCACCATTCAGGTGCTGGAACGCAGCTTCGCCGTGCTGGAGATGCTGGCCGCGCAACCTGAGCCGGTATCGCTGAAGGAAATCAGCGAGCGCACGGGGCTGCACCCCAGCACGGCCCACCGCATCCTCAACGACCTCACGATCGGCCGTTTTGTCGACCGGCCCGCAGCGGGCAGCTACCGCCTGGGCATGCGGCTTCTGGAACTGGGCAACCTCGTGAAGGCGCGCCTGGACGTGCGTGAAGCCGCCGTGGGACCGATGCGCGAATTGCACAAGGTGACGCACCAGCCGGTGAACCTGTCGATGCGCCAGGGCGACGAGATCGTCTACATCGAACGCACCTACAGCGAACGCTCCGGCATGCAGGTCGTGCGCGCCATTGGCGGGCACGCGCCGCTGCATCTCACTTCCGTGGGCAAGCTGTTCCTGGCGCATGACGACGCTGGGCGCGTGCGCGCCTACGCGACGCGCACCGGGCTGACCGGCCACACGCGCAACAGCATCACCGACATCACGCGCCTGGAACGTGAGCTGGCCGCGGTGCGAAGCACAGGCGTGGCGCGGGACGACGAAGAGCTGGAGCTGGGCGTGCGCTGCATGGCAGCCGGCGTCTTCGACGACCAGGGCAAGCTGCTCGCCGGCCTGTCGATCTCCGCACCCGCAGACCGGTTGGAGGAAAGCTGGCTGGAACGCGTCAAGAGCACCGCCGCACAGATTTCGCTGGCGCTGGGGTTTCGCGGCTGACCGCGCCGAGCGCCGGGCTGGTACCCGCGCGAGCGTGAGCGCAGCGGCCACGCCGGCGGGCGATCAGACAGCTCTCAGGGCACGAGGGGTGCCGGCGCGGCGCCCGGCAACACCACCGGCGCGACCAGCGGGCCTTGCAGCAGCCTGTCACCGGCCGATGCCGACGCATTGCTGGCCGGCGCCGACAGTGTGGCGAAGGAAGGCGCTGGCGTCACCGGTGCCGCAACCGCCGAGGGCACGAAAGGCGCCGATGCCAGCCATTTGCGGATGCGCTCGGCGTCCCCAATGCGCGAATACTTGCCCGCGGAATCGAGCAACACCATGATGAGCTTGCGGCCGGCCAGCTGCGTCTGCATCACGAGGCAACGTCCGGCCGCGGAGATATAGCCAGTTTTCTGCAGGCCGATTTCCCACTCGGGGTTGCGCACCAGGCCGTTCGTATTGCGAAACTGCATCTGGCGCGCGCCCACCGGCACCGACGCCTCGGGCGAGGTGGAGAGTTCGCGTATCAGTGGGTGCACCGACGCCGCGCGCACCAGGCGCGTCAAGTCCTCGGCGGTCGATTGGTTGTCAGGCGACAGGCCGGTCGGTTCGACGTAGCGCGTGCCGCGCATGCCGAGCCGCTGGGCCTTGGCGTTCATCGCCGCCATGAAGGTGTCGATACCGCCCGGGTAGGTGCGCCCCAGCACGTGGGCGGCGCGGTTCTCCGACGACATCAGCGCCAGATGCAGCATCTCGCCGCGGTTCAGCTGCGTGCCCACACGCAGGCGCGAACTGCTGCCGGTCGTGGCGTTGACATCGTCCTGGCTGACGACGAGGGGTTCTTCCAGCGACAGGCCGGCCTCGATAACCACCAGCGCGGTCATCAGCTTGGTGATCGAGGCGATGGGCAGCACCGCACCCGGGTTCTTGCTGAACAGCACCTCGTTGGTGTCCTGGTCGACGACCAGGGCGACGCTGGACTTGAGGTCGAGGACGTCCTCCGCTTTCTGCAGGCCGTAAAGATGACCGAACGACGGGCTGGCCGGCTGCAACCGCACCACGCTGGGCCGAGCGATGGCCTTGCGGCGCGCCGACGCGGCCGCGCGGTTGCTCTTCCCGGCGCTTTCGGAGGCCTTGACTGCTTTGGTCGCAGCGGCGGCAACCCGGGTCGTCTTGGTGGCTGTCTTGCTTTGGGCGTGAGCGAGTGGCGCGACCGCCATCGCCAGGGTCAAGAGCGCAGCAAAGGCCCAGTGAAATTCCCAATCTTGTTTCTTTTGCACCGAGCACCCCACCAACTGATCAAACCCAAGTGTAGGTGCTGAGAAAAACACACGCAAGATCAATCGCTTGCGCGTTTTTCCTCAAGTACCGCGTTTGGTGCAGATTGGTTTGCGGTGCATCAGCCTTGTGCCGCCACCCGGTCCGCTGCGCTGTGCAGCTTGTTCAGGGCGGACAAGTAGGCCTTGGCCGAAGCCACCACGATGTCCGGGTCTGCACCGACCCCGTTCACCACGCGACCGCCGTGCTGCAAACGCACGGTGACCTCGCCCTGGGATTCTGTGCTGCCCGAGGTGATGGCATTGACCGAATAGAGCATCATTTCCGCGCCACTCTTCACCTTTGACTCGATGGCCTTCAGGCTGGCGTCGACGGGCCCGTTACCGTCACTTTCAGCGTGATGCTCGACGTTACCGGCGGCAAACGAAACCTTCGCGTGGGGCCTCTCGCCCATCTCCGAATGCTGGGCCAGCGAGAGCAGGCGGTAGTGCTCGTGCTCGGCGGTGACGCTTTCATCGCCCACCAGGGCAATGATGTCCTCGTCGAAGATCTCGCTCTTGCGGTCGGCCAGATCCTTGAAGCGAGCAAAGGCGGCGTTGACCTCGCCGTCGCTTTCCATCTGCACACCCAGGTCTTGCAAGCGCTGCTTGAAGGCGTTGCGGCCGCTCAGCTTGCCCAGGACGATCTTGTTGGCGGCCCAGCCCACGTCTTCGGCGCGCATGATCTCGTAGGTGTCGCGCGCTTTCAGCACACCGTCCTGGTGGATGCCGCTGGCGTGCGCGAAGGCATTCGCCCCCACCACGGCCTTGTTGGGCTGCACCAGGAAGCCGGTGGTCTGGCTGACGAGGCGGCTGGCCGGCACGATCTGCGTCGCGTCGATGCCCACCGTCAGCCCGAAGTAGTCGCGCCGCGTGCGCACCGCCATCACCACTTCTTCCAGGCTGCAGTTGCCGGCGCGTTCACCCAGGCCGTTGATGGTGCATTCGACCTGCCGCGCGCCACCGATCATGACGCCGGCCAGCGAGTTGGCCACCGCCATGCCCAGGTCGTTGTGGCAGTGCACGCTCCAGACCGCCTTGTCGCTGTTGGGCACACGTTCACGCAGGCTGCGGATGAATTCGCCATACAGCTCGGGCACGGCATAGCCGACGGTGTCGGGGATGTTCAACGTGGTCGCGCCTTCGGCGATCACGGCCTCGAGCACACGGCAGAGAAAGTCCGGGTCGCTGCGGTAGCCGTCTTCGGGGCTGAACTCGACGTCACCGCAGAGGTTGCGCGCAAAACGCACCGACAGCCTGGCCTGCTCGAAGACCTGGTCGCGCGTCATGCGCAGCTTCTTCTCCATGTGCAGCTCACTGGTGGCGATGAAGGTGTGAATGCGCGAGCGCGCCGCACCCTTCAGCGCCTCGGCAGCGCGGCCGATGTCGCGGTCGTTGGCGCGCGCCAGGCTGCACACCGTGCTGTCCTTGATGGCGTCGGCAATGGCACGCACAGCCTCGAAGTCGCCGTTGCTGCTGGCTGCAAAGCCGGCCTCGATGACGTCCACGCGCAGGCGCTCCAACTGCCGCGCGATGCGCAGCTTTTCTTCGCGTGTCATCGAGGCGCCGGGCGATTGTTCGCCGTCACGCAAGGTGGTGTCGAAGATGATGAGCTTGTCGGTCATGGTGTGTGCCTGTGCGGTGAGGTAAGTCGCAAGCAGATCCGAAAAGTACAACGGCCCGCTGCTTGCGCTGGCGGGCCGTTGATCGAGGACTTGGTGAAGTCAAGACGGACGAAATCGATCAGCGCACCCGCGGAGCTCCTAGCAGGGCTAGCGTGATAGGGCTGACGTTCGTGCGCATGTTGCGAATGTAGCACGCACCCTTGAGCGCGGCCGCCTGCGAAAAGACCGGTGTCGTCAGTGCAGACCCTTTTCGTCGGGGTCGTCGGTGGAGGTGGCGATGACGCTCGCCGACTCGCCCTTGAAGCGCCGCCACGCATAGACACCGTATCCGGAAACGCCGTAGATGCAGAACAACACGAACAGTGCCAGCGGCGGGTTCTGGCTGATCAGGGCAATGCCCAGGGCGATGGCCATGATGGTGGCAAAGGGGACGGTCTGCTTCGCACCGACGACCTTGAAGCTGTAGAAGGGCACGTTGGTGACCATGGTCAGGCCGGCGTACAGCGTCACCGCAAACGCCGTCCAGGCCAGCCAGTCGATCTTCGACACGTTCTTGAAGCCGGCGTCGTCCATCACCCAGATCAGGCCCATCACCAGCGCGGCCGCAGCCGGGCTGGGCAAGCCCTGGAAAAAGCGCTTGTCGACGATGCCGATGTTGGTGTTGAAGCGCGCCAGTCGCAGCGCCGCCCCGGCGATGTAGACGAAGGCCGGTATCCAGCCCCAGCGGCCCAGGCCCTGCAGCGCCCATTCGTAGACGATCAGCGCCGGTGCGGCGCCGAAGCCCACCATGTCGCACAGGCTGTCCATCTGCTCGCCAAAGGCGCTCTGCGAGTTCGTCATGCGCGCCACGCGGCCGTCGAGCGCATCCAGCACCGCAGCGCAGAAGATGCCGATCGCGGCCAGCTCGAAGCGGCCGTTCATCGCCATCACGATGGAGTAGAAACTCGCAAAAAGCGCCGCCAGGGTGACGGCGTTGGGCAGCATGTAGATGCCACGGCGCCTGGGGCGTGGCAACTCGACGAGCTCGGGCTCGGGCTCGTCGAGTTTCGGTGGGCGGGTGGGCTCGGTCATGGGCGCGGAGGATACCCGCAGCCCCGGCCTCAGTTCCTGGACTTGTCGACCAGCTTGTTGGCCTTGATCCACGGCATCATCGCGCGCAGCTTTTCGCCCACCACCTCGATGCTGTGCTCGCTGGTCAGACGACGGCGGCTCAGGAGCGTCGGCGCGCCGGCGCGGTTTTCGAGGATGAAGCTCTTGGCGTATTCGCCGGTCTGGATGTCCTTGAGCACCTGCTTCATCGCCTTCTTGGTTTCTTCGGTGACGATGCGCGGGCCCGTCACGTACTCGCCGTACTCGGCGTTGTTGCTGATCGAGTAGTTCATGTTGGCGATGCCGCCCTCATAGATCAGATCGACGATCAGCTTCAGCTCGTGCAGGCACTCGAAGTAGGCCATCTCGGGCGCATAGCCGGCTTCCACCAGCGTCTCGTAGCCAGCCTTGATCAGCTCCACTGTGCCACCGCAAAGCACCGCCTGTTCACCGAACAGGTCGGTCTCGGTTTCTTCGCGGAAGTTGGTCTCGATGATGCCCGCCTTGCCGCCGCCGTTGGCCGCGGCATAGCTCAGCGCGAGGTCGCGCGCTTTGCCGCTTTTGTCGGCATGCAC
>JANMMD010000186.1:0-22500 GCA_031372905.1 Betaproteobacteria bacterium
TTCATGCCTTCGCGGATGATGCTCTGGGCCAGCACGGTGGCGGTGGTGGTGCCGTCGCCGGCGTTGTCGCTGGTCTTGGAAGCAACTTCCTTGACCATCTGCGCGCCCATGTTCTGGAGCTTGTCCTTGAGCTCGATTTCCTTGGCCACCGAGACACCGTCCTTGGTGACGGTGGGGGCGCCGAACGAACGCTCGAGCACGACGTTGCGGCCCTTGGGGCCCAGCGTGACCTTGACCGCGTTGGCCAGGATGTTCACGCCTTCGACCATGCGGGTGCGGGCGTCAGCGCCAAAAATGACGTCTTTTGCTGCCATGTTGTGTATCTCCGAATCAGTTCAGTGGGGTTTCGACGGTGGGAGAAGGATTACTTCTCGACCACGGCGAAGAGGTCTTCTTCGCGCATCACCAGCAGTTCGTCGCCGTCGACCTTGACGGTCTGGCCCGAGTACTTGCCGAACAGGACGCGGTCGCCGACCTTGCAGTTCAGGGCGATGAAGTCACCCTTGTCGTTGCGCTTGCCGGGGCCGACAGCCAGCACTTCACCCTGGTCGGGCTTTTCAGCGGCGTTGTCGGGGATGACGATGCCGGAGGCGGTCTTGGTTTCTTGTTCCAGGCGCTTGACGATCACGCGATCGTGCAACGGACGAAGTTTCATAGCATCTCCTTCGGGGTACGGATAAGCACATTACGGTGCGTTGACATAAGTCAGCGCTCGCTGACATGCGGGGATCGGCGGTGGTCAACAGCCTGCCGATCGTTAGCACTCGACTCTGGCGAGTGCTAGCAAACAGATTATAGGGGCGCTCCGTGACACTTCAAGCCCTCACGACGCAATCGCCGAAAGTGGAGCCGCCCGCCGCGCTGCGCGGCGCCGGCGTGGCTTGGCTAGCATCACCCGGCTCTTGTTGTTGAGGTCCGCCATGTCCCGTCTGCCCGAACTCGCGCGCCGTGTGTGCCTGCCCTTGCTGAGCGCTTGCGCCGCGTGGGCCGCCGCCGCTCAGGTTCCCGCCACACCGCTGCCCATCTTCGACGCCCATCTGCACTACAGCCACGACGCCTGGGAGCGCCTGCCGCCCAAGGACGCGGTGGCGCTGATGCGGCAGGCCGGCCTGAAGCGGGCCATGGTCAGCAGCAGCAGCGACGAAGGCACACAGAAGCTCTTCGACGCCGCGCCCGACCTCGTGCTGCCCGTGCTGCGGCCCTACCGCACACGCGGCGAAATCGGCACCTGGTTCCGCGACCCCACGGTGCTCACGCACATGGAAGCGCGGCTGAAAAACCACCGCTACGTGGCTTTGGGCGAGTACCACATCTATGGCGCCGACGCCGACCTGCCCGTGATGCGCCGCGTCGTGCAGCTGGCGCGTGAGTACAGGCTCTTCCTGCACTCGCACTCCGACGCCGACGCCATCGAGCGCCAGTTCGCTCAGGACCCGGGCGCGCGCATCCTGTGGGCGCATTCGGGCTTCGACACACCCGAGCGGGTGCGCGAGATGCTGCGCAAGCACAAGAACCTTTGGTGCGATCTGGCCTTCCGCAGCGACCATGCCAGCGGGGGCAAGGTCGACCCCGCCTGGCGCGCGGCTTTCCTCGAGTTCCCCGACCGGTTCATGGTGGGCACCGATACGTTCACGCCGGAGCGCTGGTACTACGTGGGCGAACACGCGCGCTGGACGCGTGAGTGGCTGGCCGACCTGCCGCGCGAGGTCGCTGAAGGCATTGCCTTCCGCAACGGCGAGGCCCTGTTCACGCCCTTGCTGGCGCGCAGCACGCCATGAAGCCTGGGCGGGCGGCTGCGTTGATCGCGGCTGTGACCTGCTTGGCACCTGCGGCTTTCGCTGCCTGCCCGCCGACAGCCGTGCATGGCGTGCCGTTGCAGGCCGGGCCTGTCCAGCTGGCCTGGCGCGCCGAGCCGCTGCAGATCAGCACCGGGCAGCCCTTTGTGCTTCATCTGCAGCTGTGCCCGGCGCAGGCCGTTCTGACGCGGGTGGACGCCACCATGCCGGAGCACCGCCATGGCATGAATTACAGGCCCAGCCTGCACAGCCTGGGTGCTGGCCGCTGGCGGGTGGACGGCCTGTTGTGGCACATGGCGGGGCGCTGGGAACTGCGCTTTGACGTGCAGCATGACGGCAGCACGCACATGCTGAAACAAGACGTCGTGTTGCGATGAAGCGGGCAGTGTGGGCGGGCTTGTTGTGGCTGGCGCAAGCGGCAGCTGGGGCTCACGCAGCCCCTGCGGTCGCGCCCGCGCTGCTCGACTTCACGCCCGACGAGCTGCAGCGCATCCAGTCGCACGGCCCGTGGCCCGCAGCGCAGGCCCGCGACGTTTCCAACCGCGTCGACGGCCTGCCGGCCGCTGTGCGCCTGGGCCGTCAGCTCTTCTTCGACCCATCGCTCTCGGCCAGCGGCAAGGTCTCGTGCGCAAGCTGCCATGTGCCGGCGCAGGCATTCCAGGACGGGCGTCGCGTGCCTGCGAGCCGCGCCGCCAGCCAACGCAACACCCCCAGCCTGCTGGATGTCGCGCAGCGTCGCTGGTTCGGCTGGGATGGCGCGCATGACTCGCTGTGGGCCGCCAGCATCACGCCGCTGCTGGCGGGCCGTGAGATGGCCGCCACGCCCGCGCATCTGTCCGCGCGCGTACGCGGCAGCGCAGCGCTGCGCACGGCCTATCGGCTCAGCTTTGGCGAGCTTCCGCCCGTTGACGGTGCGCAGCTGGTGGTGAACCTGGGCAAGGCCCTGGCGGCCTACCAGGCGACGCTGGTCTCACCGCGCACCGCCTTCGACGATTTCCGCGACGCGTTGGCACGCGGAGACCGGCGCGCGGCTGCGCGCTACCCGCCGGCAGCGCAGCGCGGCCTGCGCATTTTCATCGGCGTTGGTAACTGCAGCGTCTGCCACACCGGCGCCACCTTCAGCAATGGCGAGTTTGCCGACATCGGTGTGCCTTTCTTCGTGCCGGGCGGTGTGGATGGCGGCCGCCACGCCGGGCTGCAGCAGCTGCTGGCCAGCACGCTGAACCGCCTGGGGCTGCACAACGATGGCGGTGCGGCGGACCCACGAGCAGTCCAGACCCGCCATCTGTTGCCGCAGCACCGGAACTTCGGCGAGTTCCGCGTACCGGGTTTGCGCCAGCTGCCGCACACCGCGCCGTACATGCATGACGGCAGTCTGGCCACCATCGCCGACGTGGTGCAGCACTACAGCGAGTTGAACGAGGAGCGCCTGCACGCGAACGGCGAGCGCATCCTGCGGCCCTTGAAACTGGACGCGGGACAGGCTGCAGACCTGGCAGCCTTTCTGCGCAGCCTCGGCGAACCGGAGCCGCATTGAGCGACGGCGCTCGAACGTGCTGCGGCAAGACTCAGTGCGTGTCGCGCGCCGCGTCGTCGTCGCCCGGCGGCGTCTCGGCCGGCACGCGGAAGCGCTCGGTGGCCCAGGCGCCCAGGTCGACACTGCGGCAGCGTTCGCTGCAGAACGGCCGCCACCGGTTGCTTTCGGCGTAGACCGACGGCCCGCGGCAGCTGGGGCAGGGCACGGTGCGCACGGGGGTGTCGCTCATGGGCGTCGTTCCAGCGGTGTCAGTGGCACAGAGACAGTTCGAAGGCCGTGTCTTCGCCGCAGTTGCGCAGCCGGCCTTCGGCGTCGGGGCGCATGAAGCGGATGGACACCATCAGCCGGTGGCCGCTGATCTCGGGCACCAGGCCGGTGTCTGGCGGCAGGCGCACGCGCAGCAAGTGATAAGACTTGCCTTGCGGCAGGCTCTGCTGGTATTGCCCGCCAATCGCGACCATACGCTGCGGCGTACCGCTGTCACGCAGCAGGCCCAGCAGCACCTGCAGCGCCTCGGCCAGCGGCGTCAATGTCGAGATCCAGCCGGTCAGGTCGGCGCGGCGGCGCTCGGGGCTGTGCTGCTGCCACGCGTAGTAGGCCGGGAGGTCGAATTCGCAGGTGCCGCCGGGGATGTTGATGCGGCTGCGGATGCTCATCAGCCAGTCGTTGCTGGCAAGTGCTTGCCCGGCCTTGCCCTGCAGTTGGTTGAGACCGTTGTAGCCGTGCTCGATGCGGCCTATCACCTCGTCGAGCGCCGCCTCGCTAATGCCGGGGTGGCCGCGAAAACCCTGCAGCAAGCCGCGATGGCGGTCCATTTCCTTGAGCACATCGCTTTTCAAATCGGCGCGCGAGGCCACGTCCATGATCTCGAAAAGCGTGCCCAAGGCGAAGTGGTGGTCGACCGGCGTTTCTCGCACCACCAGCTGGCCGAGGCGGTCGAACAGGTGCTCGAGCCGCAGCATCGTGCGGATGCTTTCGTTGAACGGGTACTCGTAGAGGACCAAGGCGGGCTCAGGGGCTGGCGGCGGAAGGAATGTGAGGCAAGACAGCGTGGATTGTTCCACACGCATCTCGCGTCAGGCCGCGGCCGAGCCCACCCAGGCTTGCCAAAGCCCCCTCAGTTCGGCGTGCAAGGCCTGCAGATCCTCGCCGTCGTTGAAGATCACGGCATCGGCGATCGCGCGGCGTGCCGCACGGGTAGCCTGCTGCGCGACCACGCGCTGCGCGGCGGCCGCGTCCCACCCCGAGCGCCGGGCCACCCGGGCCACCTGCGTCGTCTCCCGGCAGTCGACCACCAGCACGCGATCGACGCGGGCACGCCAGTGGCTGGATTCGGTGAGCAGAGGCACGTCGAACACCACAGGCGCGCCCTGCGCCAGCGCTGCTTGGCGGCGTGCTTCCTCGCCGATGAGCGGGTGCAGGATGCCCTCGAGATGTCGCTTGGCCTCGGGGTCGCCGAAAGCCAGCTGGCGCATGTGTTGCCGGTCCAGGGCGCCGTTGGCCGCAACGGCCTGCGGCCCGAAGGCGGCCCGCAGCGCCGGCATGGCCGCCCCTCCGGCCTGCGTCAGCGCCCGCGCAATCGCGTCGGTGTCCACGAGGTGGGCGCCCAGCTCCACGAGGAAAGCGGCGACGGTGCTTTTGCCGCTGCCAATGCCGCCAGTCAGACCCAGCGACCGTATGGGTGTGCGAACCACCGGTAAAGCCTGCCTCAGGCCTGGCCGATCCACCCCAGCACCGTGGGCAGGCCGACCAGCATCACCACCACGCCGCCGCCTGCCAGAAAGGGACCGAAGGGCACGAAGCGCCCCTGGCGCAGCGAGCCGCCGGCCTTCATCACCAGGCCCACCACCGCACCGAGGATGGACGCCATCAGCACGATGGGCAGGATGGCCTGCCAGCCGAGCCAGGCGCCCAGGGCGGCGAGCAGCTTGAAGTCCCCGAAGCCCATGCCTTCCTTGCCCGTGACGAGCTTGAAGAAGATGTAGACGAGGTAGAGCGACATATAGCCGGCCACCGCCCCGTACAGCGACTGCAGCAGTGGCAGCTCGGGCCGCAAGCCCAAGGCTGCAGCGAGCAGGCCGGCCCACAGCAGCGGCAGCGTCATGCTGTCGGGCAGCACAGTGGTGTCCCAGTCGATGAGCGTCAAGGCCAGCAGGACGGCGAGCACCGCGCACCACATCAGCGTGGCCGGCTGCGCACCGAAGCGCCAGGCCGCAGCCGCAAACAGCGCCGCGGTGCCCAGCTCCACCAGCGGGTAGCGCAGCGAGATGCGGGTGCCGCAGGCCGAGCATTTGCCGCGCAGGAAAAGCCAGCTCAGCAACGGGATGTTCTGGTACCAGCGTATGCGGTGACCGCAAGCCGGGCAACGCGAGGCCGGCCTGGAAAGGCCCAACGGTTGCAGGCCGGCGATGGCCTTCTCCAGGCCGCCCGAGGCCAGCGCCAGACGTTCAGGCGCTGCGCTGCTGAAGACGCGCTGGAAGGATTCGCCATCGGCCAGCTGCGCGGCGACGTCGCCCCACCACTGGCGTTCCAGCATCAGCGGCACCCGGTGCACCACCACGTTGAGAAAGCTGCCGATCACCAACCCCAGCACCGCCAGCGCAGCCGGCGAGAGCAGCAGGTCCAGCGGCAGGCCGTCGAGCCAGCCCACCACGTCAGACAACCGCGCCCAGCTTGAAGATGGGCAGGTACATCGATACCACGATGCCGCCGATCAGCGTGCCCAGGATGACGATGATGAAAGGCTCCATCAGGCTGGACAGGCCCTTGACCATCTCGTCGACCTCGTCCTCGTAGAACTCGGCGCACTTGGCCAGCATGTGGTCGAGCGAGCCGGACTCTTCGCCGATGGCCGCCATCTGCAGCACCATGCTCGGGAAGACGCCGGTGGTGGTCATCGAGGTGGTCAGCGCCGAGCCGGTGGAGACGTCTTTCTGGATCTGTTCGGTGGCCAGCGCGTAGACGGCATTGCCCGATGCGCCACCCACGGAATCGAGCGCTTCGACCAGCGGCACGCCGGCGGCGAACATGGTCGACAGCGTGCGCGTCCAGCGCGCGATGACCGACTTGTTGATGAGGTCGCCGAACACCGGCAGGCGCAGCAGCAAGCGGTCCATGGTCATTTGCATCTTCTCGGAGCGCTTCCACGACTGGAAGAAGAAGTACAGCCCGCCGCCGCCCAGGATCAGCATCAGCCACCACCAGGCCACGAAGAACTTCGACATGGCGATGACGACCAGCGTCGGGCCCGGCAGTTCACCGCCGAAGGACTTGAAGACGTCCTCGAAGGCTGGAATCACGAAGATCATGATCACCGTCAGCACGACGAAGGCCACGATGATCACCGCCACCGGGTACATCAGCGCCGACTTGATCTTGCTCTTGATGGCCATGGTCTTCTCTTGGTAGATGGCCAGGCGGTCGAGCAGTTGTTCCAAGATGCCGCCGGCTTCACCGGCTTCCACCAGGTTGCAGTACAGGGCGTCGAAGTACAGCGGGTGTTTGCGGAATGCCGAACTCAGGCTGGTGCCGGTTTCGACATCGCCACGGATGTCGTTGAGCAGCTTGGTCATGCGCGGATTCGGGCTGCCGCGCGCCACGATGTCGAAGCTCTGCAGCAACGGCACGCCGGCCTTCATCATCGTTGCCAGCTGGCGCGTGAAGATCGCGATGTCCTTCTGCTTGATGCTCTTGCCGCCACTGGTGCGACGCTGCTTGACCTTGCTGACCAGGATGCCCTGGCGCCGCAGGCTGGCATTGACGACAGACTCCCCGCCGGCGCGCATCTCGCCGCGCACGATCTTGCCGTTCCGGTCTTTGCCTTCCCACTCGAAGATGACTTCCTTGGGGGCTTTGGCGAGTGCTGCTGTGGCCATGGGTGCGGAGCTGAATCTCTGTTGAAAGGACGAGCTGGAAGGCAGGCTTACTCGTTGGTGACCGTGATGACTTCCTCGAGCGTGGTGACACCCACGCGCACCTTGATGAGCCCGGATTGCCGCAGGTCGCGCACGCCTTCGAGCTCGGCCTGCTTGGCGATATCGAGCGCCGTGCCTTCCGACAAGATGATGCGCTGTATCGCTTCTGTTATCGGCATCACCTGGTAGATGCCAACCCGTCCTTTGTAACCGTTGTTGCAGGCCGAGCAGCCCACAGCCCGATAAGGCTTCCAGTTGCCGTCCAGGTCTTCGGGTTTGAAGCCGGCCTTGAGCATGGATTCACGCGGGTAGTCGGCCGGCTTCTTGCAGTTTTCGCACAGCTTGCGCGCCAGGCGCTGCGCGGTGATGAGCAGCACGCTGGACGCGATGTTGAACGGCGCCACGCCCATGTTCAGCAGGCGCGTCAGGGTCGTTGGCGCGTCGTTGGTGTGCAGCGTACTCATCACCATGTGGCCGGTCTGCGCGGCCTTGATGGCGATGTCCGCGGTTTCCAGGTCGCGGATCTCGCCGACCATGATGATGTCCGGGTCCTGGCGCAGAAAGGACTTCAGGGCTGCAGAAAAAGTCAGACCGGCTCGGTCGTTGACGTTGACCTGGTTGATGCCGGGCAGGTTGATTTCCGCCGGGTCCTCGACGGTCGCGATGTTCACGCCGGGTTGGTTCAGGATGTTCAGGCAGGTGTACAGCGACACCGTCTTGCCGCTGCCGGTCGGCCCCGTGACGAGGATCATCCCGTAGGGCCGGCCGATGCAGTGCATCAGGCGGTCTTTCTCGATCTTCTCGTAGCCCAGCGCCTCGATGCCGAGCTTGGCGCTCGACGGGTCGAGGATACGGATCACGACTTTTTCGCCAAACAGCGTGGGCAGCGTGCTGACGCGGAAATCGATGGCCTTGCTGCCGAACTTCAGCTTCATGCGGCCGTCTTGCGGCACGCGCTTCTCGGCAATGTCCATGCGCGAGATGACCTTGATGCGCGAGGCCAGCTTGTCCTTGATGGCCACCGGCGGCTGTGTGATTTCGCGCAGCTCGCCGTCGACGCGGAAGCGCACGCGGTAGGTGTACTCGTAGGGCTCGAAGTGCAGGTCGGACGCGCGCATGTTGATGGCGTCGATCAGCATCTTTTGCAGGAAGCGCACCACCGGGGCGTCTTCGACATCGGCGGTGACTTCGGTAGATTCGGTCGCGGTCGGATCTTCGTCGGTGACGTCGAAATCGAAATCAGCGCTGGCCAGCGATTCAAGCTGTTCGTTGGCACTGGCGCCCTGCGACTCCAGTTGCTTCATCAGCTTGTCGAACTCGACGATGACCCATTCCGGCGTCAGCTGTGTCGCGAACTTGATGCGCTCCGCGGCTTCCTGGTCGGTGGGGTCGGCCGCGCCGATGAACAATCGATTGCCTCGTTTGCCCAGCACCAGCAACTGGTACTGTGTGGCGATCTTCGGGTCGACGATGTTGCGTGGCAGCTTCTGCAGGTCGATCGCATTGAGGTCGATCAACGGCAGGGCCAGGGACACAGACAGGGTGTGCGCCAGATCGTCGGACTTCACCGTGCCGGCGCCGATGAGTGCAGAGACGAAGCTCGCCTTACGCTCGCGCGCTGATTTGGTCAGTTCTTCAGCAGTTTTCGCCGTCAGCTTGCCTGCATTGACCAGCACACGGGCCACGCCGGACAGCGAGGATGGAGGAGGCTCAACGACGGTCTCTGCGGCCATCTGGGTCAGATCAAGAACTGCATATCCGATGGATCATCGCCGAATCAACCCCGGGTGTAAACGAGGCGCCGCTGCTGCGGTGTAGGGACGCAGGCTGACTGCGAGTAAATCTGGTCGGGGTGAGAGGATTCGAACCTCCGGCCTCTACGTCCCGAACGTAGCGCTCTACCAGGCTAAGCTACACCCCGATTTGGTAAGCCGCTTCGGCCCTGGTTGTGACGCGCGTGGCGCGTCGGGCGCTGATGAAGCGGTTGATCGTCGTCAAGACGACCTGTGCACCGATCGAACGCACAAGTCTAGCAGAGCCTCGCGTGCTGACGAAGCCGGCAACGCAGAGAGCGCGGCAGAGGCCTGCTCGGCTTCGGCGCGTGCGCTGTCGCGCGTGGCATCGAGCGCGCCGGTGCGCCGCACGATGGCCAGGATCTCGGGCAGCTTTTCAAGTTCGCCGTGTTCAATGGCGTGGCGCATGAGCGCCCTTTCCGCTGCCGTGGCGCGTTCCATGGCCACCAACAGGGGCAGCGTTGGCTTGCCCTCACGCAGATCATCACCAACGTTCTTGCCGAGCTCGTCGCTGTTGCCTTCGTAGTCGAGCAGGTCGTCGACCAACTGGAAAGCCGTGCCCAGCGAGCGCCCGTAACTGGCGCAGGCTTCTTCGACGGCCGGACTGGCGTTTGCGAGCACCGCCCCGAGGCGGGCGCTGGCCTCGAACAACTTGGCCGTTTTGAACCGGATGACCTGCAAATAGTCTTGCACGGCCAAGTCGGGATCGTGCATGTTCATCAGTTGCAGCACCTCGCCTTCGGCGATGACGTTGGTGGCGTCTGCCAAGACGTCCAGGACGCGCATGCGGCTCACCGACACCATCATCTGAAAGGCGCGGGAGTACAGAAAGTCTCCCACCAGCACGCTGGCGGCGTTGCCGAAGGTGGCGTTCGCGGTGGCGCGCCCACGCCGCAGGTCTGATTCATCGACCACATCGTCGTGCAGCAAGGTTGCGGTGTGAATGAACTCGACGATGGCTGCCAGTTCGTACCGCTCGGGCCCTTCGAACCCCAGTGCCTCCGAAAAAAGCAGCACCAGTCGGGGGCGGATGCGCTTGCCGCCGGCCCCCACGATGTAGCCAGCGATTTGATCGATGAGGGCGACCCGTGAGCTCAGGCGGTCACGGATGACTGCATCCACACGCACCATCGCCGCCGCCGTGGTGTCCACGGCGGCGGGCCGGGGGGCGGTGGTTTCGAGCACAGGAGCTGAATTATAGGAAGCGTGTGCTCAGAGCCCAGGTGGGTGCTGCAGCCAGCGACCTACATGCTATACTCAAAGGCTCTGCGCGGTGTGCGGTGGTCCTTTGTTGGGGCCTCGACTTCAACTGAGTGAACATGCTCGGGCGAAGAAAGCGCGGGGTCAATTCGAAAGGTCTCCACATGTACGCGGTCATAAAAACCGGTGGCAAGCAATACAAGGTTGCTGCCGGCGAGAAGATCAAGGTAGAACAGATAGCTGCGGACGTGGGCCAGGAAATCGTGCTCGATCAGGTGCTGGCCGTGGGTAGCGGCGCAGATCTGAAGGTGGGTGCGCCCTGGGTCGCGGGTGCCAGTGTCACGGCCACGGTGTTGGCTCAGGGCAAGCACGACAAGGTACGCATCTTCAAGATGCGCCGCCGCAAGCATTACCAGAAGCATGGCGGTCACCGCCAGACCTTCACCGAGCTGCACATCAGCTCGATCAACGGTTAAGGGGCAAGCACCATGGCACAGAAAAAGGGCGGCGGCTCAACCCGCAACGGCCGCGATTCCAAGCCGAAGATGCTGGGCGTGAAGGCCTTCGGGGGCCAGCAGGTCCTGGCGGGCTCGATCATCGTGCGTCAGCGCGGCACCAAGTTCCACCCGGGCGTGGGCGTGGGCATCGGCAAGGACCACACGCTGTTTGCGTTGGTCGACGGCTCGGTCTCGTTCGAGGTCAAGGGCGCGCTCAATCGCCAGACGGTATTCGTCACCCCGGCGGCCACGGCAGCCTGAATGCTCTGAGGCAGCGTCTAGCCGCCACAGCGAAGCCCCGGCCTGCCGGGGCTTTTTCTTTGACAGTCCTCGGGGCTGTGCTCGTTACCATTGGCTCACCATGAAATTCGTCGACGAAGCTGTGATCGACGTGTCCGCCGGCAATGGCGGCGCGGGCTGCGTGAGCTTTCGGCGTGAGAAGTTCATCCCTTTCGGCGGCCCGAACGGCGGCAACGGCGGCCGCGGCGGCAGCGTCTGGGCGGTGGCCGATCTCAACATCAACACGCTGATCGACTACCGCTACGCGCGTCGGCACGAAGCGCGCAATGGCGAACAGGGGCGGGGCTCCGACCAATTCGGTGCCGCGTCGCCGGACATCGAGCTGCGCATGCCTGTCGGCACGATGATCCGTGACGCCGAAACCGGTGAATTGCTGGTCGAACTGCTCGAGCACGGCCAGCGCGCAATGCTGGTCAAGGGCGGTGACGGCGGTTTCGGCAACCTGCACTTCAAGACCAGCACCAACCGCAGTCCGCGCCAGAAAACACCCGGCTGGCCGGGCGAGGCGAAGAAGCTGCAACTGGAGCTGCGCGTCCTGGCCGATGTAGGGCTGCTCGGCATGCCCAACGCAGGCAAGAGTACCTTCATTGCCGCTGTCTCGAACGCGCGGCCAAAGATCGCCGACTACCCCTTCACCACGCTGCACCCCAACCTGGGCGTCGTGCGTGTGGGCCCGGAACGCAGTTTCGTGGTCGCCGATATCCCGGGGCTGATCGAAGGCGCCTCGGAAGGCGCGGGCCTGGGGCACCAGTTCCTGCGTCACCTGCAGCGCACGCGGCTGCTGCTGCACATCGTTGATGCCGCGCCTTTCGACGAGGCTGTCGACCCCGTGCAGCAGGCCAAGGCCATCGTTGCCGAGCTGAAGAAGTACGACCCGAAGCTCCACGCCAAGCCACGCTGGCTGGTCTTCAACAAGTTGGACATGGTGCCCGAGGCTGAACGCGAGAAGCGGGTGAAGGACTACGTGCGCCGCCTGCGCTGGAAGGGGCCGGTGTTCTCGATCTCCGCGCTGGCACGTGATGGCCTGCAGCCGCTGCTGGAGGCCATCCACGGGCACGTGGCGGCCGAGCAGCGCGAAAAACCCCTGCCTGACCTGCGTTTTGTGGTCGCGCCGCCGGAAACTCCGGCGACCGTGCCGACCGCTCCCGCGGCCCCCGATGCCTAGCGTGCTCTCCGGGGCGCGCCGCATCGTCGTCAAGGTCGGCTCCAGCCTCGTCACCAATGAAGGTCGAGGCGTCGACGCGGCGGCCATCGGCAACTGGTCGCGCCAGCTCGCGGCGCTGGCCGCCACCGGACGTGAACTCGTGATGGTGTCCAGCGGCGCCATCGCCGAAGGCATGAAGCGCCTGGGTTGGACGCAGCGGCCCAGGGAACTGCACGAACTGCAGGCCGCCGCCGCAGTGGGCCAGATGGGCCTGGCGCAGATGTACGAAAGCCGCCTGTCGGAACACGGCATGGCCAGCGCGCAGGTGCTGCTGACCCACGCCGACCTGGCCGACCGCGAGCGGTACCTCAACGCACGTTCCACCCTGCTGACGCTGCTCTCTCTGATGGTCATTCCGGTCATCAACGAAAACGACACCGTCGTCACCGACGAAATCCGCTTCGGTGACAACGACACGCTGGGTGCGCTCGTGGCCAACCTGGTGGATGCCGACGCCTACGTCATCCTCACCGACCAGCGCGGCCTCTACAGCGCCGACCCGCGCAAGGACCCGGCCGCACGTTTCATCGACGAAGCCACGGCCGGTGATGCGGCGCTGGAAGCCATGGCCGGTGGCGCCGGCAGCCAGATCGGTCGCGGCGGCATGCTCACCAAGGTGCTGGCGGCCAAGCGCGCCGCCGGCAGTGGCACGAGCACCGTCATCGCCTGGGGCCGTGAGCCCGATGTGCTGCTGCGCCTGGCCGACGGCGAAGCGATAGGCACGGCACTGGTGGCGGGCACGCCCAAGATGGCCGCGCGCAAGCAGTGGATGGTCGACCATCTGCAGCTGCGCGGCGCTGTCGCTGTCGATGACGGTGCTGCAGCCAAGCTGCGCGACGAGGGCAAGAGCCTGCTGCCGATTGGCGTGCATGAGGTGCAGGGCGATTTCGTGCGCGGCGACGTGATCGCGGTGCGTACGCTGGGTGGCCGCGAGGTGGCCCGTGGCCTGGCCAACTATTCTTCGGCCGAGGCACGCCTGATCGCGCGCAAGCCCTCACACCAGATCGAGGCCTTGCTCGGCTACGCCAACGAGCCTGAGCTCATACACCGCACCAACCTCGTGCTGGTTTAGCCAGCGCCTTGCGAACCTGACTTGCCGTCGGCGGTGGCCTCCCCCTCCGGCGGGGCCAGTGGTGGTGGAAGCTCACCAAGCCCATCGACGTCGACGTGCACCGCCTCGGGCGCAAAGCCGTCGTGCTCTTGCCGCTGGCCGCGCAGGCCGGCGCGTAAATAGCGGTTGTGATGGCTGGTGCGCGGCAGGTAGCGCGCGAGTTCCGTCAGCGCCAGCTCGTAGACGCCGCGCTTGAACTCGATCACCAGATCGAGCGGCACCCAATAGTCGTTCCAGCGCCAGGCGTCGAACTCGGGGTGGTCGGTGGCACGCAGATTGAGGTCGCTGTCGTGGCCCAGCAGGCGCAGCAGAAACCAGATCTGTTTCTGGCCGCGGTAATGGCCACGCGCATCCTTGCGGATGAAGTGCTCGGGCACCTCGTAGCGTAACCAGTCGCGGGTGCGTGCAACGATCTGCACGTGCTCAGGCAGCAACCCCACTTCTTCGTGGAGTTCTCGGAACATCGCCTGCTCTGGCGACTCGCCGTGCTTGATACCGCCCTGCGGAAACTGCCACGAGTGAGTGCGCAGTCTCTTGCCCCAGAAAACCTGGTTCCTGGGGTTCAGCAGGATGATGCCGACGTTGGGCCTGAAGCCTTCCCGGTCGAGCAT
This sequence comes from Betaproteobacteria bacterium, assembly GCA_031372905.1. Taxonomy (GTDB): domain Bacteria; phylum Pseudomonadota; class Gammaproteobacteria; order Burkholderiales; family Burkholderiaceae_C; genus Rubrivivax. The sequence goes on from JANMMD010000186.1 coordinate 13,964, forward strand.
AATCAGACCCCGATTTTGTGACTGTTTTCATTATTGCACCGGCGCTGTGCAGCACGCGAACCCTCGCTAACCCGCATGCGTCAAGTGGGGCCGTTTGGGGCTAGTCTGGAACGGCGGCGGTGGTCGAATTGAACCGAACGAACGCCCTTACAGAGCCCGCATGAAAGCCACCGCCACCTTCATTTCCACGCAGAAAGAAGCGCCCGCAGACGCTGAAGTCGCCAGCCACCAGCTGATGATGCGCGCTGGCTTCATCAAGCGCCTGGGCGCCGGCATCTACAGCTACATGCCGATGGGCTTGCGCGTGATCCGCAAGGTCGAGGGCATCATCCGCGACGAGATGGTGCGTGCCGGTGCCGTGGAACTGCTGATGCCCGTGGTGCAGCCTGCCGAGCTGTGGCAGGAGACCGGCCGCTTCCAGGCCTATGGCCCCGAGTTGATGCGCGTGAAAGACCGCCATGAGCGCGACTTCGTCATCCAGCCCACCAGCGAAGAAGTCATCACCGACATCGCCCGGCAAGAGCTGCGCAGCTACAAGCAGCTGCCGCGCAACTTCTTCCACATCCAGACCAAGTTCCGCGACGAACGCCGCCCGCGCTTCGGCGTGATGCGCGGGCGCGAGTTCACGATGAAGGACGCCTACTCCTTCGACCGCGACAAGGCCGGTGCGCTGAAGAGCTACCAGGTGATGTTCGATGCCTACAAGCGCATCTTCGATCGCTTCGGCCTGCAGTACCGCGCCGTGGCAGCCGACACCGGCGCCATCGGCGGTGATGCTTCGCACGAGTTCCAGGTCATTGCCGACACCGGCGAAGACGCCATCGTCTACTGCCCGACCAGCGACTACGCGGCCAACATCGAACTCGCCGAGGCGCTGCCGTTGCTGGCCACGCGCGCAGACGCTTTGATGGCACTGAGCAAGACACCGACACCGGGCAAGAGCACCTGCGCCGACGTCGCCACCTTGCTCGGTGTGCCGCTGCAGAACACCGTCAAGAGTCTGGTGCTGGCCACCGACGCGCTGAACGACAAGGGCGACATCGCCAAGACCACGGTGTGGCTGCTGCTGGTGCGTGGCGACCACGACATGAACGAAGTCAAGACCGGCAAGGTCGAGGGCCTCAAAGACGGTTTCCGTTTCGCCACCGTGACCGAGATCGAAGAGCACTTCGGCTGCAAGCCGGGCTATCTGGGCCCGATTGGCTTGAAGAAGCCCGTGAAGGTGGTGGCCGACCGCACGGTGGCCCACATGGCCGACTTCGTTTGCGGTGCCAACGAGGCTGACTTTCACTACACCGGCGTGAACTGGGGCCGTGATCTGCCCGAGCCCGACCTGGTCGCCGACATCCGCAACGTGGTCGCGGGCGATCCCAGCCCCGACGGCAAGGGTGTGCTGGCCATCCAGCGCGGTATCGAGGTCGGGCATGTGTTCTACCTCGGCACGAAAAAATACAGTGTGCCGATGAAGGCGCAGTTCCTCGACGAGAACGGCAAGGCACAGCCCTTCGAGATGGGCTGCTACGGCATCGGCGTCACGCGCATCCTGGGCGCGGCCATCGAGCAGAACCACGACGAACGCGGCATGGTCTGGCCGGTGTCGATAGCGCCGTTCGCCGTCGTCATCTGCCCCATCGGCTACGACCGCAGCCCCGAGGTGCAAGCCGAGGCCGACAAGCTGCACGAAGCGCTGGTGGCGCTCGGCATCGACGTGGTGCTGGACGACCGCGGTGAACGCCCCGGCGCGATGTTTGCCGACTGGGAGCTGATCGGCATACCGCTGCGTGTGGTGCTGTCCGACCGCGGCCTGAAGGCCGGCACGGTGGAGATGCAGGGTCGGCGTGATGCCGCGGCCGCCTTGGTGCCGCTGGCCGAGGTGGCGGCGCGCGTGAAGGAGCGCCTGACTGCATGAGACCGGCATGACAGCCTCGCGCCGCGCGGTGTTGTCGCGCGCCGTGGGTGTGGTTGGGGCGGTCGGCGCGCCCCTGCTGTGGCTGCCGCAGGCCGCGCAGGCAGGCGCCCAGGTCGAAGAACCGCTGGCCGACGCCGTGCGCACGGCCTTGTCGGCCGCGGTGGCGGAAGCCGCACCGCCCAAACCGGCTTTCGACAACATCGACGCCCGCCTGGCCTATCTGCGCTGGCTGGGTGCCGTGAGCGAGAAGCTCAAGCGCCGCAAGGCCGAGCACCACACGCGCATCGAGTTCCTGGAAACGCTGTGGTACGAAAGCCGGCGCGCCGGCCTCGAAACACCGCTGGTGCTGGGCCTGGTGCAGGTGGAAAGCGGCTTTCGCAAATACGCCGTCAGCAGTGCCGGCGCGCGCGGCTACATGCAGGTGATGCCGTTCTGGGCGCGGCTGATCGGCGACGGCGACGCGAGCCGCCTCTTCCACCTGCAGACGAACCTGCGCTTCGGCTGCACCATCCTGCGCCACTATCTCGAGCGCGAGAAGGGCGACGTGTTCCTCGCCTTGGGCCGCTACAACGGCAGCCGCGGCCGCGCTGAGTACCCGGATCTCGTCTTCGGTGCGCGCAAACAGTGGCGGGTGCAACCCGGCCCTTGAAATCGCGCGCCCTGTGTTCGCGCGTCAGCCCGGCTCAGTTCTGCGCCGTCAACAGCTGCTGCAGTTCGCCCGACTCGTACATCTCCATCACGATGTCCGAGCCGCCGACGAACTCGCCGTTGACGTAAAGCTGCGGGATCGTGGGCCACTGGGCGTAGTCCTTGATGCCCTGGCGCACGTCTTCGTCTTCCAGCACGTTGAAGGTCTTGAGGTCTTTCACGCCGGCAGCCTTCAGCACCTGGATGGCGCGGCCCGAGAAGCCGCACATCGGGAACTGGGCCGTGCCCTTCATGAAGAGCACCACGCGGTGGCCCTTCACCAGTTGGTCGATACGCTCTTGCACGTTGCTCATGGTGATCTCGGAAGTCGCTGGAACAGGGCTGAGACTGTACCTGCGAATGGCGCGCACACCCGGCGCGAGGGCACTGTCACGGGGTCACCAGGCGGGGGTCAGAAGGCGTAAGACACACCCAGCTGCAGCACTGGCGTCAGGCGCAGGTCGTTGAGCACGTTTTCCACCTGCGCGGCGGTCGGCCCGCTGCGGCCCAGTCGAAAACGGTCCCCCGCGGCCAGGCCGCCCAGGCCGATATCGGCACTGAAGCCCCAGCCGTCGCGGACGGACAGGCTGGTGTAGCCCAGGCCCAGATAGGGCAGGGCGACACGGCCTTCGTCGGTGTCCGGCCCCAGGCGCAGGCCGGTGGTGCCGCGCAGGCTCTCGCCCAGGCGCACGGGCGGTAGGCCTTGGGTGGCGCGGCGCGGGCCTATGGCCAGGCCGCTCGTCAGGCGCAGGCCGCCGGCGATGTCGCCCTGACCGAAGCCGGGGCCGGTGAGGAAGTAGTCGCCAAAGAGCTGCGCGCGTGGCGGGGTGCCGGGCTCGCTGACCGCCAGGCCCAGCTGCACCGGCCCCAATTGCAGGCGTCGCTCGGTGCGTGGGTCGTTGTTCGTGCTCAACCCGTGCTGGGCGGCGGCGTTGCTGCTGATCAGCACCAGGGCACAGGCGCTGGCCACGGAGGCGGCGCGGGCCACAACATGGGCGAGGGCAAAGTGGGACATCGTTCGCTCCTGCGCAGGCTGCGGGGGCTTGCCGAGACGGCAGGCCAGACCCGAGGCACGCTTGCATCCTAGGCTTCCGGCCGCCGGATGGGTAGCGGGGTGCCCGGTGCAAAGTGCCGCTTTCGCGGGCGCTTACCTCAGGTTGCGTCTGGCCAGCGCCCGCCCGTGCATCGGCGGTGGCCGCCCAGATCGTGGCGGTGCTGCACCTCGACGAAACCTGCGTTCCGCAGCAAGTCGGCCACCGCATCGGCCTGGTCGAAACCGTGTTCCAGCAGCAGCCAGCCGTCGGCCTCCAGGTGCACGGGCGCAGCGCTGATGATGGCAGCCAGCGCGCTCAGGCCGTCGCCACCGGGCGGCACCAGCGCCGAAAGCGGCTCGTGATGCAGCGCGGGCAGGTGGGGGTCTGCGGCGGCGACGTAGGGCGGGTTGGACAAGGCCAGGTGCAGCGCGGGCGCGCCGTAGGCCTGCCACCAGCTGCCGTGCGACCAGGCGATCTCCAGGCCGAGCCGCTGGCCGTTGAGGCGCGCCACGGCCAAGGCGTCGGTGCTGGCGTCGCTGGCGCGCACCGCGGCGCGCAGGCAAGCGTGTTTCACCGCCAGGGCGATAGCGCCGCTGCCGGTGCCCAGGTCGGCCACCTGCGGCGCTTCTTGCGCGGCCAGCGGGCCAGCCAGCAGCTCCAGCGCCCAGTCCACCAAGGTCTCGGTGTCGGGCCGCGGCACCAGCACCGCCGGGCTCACGCGCAGCGGCAGGCCGTGGAATTCACGCTCGCCTGTCAGGTAGGCCAGCGGCTCACCAGCCACGCGGCGGGCCAGCAGGGCCTGCCAGTCGCTGGCTTGTTGTTCGCTCAAGGCTGCGTCGTCATGCGCCATCAGCCAGGCGCGGCCCTGCTGCAAGAGATGCTGCAGCAGCCGCTGCGCTTCCAGGCGCTCCAGCCCTGCGGCTTGCGCCTGGGCCGATGCATCGCGGATGCGCATCGTGGGCAAGCCAGCCGCCATCTATCGCGGCCCAGCTTCCAGCTGCGCCAACTGCTCGGCCGCGCGCGCGGCCTGCAGCGCGTCCACCACGTCGCGCAGGTCGCCGTCCATGATCTGACCCAGCTTGTACAGCGTCAGGTTGATGCGGTGGTCGGTGAGCCGGCCCTGCGGGAAGTTGTAGGTGCGGATGCGGTCGCTGCGGTCGCCGCTGCCGATCAGGCCCTTGCGCGTGGCCGCCTCTTTTGCGGCGCGTTCGCTGTGTTCCTTGTCGCGCAGCCGCGCCTGCAGCACCGCCATCGCCTTGGCCTTGTTGCGGTGCTGGCTGCGGTCGTCCTGGCACTCCGCCACCAGACCCGTGGGCAGGTGGGTGATGCGGATCGCGCTGTCGGTCTTGTTGATGTGCTGGCCACCGGCGCCGCTGGCGCGGAAGGTGTCGATGCGCAGATCGGCCGGATTCAGCGTGATCTCTTCGGCTTCGTCGGGCTCGGGCATCACGGCCACCGTGCAGGCGCTGGTGTGGATGCGGCCCTGGCTTTCCGTGGTGGGCACGCGTTGCACGCGGTGGCCACCGCTCTCGAAGCGCAGCTGGCCATAGACCTGGCTCGCTGCGTCACCCGCCACGCGCAGCACCAACTCCTTGTAGCCGCCGAGCTCGCTGTCGCTCTGGCTCATCACTTCGACGCGCCAGCCCTGGCGTTCGAAGTAGCGCAGGTACATGCGCGCCAGGTCGCCGGCGAAGAGGGCACTCTCGTCGCCACCGGTGCCGGCGCGGATCTCGACGAAGGCGGCGCGTTCGTCGTCGGGGTCTTTCGGGATCAGTGCCGCTTGCAGCTCGGCTTCCAGGCGCGCCATGTCGGCGCCGGCCGCAGCGATCTCCTCCTGCGCCATCTCGGCCATCTCGCTGTCCGTCTCCTGGGCCTGCATCTCGTGCGCGGCGGCCATGTCGGCCTCGCGCTGCTGGTACTGCCGGTAACGCTGCACGATGCCATTCGCCTCGGCCTGTTCACGCGACAGCGAGCGCCAGCGCTTGATGTCGCTGGCCACGGCGGGGTCGGCCAGCGTGGCATCCAGCTCGGCCAGGCGCAGGGCCAGGCGTTCAAATTGGTCGCGCAGCGAAAGGTTCATCGGGCGGTGGTGCAGGGCGGCGGGGGTGCCGCCGGGGTGTCGAAGCAGACGGGCGGCAGCGGCGTGGCGAGAAGCGGCAGCGCCGCTAAGACTCGCGTTCGCCAATGCCCGGCCGCGTGCCCTGGCGCAGGAAGAGTCGCTGCACGGTGTGCGCCAGGCGCGAGCGCTCTTCGCCATCGGCCGCATGCAGCTCGGCCAGCGTGCCGTGCAGCATCTTGCTCGTCAGGCCGCGCGCCAGGGCTTCCAGCACCTGCTCGGGCGTTTCGCCGCGTGCCAGGGCCTTGCGCGCGCGGGCCAGTTCGATGGCGCCCCAGTCGTCGGCCTGGCGGTTCAGCGCCTGGATCAGCGGCACCGCGGCGCGCTGCCCCAGCCAGTGCTCGAAGCTCTGCACGCCGGCATCGATGATGGCCTCGGCCTGCTGCACCGCGGCCTGGCGCTTTTCACCGGCCGTCTGCACCAGCGTGGAGAGGTCGTCCACGGTATAGAGGTAGACGTCGGCCAGCCGCGCCACCTCGGGCTCGATGTCGCGCGGCACGGCGAGGTCGACCATGAACATCGGCCGCCGCTTGCGCACCTTCAGCGCGCGCTCCACCGCGCCCAGGCCGATGATGGGCAGCGTGCTCGCGGTGCAGGAGATGACGGCGTCGAATTCGTGCAGGCGGTGCGGGATGTCCGACAGCTGCATGGCTTCGCCGCCGAAGCGGCTGGCCAGGCGTTCACCGCGTTCCAGCGTGCGGTTGGCCAGGGCGATGGACTTCGGGCCCTTGGCCTCGAAATGCGTGGCCACGAGTTCGATCATCTCGCCGGCGCCGACGAAGAGCACCTTGATCTTGTTCAGGTCTTCGAAAAGCTGCGCGGCCAGGCGCACGGCCGCCGCGGCCATGCTGATGCTGTGCGCGCCGATCTCGGTGGAGCTGCGCACCTCCTTGGCCACCGCGAAGCTGCGCTGGAAGAGCTGGTGCAGCGTGGTGCCCAGCGTGCCGGCTTCGTCGGCCAGGCGCACGGCCTGCTTCATCTGGCCCAGGATCTGCGGCTCTCCCAGCACCATGCTGTCCAGGCCTGCGGCCACGCGGAAGGCATGGCGCGCGGCCAGGCGGTCTTCCATCACGTAGCTGTGGCTGAGCAGCTGGCTGCCGCTGATGCCGCCTTGTTCGGCCAGCCAGTCGATGGCCGGGCGCACCAGCTCATGGGCCTTTTCGGCAGGGGCCGCGACGTACAGCTCGGTGCGATTGCAGGTGCTGACGATGGCCGCCTCGGGCACCACGCGCACCAGGCGTTCGCGCAGGCCGTGCAGCGCGGGCGCCATCTGCTCAGGTGAAAACGCCAGCTTGCCGCGCACGTCCAGCGGCGCGGTGGTGTGGTTCAGGCCGAGGGTGAAAACACTCACGTCAGAATTGTAGGTTTCGGGCCCTGCCGGCAGCGGCCCGACCCACAAGAACACACACGGAACTGACGGAACAAGCAATGGGACCGCTGGACGCCTTGCTGCACCTGGGCAATTTGTTTCTGCCCGCCGTGGCGCTTGCGGCGCTGGCCGCGGCACTGGCCAAGCTGATGTGGCGGCGCGAGCTGGCGCCCGTGAGCTTCAGGCGCCTGGCCCTGCCCGCGGCCGTGGCCTGCGCGGTGGTCACTCTCGCAGGCCTCGTGGTCTTCGGCCGCGACGGCAAGATGGCCACATACGCCGGCATGGTGCTGGCGTGCAGCGTCATGCTGTGGTGGCGGGGCTTCGGGCCGGGGCGTCGCTGACCGTTTCGCCATCACGCAAGACCAACTCGCCGCGCAGCGAATGCGGCAGCGCTTCGGTGATGTGCACATCCAGCATCTGGCCGGCCAGCCGCGCAGCGTTCGGCCCACCGTCGAAGTTCACAATGCGGTTGCATTCGGTGCGGCCCATCATCTCGGTGCTGCCGTTGCCCGGCTTGCCGGCCTTCCCGCTGTTGCGTGAAGGCCCTTCCACCAGGATGCGCTGCACCGTGCCCAGGCGGCTGGCGCTGATGCGGCGCACGTTCTGCTCGATGGTGGCCTGCAGGTGCTGCAGGCGCTTCAACTTAACGTCTTGCGGCGTGTCGTCGTGCAACGCTGCCGCGGGCGTGCCCGGGCGCTTGCTGAAGACGAAGCTGAAGCTGCTGTCGTAGCCCACGTCCTCGATGAGCTTCATCATCTTGCCGAAGTCTTCTTCGGTTTCGCCGGGGAAACCGACGATGAAGTCGCTGCTCATGCTGATGTCGGGCCGCACCGCACGCAGTTTGCGGAGGGTGCTCTTGTATTCCATCGCGGTGTAGCCGCGCTTCATCGCCATCAGGATGCGGTCTGAGCCGTGCTGCACTGGCAGGTGCAGGTGGTTCACGAGCTTGGGCACACGTGCGTAGACATCGATGAGGCGCTGCGTGAACTCGTTCGGGTGGCTCGTGGTGTAGCGGATGCGCTCCACGCCCGGGATCTCGGCCACCAGTTCGATGAGCAGTGCGAAATCGCAGATCTCGCTGGTGCCGCCCATCACGCCGCGGTAGGCGTTGACGTTCTGCCCCAGCAGCGTCACTTCCTTCACGCCCTGCGCCGCCAGGCCGGCCACCTCGGCCAGCACGTCGTCCAGCGGGCGGTGCACTTCCTCGCCGCGCGTGTAGGGCACGACGCAGTAGCTGCAGTACTTGCTGCAGCCTTCCATGATCGACACGAAGGCCGAGGCGCCGTCCACCTTGGCCGGCGGCAGGTGGTCGAACTTCTCGATCTCGGGGAAGCTGATGTCCACTTGCGGGCGGCGCTGTGCGGCGCGCGCTTCGATCATCTGCGGCAGGCGGTGCAGCGTCTGCGGGCCGAAGACGAGGTC
>JANMMD010000255.1:0-3317 GCA_031372905.1 Betaproteobacteria bacterium
GGAAGACGACCAGGATGACCGGGAACAGCCCCGCGGTCCAGTCCAGCCACCAGGGCTGCATCAGCAGCTTCTGGCGCGCGGCCTCGACGTCGCCATCGACCTTCTGGATGCCCATGCGTGCCAGCCCGGCACGACGTTCGACATCCTGCACCGCCAGCGCTTGCGCGGCAGCTTCGCGCGCGGGGCGGAAGCGGAAGCGTTCCGCCAGCCAGTAGGCCAGCGTGACCACGGTCAGCACGAACAGCAGGAGCGAGAAGTTGCCGGTCCAGAAACCGAGAAACCAGCCGCCGAGGTAGACGATGAGCAGGCCGAACAGGCCCGCGGTCAGGGAGGAGATCAAGATGTTCAGTTGTCCACTTGGAGGATGGCGAGGAAGGCCTCTTGCGGCACCTCGACGGAGCCGATCTGCTTCATGCGCTTCTTGCCGGCCTTTTGTTTTTCCAGCAGCTTCTTCTTGCGCGTGATGTCGCCGCCGTAGCATTTTGCCAGCACGTTCTTGCGCAGCGCCTTGATGTTCTCGCGCGAGATGATGTTGGCGCCGATGGCCGCCTGGATGGCCACGTCGTACATCTGGCGCGGGATGATCTCGCGCATCTTCGCCGCCACCTGGCGCGCCCGGTACTGGCTCTGGCTGCGGTGCACGATGAGGCTCAAGGCGTCGATGCGGTCGCCGTTGATCAGCATGTCGACCTTCACCACCTCGGCGGCGCGGAATTCCTTGAACTCGTAGTCCATGCTGGCGTAGCCACGGCTCACGCTCTTCAGCTTGTCGAAGAAGTCCAGCACGATCTCGGCCAGCGGCAGCTCATACGTCAGCATGACCTGCCTGCCGTGGTAGGCCATGTTCAGCTGCACGCCGCGCTTCTGGTTGGCCAGCGTCATCACCGGGCCAACGCTGTCTTGCGGCATGTAAAGGTGTACGGTGACGATGGGCTCGCGGATCTCCCGGATGCGGCCGAGATCCGGCATCTTGCTCGGGTTCTCGACCTGGATCACCGTGCCGTCGTTCAGCTCGACCTCGTAGACCACGCTGGGCGCCGTGGTAATGAGGTCCTGGTCGAACTCACGCTCCAGCCGCTCTTGCACGATCTCCATGTGCAGCAGGCCCAGGAAGCCGCAACGGAAGCCGAAGCCCAAGGCCTGGCTCACCTCGGGCTCGTAGCGCAGGCTGCTGTCGTTGAGCTTGAGCTTTTCCAGCGCGTCGCGCAGCTGGTCGTATTCGCTGGCTTCGGTGGGATACAAGCCGGCAAAGACCTGTGGCTGGATTTCCTTGAAGCCCGGCAGCGCGGTGGCGGCCGGGCCGGCGTTGTTGGGCAGCTTCTTGTCCAGCGTCAGCGTGTCGCCCACCTTGGCGGCCTGCAGTTCCTTGATGCCGCAGATGACGAAGCCCACCTCACCGGCTTTGAGCGAATCCCGCGGCAGGCTCTTGGGCGTGAACACGCCCATGTGCTCGATGTTGTAGACCGCGCCGCTGGCCATCATGCGGATGCGCTCGCCCTTGCTCAGCGAGCCATCGACCACCCGCACCAGCATCACCACGCCGACATAGTTGTCGAACCAACTGTCGATGATCATCGCGCGCGGCGGGCCGGCGGGGTCGCCCTTGGGCGGCGGCATGCGCGCGATCACCGCTTCGATGATGTCGTCCAGGCCCATGCCGGTCTTGGCGCTGCACGGAATGGCGTCGGTCGCGTCGATGCCGATCACGTCCTCGATCTCGGCCTTGGCGTTGTCAGGGTCGGCCTGCGGCAGGTCCATCTTGTTCAGCACCGGCACCACGGTCACGCCGAGGTCCAGCGCGGTGTAGCAGTTGGCCACGGTCTGTGCTTCGACGCCTTGCGAAGCATCGACGACCAGCAGCGCACCTTCGCAGGCACTCAGCGAACGGCTCACTTCATACGAGAAGTCGACGTGCCCCGGCGTGTCGATGAGGTTGAGCTGGTAGACCTGGCCGTCACGGGCCTTGTATTCCAGCGCGGCGGTCTGCGCCTTGATGGTGATGCCGCGCTCGCGCTCGATGTCCATCGAGTCGAGCACCTGCGCTTCCATTTCACGGTCGGAGAGGCCGCCGCAGCGCTGGATGATGCGATCGGCCAGCGTGCTCTTGCCGTGGTCGATGTGGGCAATGATGGAGAAGTTGCGGATGTGCTTCATCGAACTTGATTGCGTCGCGGCGGGGCCGCGTTCGGTGCCATGGAGCAGCGGTCTCGCGATGCTCGCGCGGCCCGGCAGGTGGCTTGCGGCGGCGCGCGATGCTGGGCAGCCCGCGCCGGCAAACAGCTAAAAAAAAGGCGCGTCCAAATGGATGACGCGCCTTCCAACAGAACGTTTGGCAACTGCTTGTTGGGCATTCATTGTAGCCAAAACAAAAGCCCGGGAACCCGCGTCGTTGCTTGATTTCCGGCCGTTGCAGCGATCAGACAGGAAGATATCGTCCACAGTTTATCCACAGGCATCGACGCAGGCTGTGGATGATCAGATTCATGCCAGCTACCGGCTCGAACAACAGGTAAACCGCGCCAAACTGATCTCGATTCTAGACAGCGCCGGCGCTAATCGCAGAGCAGGTCGAATTGAAGTGAAAGGTCACTAACTTGGGCCGCTTTGGCGAGACGAAAACCACGCCCAAGACCGCCGACCGTCATCTCACGATGTGGAAAGACCCGCAATGCGGGTCAACTTGGAAACCCGCCGGGCGGGGCCGGCGGTTCAGATCGGCGGCCCGATCAGCGCGTCGGGCGGATGACCAGGTAGTTCGTCCACTCCCCGCGACGCACCATCACGCTGACGGCGCGCGCCTTCTCGGCTTTCGTCGCCACGGTCATGAATTGCTTGATGTCGGTGATCTCGGTGTTGTCCATCGAGAGGATGACATCGCCTTCGCGCACACCCGCACGCGCCGCTGCACCGTCGACGGATTCGACCTTCACCCCACCACGGATGCGCAGTTCGCGCTTCTGCGCGTCGCTCAGGTCCGACACCGTCAGGCCCAGGATGGCCTTGGCCACGGGCGCACTGCTGCCGGGTTCCGGTGCGCCGGCACGGCGCGTCGGGCGGTCAGCCTCGAACTCGGCCACGGTCAGGCTGAGGTCTTTCGTGGCGCCACGGCGGAAGACCTGCAGCGTGCTCTTGCTGCCGGGCTTGATGCCGCCAACGAAACGCGGCAGGTCGCCCTGCTTCTCGACCGTGCGGCCGTCCACCTTCACGACGATGTCGCCAGCCTCCACGCCCGCCTTGTCGGCGGGGCCGTCCTTCTCGACGCTGAGCACCAGCGCGCCGCGCGGCTGCCCCAGGCCGATGCTTTCGGCGACTTCCTT
>JANMMD010000259.1:0-1707 GCA_031372905.1 Betaproteobacteria bacterium
GAGTCGCTTGCGCGTGTAGTTCGCGGCCAGGCCGTACAGCACGGTGGCGGCCACGCAGGCAGCGATGCCCAGGGCGGGGCTCATGCCGTCGCTGCCCAGCTTCAAGCCCGCTTTGCCCCAGGCCAGGCCCACGACACCCGCTACGCCCACGACCAGGCCCAGCAGGCGGCCGCGGTCGAGCTTTTCGCCCAGCCACACCCACGCGAAGAAAGCGCCCCAGATCGGCGCCGTGGCGTTGAACACCGCCATCAGGCCGGTGCCCAGCACCAGCGCGGCCAACGCGAACAGCACGAAAGGCAGCGCCGAGTTGATGACGCCCACCACCGCGATGGCGCGCCAGTGCCGGCGCAACGCCGGCAGCTCGCCGCGCCAAGCCAGGATCGGCAGGAGCAGCAGGCTGGCGCCCGCCACGCGCAGGAAGGACAGCGCCAGCGCGCCGAAGTCGGCCGCGCCCAGGCGCATGAACAGGAACGAGGCGCCCCAGATGGCGCCAAGCAGGAGCAGCTCGATCTGGTCGCGGGGTTTCATCTTCTGCCCCATGCTCGTCAGGCCAGCAAGGCGCCTTCCAGCACCAGCAGCGCCTGCTTGCGCGGCAGGCCGCCGGCATAGCCGGTCAGCGAGCCCTGGCTGCCGATGACGCGGTGGCAGGGCACGATGATGCCCAGTGGGTTGCGGCCGATGGCCGCACCCACCGCGCGCACCGCGGCCGGCTTCTGGACGGCCAGGGCCACCGCGCCGTAGCTCACCGTGGCGCCCGGTGCGATGCCGCGCAGCACCTGCCACACCGCCTGCTGGAAGGGTGTGCCCGCCGGGTCCAGCGGCACGGTGAAGGGCTGTTGCGGCGCGGCCCAGTAGGCCTGCAGTTCACGCGCGGCCTGCGCCAGATGCGGGTGCTGCGCATCCACCGGCGCGTCCACCGTGTCAGCGCGACGCGCTTGGTCGTCGAACCACACCAGCGCCAGGCCACGCGCGGTGGCGGCCAGGGTCAGCGGGCCCAGCGGGCTGTCCACGCGCAGCTGCGCTTCGAGGTTGGTGTTCATGCTCTTCATTCCAGGGTTTCGACGCGGTGCCACAAGCGCATCACGGCATAGGCGCGCCAGGGCCGCCAGGCTTCGGCCAGCGCGGTGATCTGGGCCGGGTTGCGCGAGCCCAGCACGTTCATCAGGCCGATGTCGCTGGCCGGCCAGGCATCGGGCCAGGCCAATGCGCGCATCGCGATGAGCTGGGCCGTCCAGTCGCCGATGCCGGGCAGCGCGCGCAGGGCGTCCAGCGTGGGCTGCAGCGGCGCGCTGCGGTGCAGCTCGATGCGGCCGGCCACCACCGCCGCGGCCAGCGCCTGCAGGGCCTTCACACGCTGGCGCACGAGGCCCTGCTTGCCGATGACCTCGGGGTCGGCAGCGGCCAGCGTGGGCGCATCGGGGAAGAGGTGGGTCAGTGCGGGGAAGGGGGTGTCCAGCGGCAGGCCATACCGGTTCACCAGCCTTTGCGTGAGCGTGCGCGCGGCCTTCACCGTGACCTGCTGGCCCAGGATGATGCGCACCGCAACCTCGAAGCCGTCCATCGCGCCCGGGAGGCGTGCGCCGGGGCGGTGCGGCACCGGCAGCAGCGCCATCACGGGGTCGATCAGCGCCGGGTCGGCATCCAGGTCGAAGGCCTGGCGCAAACGCTGCAGCACCGCGCCCAGCACCGGCTGCAGGCTGGCCGAGG
>JANMMD010000271.1:0-2109 GCA_031372905.1 Betaproteobacteria bacterium
GAGATCAACGTCGATGCCAACCCGCTCGGCCGCAGTACGGGCGAGGTGACGACCGACATCCGCGCCGTGCTCGACAGCATCGCCTGGCCGCCGGGCTACCGCTACACCTTCGGCGGCAGCACGAAGAACATGCAGGAGTCCTTCACCTACGCGGTGGGTGCGCTGGCGCTGGCCATCGTCTTCATCTACATGATCCTGGCCAGCCAGTTCAAGAGCTTCCTGCAGCCGCTGGCGCTGATGAGCAGCCTGCCGCTGACACTGATCGGCGTGGTGCTGGCGCTGCTGGCCTTCCGCAGCACGCTGAACATGTTCAGCATCATCGGCATCGTGATGCTGATGGGGCTGGTGACGAAGAACGCCATCCTGCTGGTGGACTTCGCCATTCGCGCCCGCGAGACGGGCATGGACCGCAATGCCGCGCTGCTGGAAGCTGCCAAGGTGCGGCTGCGCCCCATCCTGATGACGACGCTGGCGATGGTCTTCGGCATGGTGCCGCTGGCCTTTGCGCTCACCGAAGGCAGCGAGCAGCGCGCGCCCATGGGTCAGGCCGTGATCGGCGGCGTCATCACCTCGTCGCTGCTCACGCTGGTGGTGGTGCCGGTGGTGTATTGCTGGCTGGATGATCTTGCAGCCTGGGCAAGGCGCGGCTTCCGCCGCGCACCGCCCGCCCCTGCGGAGCCGGCCATCGACGCCCCGGCCGCCACCTAAAATTTCGGGTTGCCCTGAACAACCCAGCGAACAACCCTGCAAGGCACCGCATGAACACAGAACTCGCCCGCTTCAACATGATCGAGCAGCAGATCCGCCCCTGGGAGGTGCTGGACCAGGCCGTGCTATCGCTGCTGGCCACCGTGCGCCGTGAAGACTTCGTGCCGCCGGCGCTGAAGGCGCTGGCCTTCGTCGATACCCAGGTGCCGCTGGGCGATGGCCAGAGCATGCTCGAGCCCAAGGTCGAGGCGCGCTTGCTGCAGGACCTGCAGGTGCAGCGCCACGAACGCGTGCTCGAGATCGGCACTGGCAGCGGCTTCATGGCCGCCTTGCTGGCGCACCGCGCCATGCAGGTCATCAGCCTGGAATGCCGCCCTGCGCTGGCCGCGGCGGCGCGGGCCAGCCTGGCGCGCAACGGCATCGTGAATGCGAAGGTGATGGACGTGAAAGCCGCCGATGGCGCCCGCGGCCTGCCCGGCGAAGCACCGTTCGATGCCATCGTGCTGTCGGGCTCGGTGGCCGAGGTGCCGCGGGCGCTGCTGCAGCAGTTGAAGCTGGGCGGCCGCCTCGTGGCCGTGGTGGGTGACGAGCCCATCATGCGCGCGCGCCTCTTCACGCGGGCCGGCGATGCCGCCTACACCGAGACCGATCTCTTCGACACCGTGGCGCCCCGGCTGGAAGGTTTTGCCGAGCCGACGCGCTTCCATTTCTGATGCCACGAGGCCTCGCCGTCCGTCGCCGCTTTCCGGCCGCATGGCGCCCTGCAGACGCAGGTCGTCGCATCGGGGCTGCGGCGGTGGCGGCTTCGCACCTATAACCGCGCCTGTTTTCGCGTCTGAGGAATTCCGCATGTCTTTCACTGTTCCCGGCCGGCTGGCGGTGCTTCGTCCCCTGGCTGCCGCTGCCCTGATCTTGCTGCCCGGCCTGGCCTCGGCGCAAAGCCTGCAGGAGCTCTACGACGCAGCTCGCGGGTTCGACGCCACTTACCTGGCGGCCAAGGCCGCTGCGGCCTCGGTGGAATACCGCGTGGCGCAAAGCGAAGCGCTGCTGCGGCCGTCAGTGGCGGCCGTCGCCGGCGCCACCGCCACACAGACCGACCCGCCCAACTTCGGACGCCTCGGCACCAACACGATCTCGGGCCGCTTCGATGGCCGCTACCCGCTGTTCAACCGCGCCAACGGCGTCACGGTCGAACAAGCCCGCAAGTCGCTGGTCACCGCGCAAGCGGATCTGGACACCGCCGAGCAAGACCTCATCCTGCGCGTCGCGCTGGCCTACTTCGACGTGCTGGGTGCGCAGGACACGTTGACCAGCACACGCGCCAACCGCACCGGCATCACCGAGGTGCTGGCCTCGGCCAAGCGCAACTTCGAGGTCGGCACCGCCACCATCACCGACACG
>JANMMD010000351.1:0-10251 GCA_031372905.1 Betaproteobacteria bacterium
GGCAGGTAGTTGAAGAAGCGGCGCAGCATGGCGATGGCCTCGACGTCGTTCTCGAAGGCCAGGTCGGCGACACCGCTCTTGCCCGTGTGCGTGAGCGCGCCGCCCAGCTCTTCGGCCGTCACTTCCTCGTGCGTCACGGTCTTCACCACTTCCGGGCCAGTGACGAACATGTAGCTGCTGTCCTTCACCATGAAGATGAAGTCGGTCATGGCCGGTGAATACACCGCGCCGCCGGCACAGGGGCCCATGATCATGCTGATCTGCGGCACCACGCCGCTGGCCATCACGTTGCGCTGGAAGACCTCGGCATAGCCGCCGAGCGAGGCCACGCCTTCCTGGATGCGCGCGCCGCCGCTGTCGTTCAGGCCGATGACGGGTGCGCCCACCTTCATCGCCTGGTCCATCACCTTGCAGATCTTCTCGGCATGGGCCTCGCTCAAGGCACCCCCGAAGACGGTGAAATCCTGGCTGAACACGAACACCAGGCGGCCGTTGATCATGCCGTAGCCGGTGACGACGCCGTCACCCGGCGGGCGGTTGTTCTCCATGCCGAAATCGGCGCAGCGGTGCTCGACGAACATGTCCCACTCTTCGAAGCTGCCTTCGTCCAGCAGCAGTTCCAGCCGCTCGCGGGCGGTGAGCTTGCCTTTGGCATGCTGGGCGGCAATGCGCTTCTCGCCACCGCCCAGGCGGGCCGCAGCGCGCTTCTTCTCCAGCTGTTCAATGATGTCGTGCATGGGGGCTCTTTCCTCTTTTCGATCTTCTCAATTCAACAGGTCGAGCAGGCGGCGCGCGGCCACGCTCGCCGCCAGCCTTCCCGCGCGCACCTCGTCGCAGACGGCCGGCAGCGCCGCGCGCACTTGCGCGTGCTCACGGAAACGCTGGCGCAGGCCGGCCTCGATGCGTTCCCACATCCAGGCCTGGTCTTGCGCGTGGCGGCGTTCGGCGAGTGCGCCGTTGGCGCTGCGTTCTTGGCGGAAGCGGCTCACCGCGGCCCAGAACTCGGGCAGCCCCTGGCCCAGCAGCGCGCTGAGCTGCATCACCTCGGCGCCGTGCTGGGCATGCGGGCCGAAGAAACGCAGGGCGCTGGCGATCTGCGCGCGGGCGCGGGTGGCCGCGGCGGCATCGAGGTCGGCCTTGTTGATGAGCACCAGGTCGGCCAGCTCCATCACGCCTTTCTTGATGGCCTGCAGGTCGTCGCCGGCATTGGGCAGCTGCATCAGCACGAACATGTCGGTCATGCCGGCCACCGCGGTTTCGCTCTGGCCCACACCCACGGTTTCGACGATGACGACATCAAAGCCCGCCGCTTCGCACACCAGCATCGCCTCGCGCGTTTTCTCGGCCACGCCGCCCAGCGTGCCGCTGCTGGGGCTGGGGCGGATGTAGGCGCGTTCATGCACGCTCAGGCGTTCCATGCGCGTCTTGTCGCCGAGGATGCTGCCACCGCCCAGGCTGCTGCTGGGGTCCACCGCCAGCACCGCGACGCGGTGGCCGCGCTCGATCAGGAACAGACCCAGCGCCTCGATGAAGGTGCTCTTGCCCACGCCGGGCACCCCGCTGATGCCCAGGCGGAACGCACCGCCGGTCTTCGGCAGCAGCGCATTCAGCAACGCGTCGGCACGCAGCCGGTGGTCGGCGCGCGTGCTTTCCAGCAGCGTGATGGTCTTGGCCAGCGCGCGGCGCTGGGCCGGCCCCTCGGCACCACGAACCGCGTCGAACAGCGCCTGGTCGGCAGGACTCATCACGCCGTCGTCAAGCCGGCGCCAGGGCGCGCCTGATCTGCTCGAGCACGTCTTTGGCGCTCACCGGTATCGGCGTGCCCGGGCCGTAGATGCCCTTCACGCCAGCGTCGTAGAGGAAGTCGTAGTCCTGCTTCGGAACCACGCCGCCGACGAAGACGATGACATCGTCGGCGCCCTGCGCCCTCAATGACGCAATGATCGCTGGCACGAGCGTCTTGTGGCCCGCCGCCAGCGTGCTGACGCCCACCGCGTGCACGTCGTTCTCGATGGCCTGGCGCGCGCATTCCTCGGGCGTCTGGAAGAGCGGGCCCATGTCGACGTCGAAGCCGAGGTCGGCGAAGGCCGTGGCCACCACCTTGGCGCCGCGGTCATGGCCGTCCTGGCCCAGCTTGGCGATCATCACGCGCGGGCGGCGGCCCTGCGCTTCGCCGAATTCGGCAATTTCGGCCTTGAGCTTGTCCCAGCCTTCGGCACTGTCGTAAGCGGCTGCGTACACACCGGTCACCTTCTGGATGTCGGCGCGGTGGCGCCCGAAGACCTTTTCCAGCGCCTCGCTCACCTCGCCCACCGTGGCACGTAGCCGCATCGCATCGATGCTGAGGGCCAGCAGATTGCCCTGGCCCGTTTCGGCGCAGGCCGTCAAGGCATCGAGCGCCGCCTGCACCTGGGCCGCATCGCGCGTGGCACGAATCTGCTGCAGCCGGGCCACCTGGCCCTCACGCACCTTGACGTTGTCGACCTCGCGAATGTCGATCGCATCCTCTTTGACGAGCTTGTACTTGTTGACACCGACGATCACGTCCTTGCCGCTGTCGATGCGCGCCTGCTTCTCTGCGGCGCTGGCTTCGATCTTCAGCTTGGCCCAGCCGGAATCGACCGCCTGCGTCATACCGCCCTGGGCCTCGACCTCTTCGATGATCGCCCAGGCCTTGTCAGCCATCTCCTGCGTCAGCGTCTCCATCATGTAGCTGCCCGCCCAGGGGTCGACGACGCTGGTGATGTGGGTCTCTTCCTGGAGGATCAGCTGCGTGTTGCGCGCGATGCGCGAACTGGTCTCCGTGGGCAGCGCGATGGCCTCGTCGAAGCTGTTGGTGTGCAGGCTCTGCGTGCCGCCGAACACCGCGGCCATGGCCTCGACGGTGGTGCGCACGACGTTGTTGTACGGGTCCTGCTCGGTCAGGCTCCAGCCGCTGGTCTGGCAGTGCGTGCGCAGCATCAGGCTCTTCGGGCTCTTCGCGCCGAAGCCCTTCATGATGCGCGTCCACAGCAGCCGCGCTGCGCGCATCTTCGCGATCTCGAGATAGAAGTTCATCCCGATGGCCCAGAAGAAACTCAGGCGCCCGGCGAAGGCGTCCACATCCAGGCCCTTGGCGATCGCCGTCTTCACGTACTCCTTGCCGTCCGCCAGCGTGAATGCGAGCTCCAGCGCCTGGTTCGCGCCGGCTTCCTGCATGTGGTAGCCGCTGATGCTGATCGAGTTGAACTTCGGCATCTGCTGCGCCGTGTACTCGATGATGTCGGCCACGATGCGCATCGAAGGCCCGGGCGGGTAGATGTAGGTGTTGCGGACCATGAACTCCTTGAGGATGTCGTTCTGGATGGTGCCGCTCAACTGATCCTGCGCAACGCCCTGCTCTTCGGCCGCGACCACGTAGCCCGCCAGCACCGGCAGCACGGCGCCGTTCATCGTCATGCTCACGCTGACCTTGTCGAGCGGGATGCCGTCGAAGAGGATCTTCATGTCCTCCACGCTGTCGATGGCCACGCCGGCCTTGCCCACGTCGCCGGTCACGCGCGGGTGGTCGCTGTCATAGCCGCGGTGCGTGGCCAGATCGAAAGCCACGCTCACGCCCTGCCCGCCGGCGGCCAGGGCCTGGCGGTAGAAGGCATTGCTGTCTTCGGCGGTGGAAAAGCCCGCGTACTGGCGGATGGTCCAGGGCCGCGCGGCGTACATCGTGGCTTGCGGGCCGCGGATGTAGGGCTCGAAACCGGGCAGGGTGTCAGCCAGGGGCGGGTTCGGCAGCGCCGCGATGTCGGCTGCCGTGTAGAGCGGCTTCACGGTGATGCCCTCGGGCGTCACCCAGTTCAGCGCCTGCAGCTCGCCACCGGGCGCCGACTTGACCGCCGCGCGGCGCCATTGCTCCAGCGTGGCTCCGGCGAACTCGCTCTCGCCGCTGCGCTCGTTCATGTCTGCACTCCTCAGGCCTTGTCGATCATCCGACTGTCTGCATAATTATGAATTCAAAACCTGCACCCACCTGACATTCGAGGCTCTTGGCCACCATTTCCGCCACCGCCGCACCCTTGTCGCCACGCGCCCTCTACCAAGACGTGGCCGAGCGCCTGCGCCAGCAGATCTTCGCGCGCGCCCTCGAGCCCGGCAGCTGGATCGACGAGCTGAAGCTGGCCGCCGAGTTCGGCATCAGCCGCACGCCGCTGCGCGAAGCGCTCAAGGTGCTGGCCACGGAAGGCCTGGTGACGATGAAGCTGCGGCGCGGCGCCTACGTCACCGAGGTCTCGCGCGATGACGTGGCCCAGGTTTACCACCTGCTGGGTCTGCTGGAGAGCGACGCTGCCGCCACTGTGGCCGCCACCGCCACCGCCGCGCAGCGCGCCGAACTCGCCGGGCTGCATGCGCGGCTGGAAAAGCAGGTGCGGCAGCGCGATGCCTTCTTCGCCACCAACGAGGCCTTTCACCTCACGCTGCTGCAGATGGCCGGCAACCGCTGGGCACTGCAGACCGTGCAAGACCTGCGCAAGGTGATGAAGCTCAACCGTCACCACTCGCTGTTCAAGCGCGGGCGGCTGGCCGAATCGCTGGCCGAGCACCGGGCACTGATGCAGGCCATCGCGGCGCAGGACGCGGCCGCCGCGGCGCGGCTGATGAAGGCGCATTTCGACAGCGGGCTCGAGGCAGCGGCCTGAGCGAGAGAGGTCGGGCGGACAAAAGAAAAAGCCGCCTTGCGGCGGCCTTCCCAGATCACGAACACGCCTTGCGGCGTGTCGGCTTACTTCGCAGCGCCGCTGGCGGCTGCAGAGGCAGCGGCAGCAACAGCGTTGGCGGCGCCCATGGCGGCAGAGGCGTTGTCAGCCACCGCGGAAGCGGCGCTGGCAGCGGCGTCAGCCACGGCGGCGGCCGGGGCGGCCATCGGCGCGGGGGCGGGAGCCGGCGCCGGAGCCTCTTCCTTCTTGCCGCAAGCGGCCAGGGCAACGGCAGCAACCAGAGAAGCGAGGACGAGCGACTTGTTCATGTGTGGACCTAAAAAGGATGTTGTCGAAGTTTGGGATGGGGACAGAGCTTGCGACGGTGCACCTGCGCCGTGGCTTAGATGCATCATCGCGAAAGATTCACGGGAAAATTCACGGTATCCAACAGACGCGGGAGCTCTATCCCGGGTCTAGCCCACGAGTATAGCGCGACCTAGGGCATTCCCTAGAGACCGAGAGGGCGCACCGCCCAAGTGCGCTCAGACCGTTGCAAAACTGCGTCAAGCTCGTCGCACCACAGGCGTGCACGCTGCGCGTCCTGTTCGGCACGGCCGCGCCAATGCTTGGCGTCGATGAGCTGCACGCTGAGCGGTTGCTCGCCACCCTCGCTGACCAGCACCGTGGGCAACTCCGGCTGCAGTTCTTCCGGCGGTTGCCAGGCTTCGATGGCATGCATCCAGTCGGCGCGCCAGGTGTTGAAGCGCGGGCAGCGGCGCTCCAGCGTGTCGTAATGGCGCGCCAGCAACACCAGGCGGCGCTGCGGCCGGCGCATCCAAGCTGCCATCGACTGCAGCAGGCCGGGGTCGTTCCACAGCGGCCAGTCGGCCCAGTCGGGGTCGGCGCAGACGATGCGGCGCGCGCCCTGGGCAAACGCCGCGTCGAAGCCCCACCGCAACGCGGCCACGAAACTGGGGCGGCTGTCGATGCGCGGAGCGCCCTCGCCTGCCGGGGTCTCGCTGCCGTCCTTGTGGCTGCCCTTGGTGCTGTCGGACTCGCTCATGGCGCCACCTCGTGCGCCCAGCCGGCGCCCAACCATTCGTCAAGCAGTTCAGCGGCGCCCTGCGTGAGCTGCTGGCGTTCCCGTGCCGAAAGCCGGCGCACATCGGCCAGCACCCGCATCAGGCGCGCATCGCGGCCACTGGCCACAAAACTCTCGCCATTGATGAACACGTGGCGTGCGTCGTAGGCCATGCGTGTGCGCGCATCCAGCTGCAGCGCACTGGCCTCAGCGGCGGGTGGCGAGGCCTCGAACCACACGTTCGGCTTCGGCTCGGTGAGGATCTCGCCCAAAGCCCGCGGCAGCGCCAAGGGGTCGGCCAGGTGGCGCAGCAAGGCCTGCTGCGCAAACTGCACCAGCGCCGGCGGCAATTCGCCGGGGTGCACGGTGGCGGGCTGGCTCGGGTCGCGGTAAAGCCGGCCGTCGCCCTCGTCTTCCGACAGGCGCAGCAGCAGCTCACGCGCCAGCTCGCCGGCCGAAGGCGCGCGAAACCCGATCGAGCAGGTCATGCAGTCGCCGCCCACGGCCTGGCCGTCATGGCCCCAACCCGGCGGCAGATAGAGCATGTCGCCAGGTTCCAGCACCCAGCCTTGCGTCGGCTCGAAATCGCGCAGCAACTTCAGCGGCGCGCCCTCCACCCAGGCCGGCTCGCGACGTGAAGCCGGCGGCGCGATGCGCCATTCACGCCGGCCCTGCACCTGCAGCAGAAATACATCGTAGGCATCGACATGCGGCCCGACGCCGCCACCGGGGCTGGCCCACGACAGCATCAGGTCGTCCAGCCGTGCGTCGGGCAGGAAGCGAAAGCGCTCCAGCATCGCGCGGGCCGCAGGCAGGTGCAGGTCCAGGCCTTGCACCAGCAGCGTCCAGCCCGGCCGTGCCACCGGCGGCAAGGCGCTGCGCGGCATCGGGCCCTGGCGCACGCGCCAGGCCGCAGCAGTGCTGCCGGTGCGCTGCACGAGGCGCGATTCCACGCCGTCCTGCGCGGCCATCACAAACAGCGCCTGCCGCGAGACGGGCACCGTCACCTCCGGCCAGGCCTGGCGCACGAGGAGCGGTTTCTTCTGCCAATGGCGCCGCATGAAAGCGGCCGGGCTCAGGCCGCCGAGCAGCGGTGTTGCAGCGTTCACATCCATCGCTGGATTCTGGCCGAAGCGCCTGTGCCATCATCTTGGCGATGATCATTTCAGACCCTTGCGTCGTGAGCCTGACCTGGAAGCTCAGCGACGGCCAGAACCGCCCCATCGACGAGCTGAACGAGCCCGTGGAGTTCTTCTACGGCGGTGATGACCTGCTCGCGAAGGTGGAAGAAGCGCTGGCCGGCCACGCGGTGGGTGAAGAGCTGCAGCTGCACCTGGAGCCCGAACACGCCTTCGGTGAATACCGCTCGGAACTGGTGTGTTTCGAGGACCGCAAGCTCTTCCCCGAGCAGCTGGAAACCGGCATGGCCTTCGAGGGCCTGCCGCCCGGGCACGCCACGCCCGACATGCCCGGCGACGTGGTCTACATCGTCACCGAGATCTACCCCTCGCACGTGGTACTGGACGGCAACCACCCGCTGGCCGGCATGTCGCTGCGCATGCACATCCAGGTGCGGGATGTGCGCGAGGCCACGCCGCAGGAGATCGAGGCCAAGAGCCTGGGCGGCACGCCCGTTTCCTTGCTGGGCAGCAGCGGTTCGGCGCCTGGCGGGCACCTGCACTGATCAGACTTCAGGCCCGGCCGGTGCTGCCAAAGCCAGCCGCGCCGCGTTCGCTGCTCTCGAAGCTCTCCACCACCCGAAACGCCGCCTGCACCACGGGCACGATCACCATCTGCGCGATGCGCTCCATCGGCTGCACGGTGTAGGTGGTGTCGCTGCGGTTCCAGCAGCTCACCATCAGCGGGCCCTGGTAATCGCTGTCGATCAGGCCGACCAGGTTGCCCAGCACGATGCCGTGCTTGTGGCCCAGGCCTGAACGTGGCAGCAGCATCGCGGCGAGAGTCGGGTCGCCGATGTGCACCGCCAGGCCCGTAGGGATGAGCGCCGCGGCGCCGGGCAGCAGCTCCAGCGGCGCATCGAGGCAGGCGCGCAGGTCCAGGCCGGCACTGCCGGGCGTGGCGTAGGCCGGCAAGGCCTCCGCCATGCGCGCATCGAGCAGCTTCACATCGACGATGGTCATCGCAGGCTCACTTCCGCAGCGGTGGCGCGCGGCGCGCCACTTCGTGCACCAGCTGGCGCGCCAGCGTCAGCTTGTCGGCAGGCGGCAAAGCGGTCTCGCCGTGCTCGTCCACCAGCACCAGGGTGTTGTGGTCCTGGCCGAAGGTGGACGGCCCGTGGTTGGCCACGATCAGCGGCACGCCCTTGCGCTGGCGCTTGGCACGGGCGTGCTCGACGATGCGTTCGCTCTCGGCCGCAAAGCCCACGCACCACGGGCGCTGCGCTTGGGGCAGGCGCGCCACGGCGGCCAGGATGTCGGGGTTCTCGGTCAGCGCCAGCGACGGTGCGGCACCCGAACCGTCCTTCTTGATCTTCTGCGCGGCCAGTGCCACCGGGCGCCAATCGGCCACCGCGGCGGTGGCGATGAACAGCTCGTGCGCAGGCGCCAGCGGCAACACGGCGTCGAACATCTGCTGCGCGCTCTGCACATCGATGCGGCGCACGCCGCGCGGCGTCGGCAGGTGAACGGGGCCGGCCACCAGCGTGACCTGCGCGCCGGCCTCGGCCGCCGCGCGCGCGATGGCAAAGCCCATCTTGCCGCTGCTGTGGTTCGTGATGCCGCGCACGGGGTCGATGGCTTCGAACGTGGGCCCGGCCGTCACCAGCAGGCTGCGGCCGGCCAGCAGCTTGGGCTGGAAGTGGGCCTCGAGCTCGTCGCAGAGTTCCTGCGCCTCCAGCATGCGGCCATCGCCGATCTCGCCGCAGGCCTGGTCACCGGCGGCCGGGCCCAGCACCAGCGCGCCATCGGCCCGCACCTGGGCCACGTTGCGCTGCGTGGCCGGGTGCGCCCACATTTCGCGGTTCATCGCCGGCGCCAGCAGCAGCGGGCAGGTCTGCAGCGGCCGCGCCAGGCACAGCAAGGCCAGCAGCTCGCCGGCGCGGCCCTGGGCCAGCTGGGCGATGAAGTCGGCGCTGGCCGGCGCCACCAGGATCGCGTCTGCTTCGCGCGACAGGTTGATGTGCGGCATCGCATTGGGCTCGCGCGCATCCCATTGGCTGGTGTGCAAGGCGCGGCCGCTCAGCGCCTGCATCGTGGCCGCGGTGATGAACTGCAGCGCCGCGTCCGTCATCACCACCTGCACGGTGGCGCCGGCCTTGACCAGCAGGCGCGTCAGTTCCGCGGCCTTGTAGCACGCCACGCCGCCAGAGAGCCCGAGCACAAGGTGCTTGCCGCGCAGCCCGTGAGAAGCCGGCGGAAGGGCGGGGCCTGAAGCATGCGATGGACCTGACATGGCGGGCGACTCTAGCAGCCACCCCGCAGGCCGCCGACCAGGAACCACCAACGCCAAAGTCCCCGAGCCCGTGTCGAGCTTGGCATGCTGAACTTTCAGTATTTACTGAAACTTCCCTACACTCGAGCCATTCACAAATTTGCCAACACCACCCTGCCGTGACCCAACTCTCACCACTCGTCAGCGCCTTCGTCGGCCACTTCGGCGAAATGGGCAGCCGCTGGGGCATCAACCGCACCGTGGGGCAGATCTACGCGCTGATATTTGTCGCGCCCAACCCTGTGCATGCGGACGAAATTGCCGAAAAGCTGGAATTCAGCCGCAGCAACGTGAGCATGGGCCTGAAGGAATTGCAGAGCTGGCGCCTGGTGAAGTTGCGCCATTTCCCGGGTGACCGGCGCGAGTACTTCGACGCGCCCAGCGACGCCTGGGAGATCTTCCAGACGCTGGCCGCCGAACGCCGCCGGCGCGAGATCGAACCCACGCTGTCGATGCTGCGCAATGCGCTGCTGGAGCACCCGGCCACCGAGGCCGACCGCATCGCGCAAGAACGCATGAAGGGCATGCACGACTTGATCGAACTGATGACGACGTGGTTCGATGACGTGCAGCGTCTCGATCAACAGACGTTGTCGCAACTGATGAAGATGGGCGCCAAGGTGCAGCGCCTGCTCGAGTTCACCGGCAAGCTGAAGGGCGCGCCGAACAAGGAGACCGTTTGATGGACGCACTGGTCCTGGCACGCATGCAGTTTGCGGCCAACATCACCTTCCACATCCTCTTTCCCACCATCAGCATCGCGATGGGGTGGACGCTGCTGTTCTTCCGCCTGCGCTGGCTGAAGACGAAGGACGACGGCTGGTTGATGGCCTACCGCTTCTGGACCAAGGTGTTTGCGCTGACGTTCGCGCTGGGCGTGGTCAGCGGCATCACGATGAGCTTCCAGTTCGGCACCAACTGGCCAGGCTACATGGAGCGCATCGGCAACATCGCCGGCCCGCTCTTGGGCTACGAGGTGCTGACGGCGTTTTTCCTCGAAGCCACCTTCCTGGGCATCATGCTGTTCGGGCACGGCAAGGTCAGTGAGCG
>JANMMD010000363.1:0-7329 GCA_031372905.1 Betaproteobacteria bacterium
GCAGCACCCATTCGTCCCGCACCCAGCGTGGCTTGTCGCTCGTGGAATCGCTGATGGCGCTGGCGATCGCCGCCGTTGCGACAGGCGCGACCCTCCCCGGCTTTCAGCAAGTGCTCGAAAAGCGACGCCTGGAAGGCGCTGCGGCGCAGCTCCACACCGACCTTCAGCTGGCGCGCAGCGAGGCAGTGGCGCGCAACCGCAGCTTGCGCATGAGCTTCGATGGCGGCGGCAGCAGCAGCTGCTATGTGGTCCACACCGGTCCCGCTGGGAGCTGTACCTGTCACGACACCGGCACGCCTGTCTGCACTTCAGGCGCGGAAGCCTTGCGCAGCGCGCACTTTGCGCCTGACGATCGCGTGCAGGTGGAGAGCAACGTCGCGTCGATGTTGCTGGACCCCGACAAGGGTACGGTGTCACCGACCGGAACGGTGCGGGTGCGCAGCACCGAAGGGCGCGCGGTGCATGTGGTGGTCAATATCATGGGACGCGCGCGCAAGTGCAGCCCGGGCAGTGCAGTCCCTGGTTATCCCAGCTGCTGAGCAGACAGATGCCAGCACCCCGCGTTCGAGGGGCGCAACACCGTGCCATTGACGGGCGGCACGCAGCCGCGGACAGACGGTTCGGCACAGCCCCATCTCCGACCGAAACTACAGTGATGTCTGATCCGTTCCATTCTCGTGCTCGTTTTCGGGAGCTTGGTCTTGCTCGCGGCTTCACACTCATCGAGCTGATGATCGCGGTCGCAGTGGTGGCGGTGATCGTCGCGCTGGCATTGCCCTCCTTCAAAGGTTCTGTACAAAAGAGCCGACGCGCCGACGCCATCGCGGCTTTCGCGGGCGTCCAGCAGGCGCAAGAGCGCTGGCGTGGCAACAACCCGGCGTACACGAACATCCTCGGCAACCTCGGCGTGACCTCACCCCAGCTGTACACCTTGAGTCTGGATACGCCCGCCGGAGGCAGCCTTACCACGGGCTATGTCATCGTCGCCGAGGGCACAGGCTCGCAGGCCGACGACCGTGCGTGCAAGCGGATGAGTGTCCAGATGGTCAACGGCAACGTCGGCTATGGCGCCTGCGAAAGCTGCACCACCTTCACCTACGGCCCAACCAACCCGTGTTTCAACCGATGAGCCCCTGCCGCCACCCTGCGCTCGGCCGCGGCTTCACGCTGATCGAGCTGATGGTGGTCATCGCCGTGGTGGCCACCTTGCTCGCGCTGGTGGCACCCTCGTTCAAACGCATCATCGATGTGTCTCGCGTGCGCAGTGTGAACGCCGCGCTCGTCACAGACCTGCAGTTTGCGCGCAGCGAAGCCGCCAGCCGCAACCGGCAGGTTTTCCTTCGCTTTGACAACACCGGCACCAGCACCACCTGCTACGTCGTTCTCGAAGGCGCCGCCCCCAGCTTTTGTGACTGCAAGCGCCCGCCTGGCACCGCCTGCACTGGGCCGGCCGACATCAAGGAAATCCGCACGGTGCAGGTCGACCGCGCGCTGGGGCTGACCGTCGGCCTGCCCGCCGGCGTCACGCAGACGACGATGGGCTTTGACCCCGCCACCGGGCGCCTCTTGATCGCGCCCCTGGACGTGGTGCAGGACGCCCCGGGGGACTTCATCATCGATGTCAAAAACGATAACGTCGGCGGGCTACGAACCAGCGTGGCGCCTACCGGGCGGCCCAGCGTCTGTTCCCCCAGCGCCAGCATCTCAGGCGTACAGACATGCAGCTGAGCGCCACTCCGGCTCGCGGCATGCGTCGGCAGCGAGGTCTTTCGCTGGTCGAGTTGATGGTCGGCGTGGTGGTCGCACTTTTCGTGGTGGCGGCGGCCAGCCTGCTGATGAGTACACAGCTGAACGACAACCGACGTTTACTGCTTGAAACGCAGGTTCAGCAGGATCTGCGTGCCACGACGGACATCATCGCCAGAGAACTGCGCCGCAGCAGCTACTGGGCTGCTTTCGCCAGCGGAACGCCGGAACCCACGGCGGGCACGGTTGTCGGCAACCCGGGCAGGGCTTTGGGCTTCGTCAGCGCTTCCAACACCGTGAATTACCGCTATTCGCGCGCTTCGGGCACCACGGCCTTCGGCTTCAAGCTTCAGGACGGCGTGATCAAGTCCTGCCAGGGTGAGCCTGATGTCGACGGCTTGTGCGCCGGAACCTATCAAGATCTCACGGACCCCAAGAGCGTCATCATCACGGCGTTCACGGTGACGCAGGAACGCGCCTCGGCCACCAGCAACGACGACGGCCTCATCTTGCCCTGCCCCAGCCTTTGCAGCGACGGGACCACCGCCTGCTGGCCACGGGTGTCCGTACGCGAATTTCTCATCACGATCACCGGACATGCCGTGTCCGATGCGGCCGTCACCCGGACGCTCCGCCTCGGCGTGCGCGTCCGCAACGACCGCGTCGAGCTGTCTTCCGAAGCAGCGCCTAACCAGGCCTGCCCGGCGAGCTGACCTACAGGGATGTTTGCCATGCCACGAACAACGACTCCGAGCTCGCGTGTAACGAACGCCCACCGCCGCGACCAACGCGGTGCCGCTGCTCTCGTGGTGGTGATGCTGCTCTTCTTCATCATGTCGCTGGTGGCGGCGTACACCAGCCGCAACTTGATCTTCGAGCAGCGTACTGCTACCAACCAGTACCGCAGCACACAGGCGCTGGAGGCTGCGGAGGCTGGCGTGGAATGGGCCTTGAGCCAGCTCAACGCCGGCCGCCTTTCGAACACGTGCACACCCAGCGTCAACGACAGCTTGGCGACAGACCGCAGCTTTCGCGAGCGCTATCTGACCGTCAACCAGTCAACAGGCGCCGTCACGGCGGTCAATGCCCTGTTCGGCAGTGGCGGGTCGGTGAACCCGAGTTGCGTTCTGGATACCTCCAGCGCTTCCTCCACGAGTTGGGGCTGGAACTGCCGCTGCCCTTTGCGTGACACGTCCACAGCAGCATTGGCCGCTCCGGGCACGAGCATCGCGCCAGCGTTCCTTCTCAGTTTCCGTGCCGGGCCGCGCCCCGATCTCGTCACCGTTCAATCAAACAGCTGCACCCGGCTGGACGGCAATTGCCTGAACTTTCTGGCCGACCGCGGAGGTACCGGTGACGGTGTTGCTTCCGTCCAGGTGACGCTGGCGATGCGCGGTGCCATCACCCGCGTCCCTGCGGCACCGCTGACGGTGCTGGGCACCACCATCGGGCTCGGCAGCGGCGCGGCACTCACACTGACCAATACCGATGTCGCCGCCAACGGCGTCACGGTGCACACCGCGGCCAGCGCCTTGCCTGCGGCCGGGCTCAACCTGGTGGGCCTGCCAGGCGTGGCGCCGGCCGGCAGCACTGTGATCAACGATGCGACGCTGGCACCGGCTGGCGTGACAGGGACAGCCTTCAACGCGCAAGAACGCAAGTTCATTCAGTTCTTCGGCATGACGGCGGCCACCTACCTACGTCAACCCGGCTTGCCGCAACTCGACTGCAGCAGCGGCTGCGACGCTGCGGCGATCAACCTCTTGGCACTGCGCAATCCTGGGCGCCCGTTGTGGCTCACGGGGTCGGCGGGGGCCATCACGATAGATGCAGCTGTCGGCGTGGCTGCGCCTGTTTTGCTGATTGCCGAGGGCAACGTGGTGATGGGTAGCGGCGGCAGTCTGAACGGCGTGATCTACGGCCGCAAGGCCGATTGGACCTGGACAGTGTCCGGTACGCCCGCCATCAACGGCGCAGTGATCGCCGAAGGCAACCTGAGCGTGAACGGCGGCGGCAGTAACCTGGCCGTCACCTACGACGCGGCGCGGCTGCGTGCGCTGCGCATCGGCCAGGGCAGCTTCGTCCGGGTGCCCGGAAGCTGGAGGGACTTCTGATGGGCAGCACACGTTTTCAGCAACGCGGCGTTTCGCTCGTCGAGGCATTGGTCGCCTTCGGCGTGATGGCTTTCGGGATGATCGCGGTGGTGGGCATGCAGAGCACGCTGCGCACCAACGGCGATCTTGCTCGGCAGCGAGCCGAGGCCGTGCGCATCGGCCAGGACGCGGTCGAGGCCTGGCGCGGCTTCACGACCCTCAACACCACGACGGCACGCACGGCCTACGCCGATGTCGTGCCCGGAGACACCACGTTTGCGGGTACCAACGCCACATTCACTGTGGTGCGCCGTGCGAACGACCCCACCAGCGTCAGCGGCACCGTGACGCCACGCTTCCGCTCGTTGGTGGTGGACGTGACCTGGCAGGACCGCACGGGTCAGACGCAGATGGTTCGCCTGGGCAGCACTCTGGCTGGGGTGGAGCCTGAGTTCACTGGCAGTCTGGTGCTTGCTGCCAACGCCGACCCCATCGTTGCACCGCGGTCCCGCCATCGCTCCATTCCGCCAGGCGCCGTGGCTCTGCCTGGTGTCGGCCGCAGCGGCTATGTGCCGCCGGGTCAGTCGGGAAGCGGGCCACGGGTGGCTTGGGTGTTCAACAACGCCGATGGCATCATTACTTTGTGCTCGACATCCGGGCTGGTGAGCAGCGACCTGCTCTTCGCCACCAGCGCGCCCAACTGTGGCACTCAGGCGCAGCAGGCCTTGCTCATCAGCGGCGTGGTGCGCTTCGGCACAGGCTCCGACCCTGCAGCATCGCCATCGGCATTGGCCAATCCAGCAGGCTCGCCCGTCGATTTTGGCGTGCAGGTCTTCAAGTTCGTCAGCGCCACCAGTGACGATGCGGCAGAGTTGGTGGCTTGCTACCAGGATGCCGTCATCGACAACCAGCAAGCCTATTACTGCGCTGTGCCGATCTCGCCGGAGACGCCCCGTTGGAGCGGGCGCATCGACTTTGTGGCTCCGCTCACGCTGGCAGCCACTGGGTCGACCTCGAGCAGTCAATATCGCGTTTGCAGGTACCAGGAAGTTGACCGCTACAACAACGTCGACAGCACGCGCCTGAATCAGAACTTCGTGATCATCCAAGCAGGCAACGGCAGCACCGCGTACAGCTGCCCGAGCGCAAGCACACCGCGGGTTTGGGCGCACCAGCCCCGCGCCGCGTCCTGAATTTCTACCCGTCGTGCTTCATGACACCGCTGGACGTTCAGCGCATGGCTGAGGCGTTGAACGCTGCAGAGGGTTCGATCGGCTTGACAGAACCCAACCCCCGCGTGGGCTGCATCGTCGGCCTTTCCGATGGCAGCGTGTTTGGCATGGGCGCCACGCAAAGGGCGGGAGGGGCCCACGCCGAAGTCATGGCGTTGCAGGCAGCATGTGCCTCCGGGCACGATTTGCACGGCGCAACGGCCTGGGTGACGCTGGAGCCCTGCGCCCACCACGGACGCACGCCGCCCTGTTGCAACGCCTTGATCGATGCTGGCATTGCCCGCTGCGTGGTGAGCCACGTCGACCCCAACCCCCTCGTAGCGGGTGCTGGGATCGCCCGGCTGCGCGCGGCGGGCATCCAGGTCGAAGTGCTGGAAGCCAACCATGCGCTGGCAATCGAGTCTCGAGAGCTGAATATCGGCTTCTTTTCGCGCTTCGAGCGCGGTCGTCCGTGGGTGCGGGCGAAAATCGCCTGCAGCGTTGATGGCCGCGTGGCTTTGACCAACGGAGACTCGAAGTGGATCACGGGGCCTGAGGCGCGTGCCGATGGCCACCGCTGGCGTCGTCGGGCCTCGGCCGTCTTGACTGGCATTGGAACGGTGCTGGCCGACGACCCACGGCTCGATGTGCGCGCGGTGCCCACGCCGTTCCAACCGCTGCGCATCGTTCTCGATTCGCAACTCCGAATGCCGGAGAACGCATCCCTGTTCGCTCCGCCGGGTGAGGTGCTGCTGGTGACCGCGGCGCCAGCGGCTGACATCGACATCGACGGCTGGAGGGCGCGCGGCGCAGAAGTCTGGAACGACCTGCCCGTGTCTGGAAGTCAACCCGACTTACATGCGGTACTACGGCAACTTGCTGCGCGCCGTGGCATCAACGAAGTTCACCTCGAAGCCGGCCCGACACTGACCGGCGCGATGTCTTCCGCAGGCCTTGTCGATGAATGGTTGATCTACCTCGCGCCCATGATGCTCGGCCCAGGCCGGCCAGCGGCACATCTGACGCCGCTGTTGCAACTGCCGGAGGCCCCGCTGCACCGCTGGATGGATTGCTCACAGGTCGGGCGAGATCTGCGACTACGCATGCGGCGCACCCGCTATGTCGACGACCTTTACACGCAGGCCTGAACACCCCAGCAAATGACGCGTAAGTCGTTGATGCCCTGCCTCAATCCGCTTCTGGCTTGCATCTTGCAAACAGTCGTCGAAAACTCGCTGGGACCCTCACAATGATCATGCACCGACGTTTCCTTTCATCGATCTTTACCTCGGCGGTGACGCTTGCCGCGTCCGCGGCCATCGCAGGCCCGACGCCCGCCCCCAACCAGATCTTCACTGCGGAGAATCTGACCCCCAGCTTCTCGGGCGGCTATGTGGTCTACGGCGAGCAGATTTCTGGGAAGTTGACCTCCTTCAGAAACCAGCTCGTAGCGGGTGTCTCTCCCTTCGATTTCGAGTCGATTCCGGTGTCCAGCACTGGCCCCTATGAAGTGGCCTTCGCCAGTTCTTCCGCCACGCCGATCATCGCCACGTTGAATGGCGGCACCGTCAGAAATGAAACCGTCCTGGGCCGCTACAACACGACGGCCCCAACATCTGCTGCATCCTCGCCACGGCAGTACCTCGAAGTGCAGACCGCTGTCGGAACCACGTCCACCTCAGCCGCTTCGCAGTTCAGCATCAGCTTTTCCAGAGCCATCTCGGCGTTTGCGTTTTTCGGCACCGACATCGGCGACTTCCAGGGCTCATTGTTCATCGACGCCTACCTGGGCGACGTCTTGCAGACCGAACTGACTGTCCGCTCCGGCGCTGTGCCGCCAGCCAACGGCAACGAGTTGCTCTTCTACGGCTTCGCCGCTCGGGAAGTGGCATACGACCGGCTGGTGTTCCGCACCAGCAGCCCGGCAGGCAATGACGTGTTTGGTTTCGATGACTTCTGGGCGGCCGATGCCAATCAGATCATCGGTACAGGGTTGCCCCCGGGCATCCCGGAGCCGGGTTCGCTGGCGCTAGCGGGGCTGGCCCTCTTTGCAGCCGCTGCGGCGAGCCGCGCGCGCCAAGTCCGCATCGAGGCCTGACTCGCAGGAAGCCGGCGGGCTTCAAGACTCCCCGGCAAGGAAGGCCGGCCCCCAAGGGCCGGCCTTTTGCTTGGCGCCTTGCCTTCGGGCCTGCCACCTACAATCGGCCCATGCCCATTTCACCCATCCCCGAGCTCGTCGCCGAGCTGGCCGCGGGCCGCATGGTCATCCTTGTCGACGA
>JANMMD010000375.1:0-7305 GCA_031372905.1 Betaproteobacteria bacterium
GGACGGCCTCAAGGACATCACCAACGGCCGCGCTGTCAACTTCAACGGCACCACCACCTGGGCCAACGCCTCATCTGGCGGTGGCGCCATCAGAACCGGCAGCACGGCCACGCTCACCAACAATGGCACCTGGCTCGACCAGAACGCCTTTGCCAACGCCATGCGCCAGGACTTTGGCGGACCGGAGTCCACCTTCGTCAACGCAGGCAGCTACACCAAGAGCGGCGCCGCTTCGACCAGCATCAGCATCGCGTTCAACAACACCGGCACCGTCAACGTCAACGCCGGCACGCTGCAGACCACGGCGGCTGGCCTCTTGCGCAATTTCAGCGGCACCACGCTCACGGGCGGCAACTTCAACGTCACGGGTGCCAGCACCTTCAGCTTCCCGGGCGCCAATGTGGTGACCAACGCGGCCGGCATCACGCTGGACGGCGCCGGTTCGCAGTTCCTGAACAACTCAAGCCTCACCAGCGGCCTGGCCAACTTCGCCACCAACACGGCCGACGGCAGCTTCACCATCCGCAACGGGCGCAACTTCTCCACCGCGGGCAACTTCGGCAACGCTGGCCTCGTCAGCGTGGGCACGGGCAGCACCTTCACCACGGCCGGCGCTGGCAACTTCACGAACCTGACCGGCGGCACGCTGGAGATGGCGGGCGGGAGCTTTGCCGCCGGCACGCTGGGCAATGCCGGCACCGTCAGTGGCTTCGGCACCGTCACCCCGACCATCAGCAACAGCGGCCTGCTGCGCGCCACGGGCGGCACCCTGGTGGCCAGCAACGGCGTGCTGGGCGCAACAGGCAACATCACCGTCGACGGCGGCGCCACGCTGAACCTGTCGAGCGCGGGCCTTGCCAGCACGGCACGCGTGCTGGCGCAGAACGGCAGCCTGAACCTGGGCACGCAGAACATCACCGTCTTCAAGGACTACAACAACGCCAACTTCGCCAGCGGCAACAGCTTCGCCGCCCGCGCCGGCGTTTCGGGCACGGGCCTGATCCTGGGCCAGAACGCTTCGCAGACGCTGACCGGCCAGGTGGTGGCTGGCGGTGCCAACGCTTTCACCGTCGACTTCGGCAACGTGCGCGGCGGCACCACCGCCTCGCGCACCTTCCAGATCGCCAACAACGGCACCGGCGCCGACATCCGCGGCGCGCTGCAGACCGGCGGCCCGGGCTTGGGCAACCTGAGCGACACCCGCCTGTCCGGCACGGGCACCGTGGCGGCCAACTTCGGCCCCGTCCTGTTCGGCACGAACGGGGGCGACCTCGGCATCACGCTCAATGCAGCGGGCGCTGGCGGCGCCCTCAGCGGGCAGAGCTTTGCGGTGGTCAGCAACTTCAGCAACGTGGCCACACAGACCGTCGCCCTGAGCGGCTTCTCCACGGTGTTGGCACAGGGCGCCGCCACGCCGGGCGGCCCGCTGAGCCTGGGCAACTTCCGCGTCGGCGTGCCGCCGGCCGTCAGCACCCACCTGGCGGTGAGCAACACCACCACCGGCGCGGGTGCGGAACAACTGGGCATCGGTTCGGCCAGCGCCACCGGCAACTTCAGCGCCAGCAACAACCTGGGCGCCGGGCTGGTTGCAGCCGGCGCCACATCTGCCAACGCCGTGACCGTGGCATCGGCTGGCGGCACGGTGGGCGTGAACAACGGCAGCGCGACGCTGCAGTTCGTCAGCAACGGCCAGGCCTTCGACGCCAGTTTCGCCAGCCTGGCCACCAACCAGCAGGCGCTGGCGGTGCAGGCCACCGGCTTTCTGCAGGCACAGCCTGCCCTGCCGGCCAGCGTGGCGGTGGGCAACTACCGGCTGACGACGGGAGCCAGCAGCGCCTTCACGCTGACCAACACCAACCTGGCACCTTCGGGCTTCCAGGAATTGCTGAACGCCACATCCGGCAGCACCACGGCAGGCGTGACGCTGCAGGGCAACGTCACTGGCCTGGCGGCAGGCGCCAGCAGCAACAACTTCGTCATCGGCTTTGCAGCGGGCGGTGCCGCAGGCGCGCGCAGCGGCTCAGCCAACGTCACGCTGGTGTCTGACGGCACTGGCACCAGCGGCCTTGGCTTGCTGGGCTTGAGCAACGGCGTGGTGGGCATCACTGGCACGGCCTTCAACGTGGCCGCGGGCTCGGCCACGCCCAGCCCGGTGGTGGTTAGCAACCAGCGCCTGAACGGCATCGGCGGCGGCACGGCCAGCGTGGCGCTGAACGTGGCCAACACGGCCGCAGCCGGCAGTTTCAGCGAAGCGCTGAACGCCAGCTTTACCGGTGTCACCGGCCAGGCCACCACCAACGGCGGCAGCTTCACAAACCTGGCAGCCGGCAGCAGCAACGCCACGGCCCTGACCGTCAGCGTGAACAACACGCAGGCCGGCAACCGCTCGGGCAGCATCACCCTGGGCTACCAGACCGACGGCACCGGCAGCAACGGCAACAGCGGCCTGGCCGCGGTGGCTGCCGGCACGCAGACCATCAACGTCAGCGGGAATGTCTTCCGCCTGGCCGGCGCCAGCAGCGTGACGCCAGCCACCGTGACCCTGGCCGACCAGCGCATCGGCGGCAGCTTGTTCCAGTCGCTGACCCTGGCCAACACCGCAGCCGCCGACGGCTTCTCTGAAGGCCTGAACGCCAGCATCACGGCCAACGGCACGGCCAGCGCAGCCGGCTCCTTCAGCCTGCTGGCCGCAGGCGCCAGCAGCAACGCGCTGAGCGTGGGCGTGACCACCAACACCGCTGGCGCCAAGAGTGGCACCGCCACCATCACGCTGGCCAGCGACGGCACGGGCACCAGCGGCTTTGCGGCCTTCGGCCTGAACTCGCAGACGGTGAACGTCAGCGGCAACGTGTTCCGCCTGGCGCAGCCGGTGGTGGACACCACGCCTCTCGTGATGATCGCCCGCGTCGGCGACGCGGCGCTCAGCCGCAACATCGGTGTCAGCAACAACGCGCCCGACCTCTTCACCGAACGCCTGAACGCCAGCATCGGCAGCAGCCCCGCAGGCACCAGCGCCGGGCCGGCACTGCTGGGCCTGGCACCGAACGCTGGCGGCAACCTGCTGCTGAACCTGCCCACCACCACCGCCGGCAGCTTCAGCGGGCCCGTGAGCGTGGCGCTGGTCTCCAGCAGCGCCGGCACCACCAGCGGTGCGCCGGATTTCAGCCTGGGCAGCGTGAACGTGGGCCTGACCGGCCGCGTCTACGCCCCGGCAGTGGCGCAGGTGGCGCCCACCGTGATCGACTTCGGCACCGTGCGCGTGGGTGACGTGGTGACAGCCCGGACCGTGACGGTGGCCAACACCGCCACGGGTGCGCTGACCGACTCGCTGCGCGCCACGCTCAGCGGCGGCGGCGCGCCTTTCACCACCAGCGGCACGGTGGCGGGCCTCGCCGCTGGCGCCAGCAACAGCACTGGTCTGCAAGTGCAGCTGGCCACCACGTCGGCAGGCGTGTTCGCGGGTCTGGCCACTGTGGCAGCGACGAGCCAGAACCCCGACCTCGCCGACCTGACGCTGACGCCAGCGGGCATCACGCTGCAAGGCCGGGTGAACAACCTGGCACAGGTGGCGCTGGCCAAATCGGGGGGCAGCGGCAGCTTCAGCGGCACGGCCTTCAGCTACACGCTCGATTTCGGCACCGTGCTCGTGGACTCCGGTGCGCTCAGCGGGACACTGAGCCTGGCCAATGCCGCCACCGGCACGGCCGATGCGCTGGCTGGCAGCTGGAACCTGGCAGTGCTGGCCGGCGGGCCCTTCAGCGTGGCCGGCTTCGACGCCTTCACCGGCCTTGCAGCGGGCGGCCAGCTTGGCGGCCTGACAGTCAGCTTCAACGTCGGCACAGAGGGCAGCTTCACGCGCACCGTGGTGCTGAACGGCCTCAGCACCAACGGCAGCGGGCCCGACCTCGCCTTGAGCCCCATCACGCTGCAGCTGCAAGGCACCGTGGTTGCCGTGCCCGAGCCCGGCACCTACCTGATGATGGCGGTGGGCGTACTGGCCATGGGCAGCATCGCGCGGCGCAAGCTGCGCGCACGCCGCGACTGAAAAAGCAGCAAGCCGCTGGCCGCTCAGCCGGGCGGTGGCCCGAGGGGCGGCGTCGTGCCCTTCACGGCCATCGCGTCGCGCAGCTTCTTCAGCCGCTCG
Source organism: Betaproteobacteria bacterium (assembly GCA_031372905.1). GTDB lineage: Bacteria > Pseudomonadota > Gammaproteobacteria > Burkholderiales > Burkholderiaceae_C > Rubrivivax. The sequence goes on from JANMMD010000375.1 coordinate 4,145, forward strand.
CGCGGGTCTTCCTTCACCACCTGCTCGCTGAGCTTCATCTCGGCGATGAAGCGGCTGGGCACGGCCTGCACGGTCTCGCGGCCCTTCTTGCGCCGGCGCAGCGTGCTCACCACCAGCGTGGTGCGCGCGCGGGTGATGCCCACGTACATCAGCCGGCGCTCTTCTTCCAGCCGCTCGGGCGTCATCGGCTCGGCGCTTTCACTGCCGCTCTGAAATGGCAGCAAGCCTTCGTTCACGCCGGCCAGCACCACGTGCGGCCACTCCAGGCCCTTGGAGGCGTGCAGCGTGGAGAGCGTCACCACGTCCTGGTCGCCTTCACGCTCGGCCAGGCTGATGATGACGGCGATGGTCTGTGCCACCTGCAGCACGGTCTGGCGTTCGGGCTCGAAAGTGGCGCCGGCCTCCTGGTTGACCTGCCCGCCGGAGCGCTTGGCAATCCAGTCGACGAAGTCGAGCACGTTGCTCCAGCGCGCGGCAGCCAGCTTTTCGCTGTCTTCGCCGTCGAAGAGGTGCTGCTCGTACTGGATGTCTTTCAGCCAGCCCATCAGCAGCGCCTTGGCTTCTTCGGCACCCTGCGTGTGGCGCGCGCGGTGTTCCAGCTCGCTCACCTCGCGGCCGAATTGCTGCAAGGCCTCGATGGCCTTGCCCTTCAGCACGCTCTGCAGGCTGGGCGAGAACAGCGCCTCGAACAGGCTCACCTTCCACTTCGACGCAAATTCGCCCAAGGCCGCCAGCGTGGTGTGGCCGATGCCGCGCTTGGGCGTGGTGGCCGCGCGCAGGAAGGCGGGGTCGTCGTCCTGGTTCACCAAAAGGCGCAGCCAGGCGCAGAGGTCCTTGATCTCGGCACGGTCGAAGTAGCTCTGGCCACCACTCACTTTGTAGGGTATCTGCGCGGCGCGCAGCTTCTGCTCGAAGACACGCGCCTGGTGGTTGGCGCGGTAGAGGATGGCGAAATCGGCGAACTGGTTGCGCCCATCGTTGCCACGCAGAGCCTGGATGCGCGCCACGGCCCGCTCGGCCTCGTGCTCCTCGCTGTCGTTTTCCTGCAGCTTCACCGGCTCGCCGTCGCCGAACTCGCTCCACAGCTTCTTCTCGAAGAGCTTGGGGTTCTTCGCGATCACCGCGTTCGCCGCGCGCAGGATGTGCCCGGTGCTGCGGTAGTTCTGCTCCAGCGCGATGACCTTCAGTGCCGGGTAGTCCTGCGGCAGGCGCTTCAGGTTGTCGATCGTGGCGCCGCGCCAGCCGTAGATGCTCTGGTCGTCGTCGCCCACCGCGGTGAAAACGCCGCGTTCGCCCACCAGGGCCTTCAGCAGTTCGTACTGCACCGCGTTGGTGTCCTGGTATTCGTCCACCAGCACATGCCTGAACTGGTCCTGCCACTTTGCGCGTGTCTCTTCGTCGCGCTGCAGCAGCGCCAGCGGCAGCGTGATGAGATCGTCGAAATCCACCGCCTGGAAGGCCGCCAGGCGCTCCTGGTACAGCCGCATCACGCGCGCGGCCACCTGCTCGTCGGGCGTGGTGGCGGCCGCTTCGGCGCTGTCGGCATTCAGGCCCTGGTTCTTCCACAGGCTGATGGCCCACTGCCAGCGGCGCGCCAGCGCGGCGTCGGTGGTGCCGCCGGCGTCGCGCATCACGCCGAGCACGTCGTCGCTGTCGAGGATGCTGAAGTTGGCCTTCAGGCCGATGCGTGTGCCGTCGCTGCGCAGCATGCGCACGCCCAGGCTGTGGAAGGTGCTCACCGCGAGTTCACGCGAGGCCTTGGCGCCGATCAGCGCCTTGGCGCGCTCGCGCATCTCGGCCGCGGCCTTGTTGGTGAAGGTGATGGCGGCGATCTGCTTGGCCTGCAGCCCGCTGCCGAGCAGCCGCGCGATCTTGTGCACGATCACGCGCGTCTTGCCCGAGCCCGCGCCGGCCAGCACCAGACAGGGCCCGTGCAGGTGGTGCACGGCCTCCATCTGCGCGTTGTTCAGGGAGACGGCGGGGGGCGCATTCATGGGGCGGCGGATGATAGCGGCCGCCCCCGCGGCGCCAGGGCGCCGTGGCGGCGTCAGCCCGGCAGCATGAAGCCCAGGTTGCGCTTGCCCGCGTCGAAGTTCGCCAGGTTCGGGAAGATGTCGGCCAGCGACGTGTCGCTGACGCCGAACCAGCGCCCCAGCGTGGCACCCAGCTGGTCCACCGACACCTCGGGCAGCAACGCGCCGTTGCCCAGCTGGTCGGGGCTGCTGTCGAAGTTGTTGTTGTTGGCGTTCTTCACGCCCACGATGGGGTAGCGGCCGTACAGGTCGCCGCCCTTCACGGCGCCGCCCATCACGAAGTGGTGGCTGCCCCAGCCGTGGTCGGTGCCGTCGCCGTTGCTGGTGAAGGTGCGGCCGAAGTCGCTGGCGGTGAAGGTGGTGACGCTGTTGCGCGCGCCCAAGGCGCCCAGGGCGCCGTCGAAGTAGCTCAGCGCCTGCGACAGCCGCGCCATCAGGTCGGCCTGGTTGCGGTTCTGCAGGTCGTGGGTATCGAAGCCACCCATGCTGACGAAGAACACCTGGCGCTTCGCACCCGTGGCGCCCGAAAGGCCGGCCTCGACCATGCGCGCCACCACTTGCAGCTGCTGCGCCAGGCCGTTGGAGGCCTGCTGGCCCGTCAGCGGGTTCAGGTAGCGCAGCTTGGGGTCGTTGGCGGCGTTGTAAGCGCCCGTGGCCGGCGCAGTGCCGAAGGCCGCGTCGCTGGGCGCCTTCAAGGCCGTGCGCAACAGCGTCTCGGCATCGATGGAGCGCTGCGACACGGCGGCAATGTCACGTTCGAAGACATGCGTGCCGCGGCTGCTGCCCGCCAGGCGCTGCAAGGCATCGGCCACGGCGTTCGAGCCGTAGACGCGGCCGTTGGAGTCGGCACCCATGCGGATGGCGCCACCCGTGCTCACCTGGTACTGCTGCACCTGCTGGCCGGCCAGCCACACGGCATTGCCGCTGGCCGAGATGGACGTGAACACGGTGCGCGTGTTCATCGCCGCCAGGGCGTCCCCCATGCGGCCGCCCCAGCCGCGGGTGGCGCCTTCGGCGGCCAGCGCCTGCCAGGTGTTCTGCTGGTCGTTGTGCGAGAACAGGCTGGCCGGCTTGGGGTGGCTCGCCTGGTTGTACTGCGCCTTGGTGGTGGGACGGATGAGCGGGCCG
>JANMMD010000315.1:0-6767 GCA_031372905.1 Betaproteobacteria bacterium
TCGAACACCGGCCGGTTCATGTCGACGGTGACACGGCCGTCGTCCCGCAGCGCCAGCGTCAGCAAGTTGTTGACGGTTTCCACCGTCACCGTGCGCTGCTGCGTGAGGCCGCGCTCGTGCACGTAACGCACGAAGCAGCGCGCGCCGTTGCCGCAATGCTCCACCTCTGCCCCGCTGGCACCGTTGAAGATGCGGTAGCGGAAGTCGATGCCGGGTGTGGCGCTCTTTTCCACCAGCAGGATCTGGTCGGCGCCCACGCCGAAGCGGCGGTCGCCCAGGCGCTGCAGCTGCTGGCGGCTCAGGTCCAGCGGCGCAGCGGTGCCATCGAGCACGACGAAGTCGTTGCCCGCGCCGTGCATCTTGGTGAAAGGCAGCCGCATGGCGCGCATTGTCGCAGCGCAACGCAGGCGGTTCAGTAAATGGGCGGCAGGCCGGGCGGGCGCGTCTTGAAGCGCTTGTGGACCCAGAAATACTGCGCCGGCATGGTCTTGATCTGCTCTTCGATGAAGCAGTTCAGCGCCGCGGCATCGGCTTGCAGATCATCGGTGGGCCAGTCCGTCCACGCCGGCATGAACTTCACGCGGTAACCCTGGCCGCCGGGCAGCATCTCAGCAATCAGCGGTTGCACCACCATGTTCAGCGACTTGGCCATGCGCGCAGGCGCCAGCAGCGTGGCCGCCGGCTGTCCGAAGAAGGGCACAAAGGCGGCGTCGCGCAGGCCGAAGTCCATGTCCGAGGCATTGAAGAAGGCCACGCCCTTCTTGATGGCGCGCACCACGGGTATGGCGCCCTGCTGGCGGTTGAAGAGCAGCGCCAGCCCGAAGCGCGCGCGGCCTTTGTGGAAGGCGGCGTCCATCACCGGGTTGCTCTGCGCGGTGTAGATGTCGCAGCCCATGCGCGTCTGGAACAGCTGGGTCGCGGCGCCGGCCACTTCCAGGCCGACAAAGTGCGGCACCAGCCACATCACGGGCTGGTCGCTGCGCTCGGCCAGATGCACATCCCCTTCGACGTGGATCAGCCGCTTCAGCCGCTCGGCGCTGGCATGCCAGAGCAGGCCGCGCTCCAGCAGGCTGCGGCCGGTCCACATGAAGTGTTCACGCACGAGGCGGTGGCGTTCGCCTTCCGTCTTTCCGGGAAAGCACAGCGCCAGGTTCTTGCGGGCCACGTCCCGCCGCGCGCGGCCGAAGCTGTGCAGCAGCAGGCCCAGGCCCTGGCCCAGGCGCGCCAGCAGCGGCAAGGGCAACCAGTGCAGCAGCCACACCAGGCCCAGCGCCAGGCGCGCCAGGCCGTTGACGAGGGCGGCCTTCATGACACCGCCTCGGCGCGGCGCGGGTGCTTGTAGCGGTGGTAGCCCCACAGGTACTGCGACGGCTTCTGCAGGATCACCGCTTCCATGCTGCGGTTGATAGCCAGGGCGGCCGCGGCGTCGTCGATGCTGCCGTCGGCGCCGCGTTCGGGCAGCGGCACCGGCAGCGGCTGGGCGCGCACCACATAACCTGCGCCACGCGGCAGGCGCTCGGTCCACAGCACCGCCACGGCAGCGCCGGTCTGCAGCACCAGGCGCGCGGCCAGGGTCATGGTGTAGGCGGGTTGGCCGAAAAACGGCGTCCACACGCCCATGCCCTCGGGCGGCACCTGGTCGGGCAGCAAGCCCAGCGTCTCCCCCTTCTTCAGCGCCCGCAGCATCAGGCGCACGCCGGCCAGCGTGGCCGGTGCGGTGGCCAGCGCGGGGCGGGCCCGCGCCGTCTCTTCCAGTTCACGCAGCCAGGCCTGGCGCGCCGGGCGGTAGAGCACGGTGATGGGCTGCTGCTGGCCGAAGCGTTCGGCATAGGCCTGCGCGCTGACCTCGAAGCTGCCCATGTGCGGCGTCAACAGCACCAGGCCCTTGCCGCGCGCCAGCAGTTCTTCCAGCAGCTCGGCGCCTTCCCAGCGCACGGGGTCGGCAATCGGCTCCGTGCGCGGCCGCAGCCACAGCCGTGGCAGCTCCATCACCAGCTTGCCGGCATCGGCCACGGCGGCGCGACGTTGACCTGCATCCACGCCGGCCAGCGTGGCGTTGGCGTGCAGGCGGCGGCGGTAGCTGGGCGACAGCGCATAGGCCAGCCAGCCCATGAGCCCGCCCAAGGCGTGCAAAAAGCGCAGAGAACGGCGGGCGAGCCAGGACAGGAGCAGGGGCATCGGTTCGTATAATCGGGCATCGCCGAGTTAAAGAACAACTTGCGGGGCGATTGCGGGGTGGAGCATAGCCACAAGGCCAGGCACCCCCCGCCGGGACGTCGGGCACAGCGCCTGCTGCCTCAACAAAGCCGCTAAAGCGTTCGCCGCGGCTCCAGAGCATCTGACCAGCGACGACGCAAATCAGTGCAACTTCATGGAGCTTTTCAAGTGGCGAACGACTTTCTCTTCACGTCCGAATCCGTCTCTGAAGGACACCCCGACAAGGTGGCCGACCAGATCTCAGACGCCATCCTCGACGCGATCTTCAAGCAAGACCCCAAGAGCCGCGTCGCGGCCGAGACGCTGTGCAACACCGGCCTCGTGGTGCTGGCCGGTGAGATCACGACCAACGCCAACGTCGACTACATCCAGGTCGCGCGCGACACCATCAAGCGCATCGGCTACGACAACACTGAATACGGCATCGACTACAAGGGCTGCGCGGTGATGGTCTGCTACGACAAGCAGAGCAACGACATCGCCCAGGGAGTGGACCATGCGTCCGACGACCACCTGAACACCGGCGCCGGCGACCAGGGCCTGATGTTCGGCTACGCCTGCGACGAGACCCCCGAGCTGATGCCCGCGCCCATCTACTACGCGCACCGTCTGGTCGAGCGCCAGGCGCAGCTGCGCAAGGACGGCCGCATGCCCTTCCTGCGTCCCGACGCCAAGAGCCAGGTGACGATGCGCTACATCGACGGCAAGCCGCACAGCATCGACACCGTGGTGCTGTCGTCGCAGCACGCCCCGGAATACAGCCTCGGCCACAAGATGACCGACGCCTTCTACGAGGCGGTGCGCGAGGAGATCATCAAGCCGGTGCTGCCCAAGGCGTTCCTGACCGCCGACACCAAGTACCTGATCAACCCGACCGGCCGCTTCGTCGTTGGCGGCCCGCAGGGCGACTGCGGCCTGACCGGCCGCAAGATCATCGTCGACACCTACGGCGGCGCCTGCCCGCATGGCGGTGGCGCGTTCTCGGGCAAAGACCCGTCGAAGGTCGACCGCTCGGCCGCCTACGCCGCGCGCTCTGTGGCCAAGAACGTGGTGGCGGCGGGTCTGGCGCGCCAGTGCCAGGTGCAGGTGGCCTATGCCATCGGCGTGGCCAAGCCCATGAACATCACGGTCTACACCGAAGGCACCGGCAAGATCAGCGACGAGCGCTTGAGCGCCATCGTGGCCGAGGTCTTCGACCTGCGTCCCAAGGGCATCATCCAGATGCTGGACCTGCTGCGCCCGATCTATGAAAAGACCGCGGCCTATGGCCACTTCGGCCGCGAAGAGCCGGAGTTCAGCTGGGAGCGCACCGACAAGGTCGAGGCCCTGAAGGCGGCTGCGGGGGTGTAACTCCCACCGCCGCGCTAAGCTGCGCGGCGTGTTGTCTGCACCTGCCGCCTGCCCGCACTGCGATCGTCCGCTGGACATGCTGGCGAGGCGATTGCGCCGCGGGCATTGCGGCGCGGCGGCCTGCCGCCAGGGCGCTGCCGCGGCCGTGTTGAAGGCGCGCTGGAAAGCGCTGGCGCAGCGGGCGGTGCAGCAGGTCGCCGACAGCAACGCGCAGCTCGGCGAGCCCCCGGCCGTCCTGTGGCTGCGCCCGGCCAACCGCGAGCTCGAACCCGTTTCCGACGCCCTGCGCCAGACCCTGGCTGACGCCTGGCGGCAGGGTGCCGCCGACGGCTGGCGCCACGCCTACGAGGGCATCGACTCCGCCCAAGCCCTGCCGGCAGCCGCCACATCACTGTGTGTGCAGTGCGGTGGTGGCTGCTGCGCGCACGGCGCCCTGCACCACGCCTTCGTCGATGCCGACGTGCTGGCGCGCTGGCAGGCCGCCCACCCCGGCAGCAGCACCGAAGACGCCATCGACGCCTATCTCGCGCTGCTGCCCGAGGTTCACGTGAAGCACGGCTGCGGCTTCCAGACCGCCACCGGCTGCGCCCTGCCCCGTGAACGCCGCGCCGATGTGTGCAACCGCTATGCCTGCGAGCCCTTGCAGGAGCTGGCGCAGGTGCTGGAAACCGAACCTGGCCGTGCGGCTGTGGTGCTGACATCCGACGGCCGCCTGCTCGAACGCGCCGCGCTGCTGCAGCAGGGTCGCATCACGCCCATCTTCGGCCTGCCGCAGCCCGACGAGTTGCCGCCGCCCGTGGCATGAAGGCCCCGACGCTGCCCGACCTGCGCCGCCACGCCCTCGCGCGCAGCCTGTTCAAACCGACCACGCTGCCCAAGGCGCTGAAGCGCCTGGGTTTTCTGCAGGCCGACCCGATCCGCGCGCCGGCCCGCGCACAAGACCTCACGCTGCGCCACCGGGTGCAGGGCTACCAGGCGGGCGACCTGGAACGTCGTTATGCGCGCCTCAAGTTGGAGGAAGACTTCTTCATCAACTACGGCTTCATGCCGGCCGAGGCGCATGCACTGATGCACCCGCGCGAGCCGCGCACGGCCGGCACCGCGTGGACGGCTGCGCGCTGGAAGCAGGCCGAGGCCGTGCTGGACTTCATTCGCGAGCGCGGTGTGGTGCACCCGCGCGAGGTGGACGCGCATTTCCAGCACGGCAAGAGCCAGAACTGGTTCGGCGGCAACAGCAACGCCAGCACGCAGCTGCTCGACGGCCTGCACTACCGCGGCCTGCTGCGCGTGGCCGGGCGCGACAGCGGCGTGCGCACCTACGCATTGCGACCACAGCCGGCAGCGCCTGCAGACGCAGACGCGGCTTTGGATGCACTGGCCGACCTCGTGATCGGCGTCTACGCACCACTGCCAGAGCTGTCGCTGAACATGGTGATCGGCCGGCTGCGTTATGGCGCGCCGCACTGGGCCGATGCCTGCCGCGCGGCGCAGGTGCGCGCCAAGGCCCGCTTGCCCGGCGCCACCGTCGATGGCGTGCGCTGGTTCTGGCCCGCGGGCGAAAACCCGTGCAGCGCGCGCCACCGCACTGATGAAACCCTGAGGCTGCTGGCGCCCTTCGACCCCGTGGTCTGGGACCGCCGCCGCTTCGAAGCCTTCTGGGGCTGGGCCTACCGCTTCGAGGCCTACACACCAGCGCGGAAGCGCGTGCGCGGCTACTACGCGCTGCCCATGCTGTGGCGCGGCGAGGCCATCGGCTGGGCAAATGCGGCGGTCAACGATGGCCGTCTGCGTGTGCAGACCGGCTTCGTGGCCGGCCGCGCGCCACGGGACACCGCATTCCGCCCCGCGCTCGAGGCGGAAGCCGCCCGCATGGCGGCCTTCCTTGGCGTGTTGCCGCCGTGAGCGGCATCAAGGCGCCTTCGCTGCGAGCAATGCGTGCGCCACTTCGGCAAAACCTTCACCGCGCTCGGCCTGCGTGATGTAAGCCGGCCAGACCTGCAGCTGCGCGGCGAAGTCGCGCAGGTTGGCCACGCCCACCGAGAGCGGAAAGTGGCTGAACATTAGCTGGTCGTTGGTGGAATCGCCGACATAGACCCAGCGGCCGATCTCCGGGGCGAGCTCGCGCCCGAACAGACGCTGCAGCATCCACTGGGCGGCGCTCCATTTCGTGTGGCTGCCGAACCAGCCGTTGACGTGGATGCTGCTGACCGTGGCCTGCATGCCGGCGGCCCGCATCAGCGCTACCACCTGGGCGATGGCGGCCGGCGGCAGCTGCGTGAACTCGCTGTGGTCGATGGCGATGTCGGTCACGCGGCCGGCGCTGTCCTGCGCCAGCCTGGCCTCCGGCAGTTCGGCCAGCACCCGATTCGCTACGGCCTGCAGGCGGCCGGCGTTGGCCGCGCGCGTGGCGGCATCCTGGGCGAATTCGGTGAGCACCTCGGCCATGGTGCCGCCACCCGCGCGTATGAGGGCCACGGCGCCGTTCTCGGCGACGATGGCGCGCACCGGCCAGGCGCGCACGAAAGGCTGGCTCCAGCCCAGCGGCCTGCCGGTGATGGCCACCACCGGCAAGCCGGCTTCGTGCAGAGCATGCAGGGCGGCCAGCGCAGCGGGCTCGATGGCGCCGCCGCGCGTGAGGGTGTCGTCGATGTCGGTCATCAAGCCGCAGACGTCGACCAGGCGTGCGCGTGGCAGTTCGTGCAGGGGGCGGGGCTCGGTCATGGCGGTGGATGTTGCCGCAGGCGCAGGATTTCACGGCCGGCTCCGCCCTCGAGACCCACGCGTTCGGGGGCTTGTGGCTAGAATCTGCAGCTGTTCCGAGGAGCGTTGCAACCTTCATCACGAAGGCCAGGCTCGGAAATCATCATTGCAACCGCGCTCACCTGCACGAGACCGTTCGTGGGTGAGAAGAACTTCCCCGTCGTCCTTGTCCGTGCAGGTCCTCAACCGCCTGGAGCCTGACGATGAATGCCGTTCTGAAACCCCTGCACACGCAAGACTACGCCGTGGCCGATCTTTCCCTGGCCGAATGGGGCCGCAAGGAAATCAAGATCGCCGAGACCGAGATGCCCGGCCTGATGGCCATCCGTGAAGAGTTCACCAAGAGCCAGCCGCTCAAGGGTGCCCGCATCACCGGCAGCATCCACATGACGATCCAGACCGCCGTGCTGGTCGAGACGCTGCAAGCCCTGGGCGCCCAA
>JANMMD010000397.1:0-3381 GCA_031372905.1 Betaproteobacteria bacterium
TTCGGTGCTGCGCGAAGGCGAGCCCGCGGCGACGCAGGACGCCGAGTCCGTGGCGCGCTTGAAGCGCGCCGGCGCCGCCATCACGGGCCTCACCAACATGACCGAGTTCGCGTTCTCGGGCGTGGGCATCAACCCGCACCATGGCACGCCGCGCAACCCGGCGGACGCCAGCGTGGCGCGCATTCCCGGCGGCTCGTCATCGGGCGCTGCGGTCTCGGTGGCGCTGGGCCAGGCCGTGGCCGCCTTGGGCTCGGACACCGGCGGCTCCATCCGTGTGCCGGCTGCGCTGTGCGGGCTGGTTGGCTTTAAGAACACGCAGGCGCGCACGCCACTGGCAGGTGCCTTTCCGCTGAGCTTCACGCTCGACACCGTGTGCGCGATGACACGCTGCGTGGCCGACAGCCTGATCGTCGATGGCGTGCTGTCCGGCGCGCCCTTGCAGGCCGTGGCGCGCACGCTGTCGGGCCTGCGTCTGGCGCTGCCGCAGACGGTGGTGCTGGATGGCCTGCAGCCCGCCGTGGCCGCGGCTTTCGAGCGCAGCCTGCAGCGGCTGTCCCAGGCCGGCGCGGTGATCGTGGAGCGGCCGCTGCAAGAGCTGGCCGAGGTGGCGCAGATCAACGCCCCGGGCGGCATTTCGGCCATCGAGGCCTACGCGCTGCACCGCGAAAGCCTGGCCGTACAACGCGAGCGTTTCGACCCGCGCGTGGCACGGCGTGTCGAACTCGGCCGCGAGGTGAGCGCCGCCGATTTCATCGTGCTGCTGCAGCGCCGGCGCGACTGGATCATGCGCACCACGCAACGCCTGGCGGGCTTCGACGCGCTGATCTGCCCGACCGTGCCGATGGTGGCGCCGCCCATCGCGGAACTGCTGGCGGACGACGACGCCTTCCTGCGTGCCAACGGGCAGTTGCTGCGCAACACCTTTCTCATCAACTTCCTCGACGGCTGCGCCTTCAGCCTGCCTTGCCAGGCCCCCGGCGAGCTGCCGGTCGGCCTGATGCTGGCCGCGCCCGCTGGGCACGACGTCGCGCTGGCCGGCGTGGCGCTGGCCGTGGAGGCCTGCCTGGCGCAGGCCCTGGCCGGCTGAGCATGCGGCTCTTCGTGCCCCTGCCGCTGCAGGCCGGCAGCGAGCTCCGCCTGCCACCCGGCCCGGCGCGCCACGCGCAGGTGCGGCGCGTGCAGCCCGGCGATGTGCTGCAGCTCTTCGACGGCAGTGGCAGCGACTGGCCCGCCACGGTGCTGGCGGTGGGCCGCAGCGAGGTGCGCGTGTCTGTCGGCGCGGCGGTGGCGGTGCAGCGTGAACTGCCCTTCAGCGTCACGCTGGCCCTGGCCATGCCGGCCAACGAACGCATGGACGCCCTGGTGGAAAAGGCCACTGAACTGGGCGTGGCGGCGGTGCAACCGCTGATGAGCAGCCGTTCGGTGCTGCGCCTGTCGGGCGAGCGCGCGCAGCGCAAGCAGCAGCACTGGCAGGCCATTGCCGAAGCCGCCTGCGAGCAGTGCGGGCGCGCGCGCGTGCCCGTGGTGGCGCCGGTGCAGGAGCTCGCAGCCTGGCTGGCCGGCCTGCCCGCGCCACCCGTGCGCGATGGCGGCCACCGTCTCTTGCTGAGCCTGCAGCCCGACGCGCAGCCGCTGCAGATGCGGGTGCCGCGCTGCGCGGAATCTGTCCTGACGCTGAGCGGCCCCGAAGGCGGTCTTACCGCCGACGAAGAAGCCGCCGCGCGCGCTGCCGGTTTTCTACCGGTGGCCCTGGGCGCGCGGGTGCTGCGTGCCGATACCGCACCGCTGGCGGTGTTGGCCTGGCTGGGGCTGGTTGGCGTGGCTGCGCCAGGCTAAGGGCAGCCGTTCGCCGCCTCGGCGCTCAGTCGGACTTTCTGCCAAAGCCTGGGTCGATGCGCAACAGCGCTGCGGCAGCAAACGAAGGCAGCGTGGCGACGCAGGTCCAGATGAAGAAGTTCGTGTAGCCCAGCTGGCTTTGCAGCCAGCCGGCCCACATGCCGGGCAGCATCATGCCCAGCGCCATGAAGCCGGTGCACAGCGCGTAATGCGCGGTCTTGTTGGGGTTCTCGCCGCCGGCACCGTCGGTGCCCGCCGCGCCGTCATGGCCGCCGGCGATCATCAGCATGTAGACCAAGTAGGACGAGAAGCCCAGGCCGTAGCCGAACAGCTCGGTGGCGATGGCTGCGGCCACTGGCACCAGCCCGGCGGGCTGCCACACCGCCAGCGCGATGTAGACGGTGTTGGGCAGGTGCATGCAGAGCACCAGCGGCCACAGGAGTTTCTTCAAGCCGCCACGGCTGACGAGCCAACCGCCGAGCAGACCGCCGATGGTGAGCGCGCCGACGCCGAAGGTGCCGTAGGCGATGCCGACGTCCTGCGTCGTCAGGCCCAGGCCGCCGACCGCGCGCGCGTCCAGCATGAAGGGCGTCACCAGCTTCAAGAGCTGCGCTTCGGCGAAGCGGTACAGCAGCAGGAAGGCCAGGATGCGTGCGATGCCCGGGCGCTGGAAGAAGGCCGCGAAGACCTTCGCGAAGTCGGCGAAGAAGGTGGCACTGCGCGGCACTGGCCGGTCCGCCACGGGCCGCGGCAGCACGAAGTGGTGCCACACCGCCACCGTGACGAAGAACGCCGCCATCAGCGCAAACACCCAGGCCCAGGCCATGGCCACCTGGCCGGTGCGCTGCTGAAGGTATCCCGCCAGATAAACAAGCCCGCCCTGCCCGCCGATCATCGCCAGCCGGTAGCAGGTGCTGCGCACGCCGACGAAGGCAGCCTGCTGCGACGGCGGCTGCGCCAGCATGTAGAAGCCGTCGGCGGCGATGTCGTGGGTGGCCGAGGCGAATGCCATCAACCAGAAGACCACCAGCGTCATCTGCAAAAAGGCCGGCGCCGGCACCGCCAGCGCCACCATGCCCAGCAGCGCACCGACGGTGAACTGCAGTGAGACGATCCAGCGCCGCTTGGTGCCCAGCAGGTCGACCACCGGGCCCCACAGCGGCTTGATGACCCAGGGCAGGTAGAGCCAGCTCGTGAGCAGCGCGATGTCGGTGTTGCTGACGCCGAGGTTCTTGTACATCACCACGGCCAGCGTCATCACCACCACATAGGGCAGGCCCTGGGCAAAGTAGAGCGGCGGTATCCAGCGCCAGGGGTGGGTGGAAGGGGCGGGCATCAAGCGGCGTGCGCAGTGGAGGGAGTTGCGATGTTCACACGGTTCATTGGTTATTCCCGATGGGCCCGGGCAGGCCGCGGCGCAACACTCGGGGCCGCTGCGAAGACGGTTCGCAACACCTCTCCTTTGAAAGACCGCCCATGAAACTCAAGATCGTCGTCAGCAGCCTGGCGCTGCTGGGTTTGGCCAGCCACGCACTGGCGCAGACG
>JANMMD010000078.1:0-20370 GCA_031372905.1 Betaproteobacteria bacterium
CGAGGTGGCGCTGAGCGAGGCAGCCAGTGCGGCAGTCAGCGCCAGAGCAAAAGCAAACTTTTTCATGACAGTCCTTGTTGAAGTCGATGAGGTGGATGGCTTCACTGCACGGTGTCTTCGTGTCGCTGGCGGCGTGCCAGCAGCAAGGCGGCCTCGTGCGCATCACGCAGCGTCTTGGCCAGCGTGAACACGCTGCTGATCAGGAACAGCCAGCTCACGGCCAGGAAGGCCTTGTAGGTCGGGTTGATCTCCATGCGCCACAGGCCCCAGGCCGTCAGGCCCATGGCCAGCGCGAAGCCCGCCCAGACCACCAGGCCCCACATCGGCGTGTCGACGCGGCGGCCTTCGTTGTCACGCACGTACTTGGCCACGGCAAAGGCCGCCGACAGCGTGAAGAGATAGCCCATCACCATGAAGGCGCGGTCGAGGTCCTGACCGGGCAGCCACGCCAGGCCGGTGCCGCAAAAGGTGGCGGCGGCAGCAAAGCTGATCCAGACCTGGACGCGCCAGGCCTTGGTGTCCTGGCGGATGTCTTGGCGAACCGGGGTGGTGTGGGCTTGCATGGCGGGGGGTGGTTTTGTTGAACACGGGTGCATCGTCTGAGCATTGGTCTCCGGTATCTATCCCCCCGGGGGACGTCGCGCCGCTTCGGCTTTGCGGTATCGTTTGCCGATACTTCTGGAGCTTGGATTGAGCAGCAGCCAGGACCTCGTCACCGTGCTCAAGGCCGAGCTGCGCCGCGCCGGCCTGACCTACGCCGATGTCGCGCGTGAACTCGGCCTGGCCGAGAGCAGCATCAAGCGCATGTTTGCCAAAGCCGACATGCCGCTGTCGCGCATCGACGAGGTGCTGGCGGTGCTGAAGATGGACTTCGCCGAGCTCGCGCGCGAAGTGGCATCGGCCAGCCCACCGCGCAATGAATTGACCCTGGAGCAGGAGCGTGCCGTGGTAGCCGACCCCAAGCTGCTGCTGGCCGCCATCTGCACGCAAAGCGGCTGGTCGCTGGAGCAGATCGTGCTGACCTACACACTCAGCAAACCGCAGGCGGTGGCCTGCCTGCTGGCGCTGGACAAGCTGGGTTTCATCGAGCTGCGCGCCAACAACCGCTACCGCTTGAAGATCGACAAGACCTTCCGCTGGCGCCCGCATGGCCCGGTGATGCAGTTCTTCCGCCAGCACGCGGTGGCAGACTATTTCGAGGGCGGCTTCGACGGCACCGGTGAACTGCTGATGCTGGTGCACGGCCAGGTGACGCCGGCGCAGGCCACGCTGTTCAACGAGCGCCTGCAGCGCCTGGCGCAAGACTTTGCGCAGCAGCACGTGATGGGCCAGAAACTGCCAGCGGCCGACAAGCAGGCCTACACGCTGCTGGTGGGCATGCGCTCGTGGCTGTTTGCGCCCTTCCGCACCTTGCTGCGGCACGCTCCTGCTTGAACCGCGCCGGGCCGATTGCCGCAGACTGCACGCCATGAGCACCTCACCCTGCCCTTGCGGAAGCGCCCGCGCCTACGACGCCTGCTGCGGCCGCTGGCACGGGGGGCCGCTGCACCTGCAGGCGCCCGATGCCGAGGCGCTGATGCGTTCGCGCTACGCCGCCTACGTGCTGGAACTTCCCGACTACCTGCAAGCCACCTGGCACGCCAGCACACGGCCGGCGGATGCCTTCCGCTTCGAGTCCGGCCTGCGCTGGCTGGGCCTGCAAGTCAAACGCCACCTGGTCACGGGCCCCGACGCGGCGGTGGTGGAATTCGTCGCACGCAGCAAGCTCGGTGGCCGCGCCCACCGGCTGCACGAAGCCAGCCGCTTCGTGCGCGAGGCCGGCCGCTGGTATTACGTGGATGGTGATCTCGGCTGATGCGGCGCTGCCACAATCCGCCCCCTTCATGAACCCCGGCTTCCTCTACGCCGCCCTTGCCTTCGGGATGTGGGGCCTCTTCCCGCTGTACTTCCAGTTCATCGCGAAGGTGCCGCCGCTGGAGGTGGTGCTGCACCGCTCCGTCTGGTCGCTGGGCTTCGTGTTGCTGGTGCTGGCCTGGCAGCGGCGCTGGGCCTGGCTGGGCGACAACCTGCGCCAGCCCAAGCGTGTGGCGCTGTTTGCCACCAGCGCGCTGCTGCTGGCCTGCAACTGGATGGTCTACGTGCTGGCCGTGCAGACCGGCCATGTCGTCGAGGCCAGCCTGGGTTACTTCATCAACCCGCTCGTGAACGTGCTGCTGGGCGTGCTGGTGCTGCGTGAACGGCTGCGCCCGCTGCAGTGGGCGGCCGTGGCGCTGGCGGCCTGCGGCGTGATGTGGCTGACCTGGCAGGGCGGGCGACTGCCGTGGATCGCACTCGCGCTGGCCTGCAGCTTCGGCATCTACGGGCTGATGCGCAAGACCGCGCCGCTGGGTGCGCTGGAAGGCCTGGCGCTGGAGAACATCCTGCTGGCGCCACTGGTGATTCCGGCGCTGCTGTGGTGGACCTTCACGCGCGACGGCGTGCTCGCCACGGGGCCGGTGTCGCTGATCGGCTGGCTGCTGATCTCGGGCCCGCTGACGGCGCTGCCGCTGCTGTGTTTTGCAGCCGGCGCGCGCCGGCTGAAGCTGGCCACGCTCGGGCTGGTTCAATACCTCTCGCCGACGCTGCAGCTCATCCTGGGCGTGTGGCTCTTCCACGAGCCCTTCGGCCAGGAACGCCTGGTCGGCTTCTGCTTCATCTGGGCCGGGCTGGCCCTGGTGAGCGCCGATGCGCTCGGCTGGCGGCCAGGGCTCGCGCCGTCGGCACGCTAGACCGGGCTAGGCGCGCAAGGCTGCCGCTGCGCGCGCCAGCTGCGTGATGCGAGCCCAATCGCCTTGGTCCACCGCGTCCTGTGGCGTCAACCACGAGCCACCGCAGACCCACACATTCGGCAGCGCCAGAAACTGTGGCGCGGTGTCGACGGTGATGCCACCCGTGGGGCAGAAGCTGATGTCCGGAAAAGGCCCGGCCAGCGCCTTCAACATCGGGATGCCGCCGGCCGCGGTGGCGGGGAAGAACTTCAGGAACTGCAGGCCGTCGGCCATCGCCGCCATCACGTCGCTGGCCGTGGCCACACCCGGCAGCAACGGCAGGCCGGCCTCGCGGCAAGCCGCTCCCACGGCGGCGGTGTAGCCCGGGCTCACGGCAAACAGGCTGCCGGCGTCCTTGGCGGCGCGTGCGTCGGCAGCAGTGCGCACCGTGCCGGCACCCACCACGGCTTCCGGCACGGCCCGTGCGATGGCCTCGATGCAGGCCAGGCCCACGGGTGTGCGCAGCGTCACTTCCAGCACCCGCACGCCACCTGCCACCAAAGCCCGCGCCATGGGCACGGCGTCGGCCACGCGGTGCAGCACGATGACAGGGATGACGGGGCCGTGGCTGGCCAGTTCGAGGGTGTTCATCTTGTTCATGTTCGTGCTCATGTGCCTCAGGCCCAGGTGATGGCGCCCTGCTCGGCGCCGCTGACGTTGCGCCGCAGGCCGGCAAAGAGTTCACGGCCGAGGTCGTGGCCGTTCACCTCGGCCTGCTCGGCGCTCAGCGTGGCCGGCGTGCGCGCCGCCCACTCGGCCTCGGGCACCAGGGCCTGCAGCGTGCCGGCGTTGGCGTCCACCCGCACGATGTCGCCATCGCGCAGCCGCGCCAGCGGGCCACCGGCCAGCGCTTCTGGGCTGCAGTGGATGGCCGCCGGCACCTTGCCGCTGGCTCCGCTCATGCGGCCGTCGGTCACCAGCGCCACCTTGTAGCCCTGGCCCTGCAGCACCGCCAGCGGCGGCGTCAGCTTGTGCAGTTCGGGCATGCCATTGGCGTGCGGGCCCTGGAAACGCACCACCACCACCACATCGCGGTTCAGTTCGCCGGCCTTGAAGGCGGCCTGCAGGTCTTCCTGCGTGGCGAAGATGCGGGCCGGCGCCTGCACCTCGTGGCGGTCGGCCGGCACGGCCGAGGTCTTGATCACGGCGCGGCCCAGGTTGCCCTGCAGCAGCTTCAGGCCGCCGGTTTCGCTGAAGGGCGAAGCGGCCGGGCGCAGCACGTTGTCGTCACCGCTTTCAGGGGGCAGATGGCGCCAGGTGAGCCGGCCATCATCCAGCGCCGGTACGTCAGTGTGGGCCACCAGGCCGCGCGGGCTGACCGTGGCCACACCGGGGTGCAGGCGGCCGCTTTCCAGCAGTTCACGCAGCACATAGCCAGGGCCACCGGCGGCCTGGAACTGGTTCACATCGGCGCTGCCATTGGGGTAGACACGCGCCAGCAGCGGCACCACCGCCGACAGGTCTGCGAAGTCGGTCCAGTCGATCAGGATGCCGGCCGCGCGCGCCACCGCCACCCAGTGGATGAGGTGGTTGGTGCTGCCGCCGGTGGCCAGCAGGGCGACCATCGCGTTGACGATGCAGCGCTCGTCCACCACATGTCCGATCGGCGTGTAGCGCTGCGCCTTGGTCACCGCCAGCGCCATCGCCACAGCCTCGCGCGTGAGCGCCTCGCGCAGACCGTCGTGCGGGTGCACGAACGCAGCGCCGGGCACATGCAGGCCCATCGCTTCCAGCAGCATCTGGTTGCTGTTGGCGGTGCCATAGAAGGTGCAGGTGCCAGGCCCGTGGTAAGCCGCGCTCTCGGCCTGCAACAGTTCGTCGCGGCCCACCAGGCCTTGCGCAGCGAGTTCGCGCACCTTGGCTTTCTCGTTGTTGGACAGGCCGCTGCTCATCGGCCCGGCGGGCACGAAGACGCACGGCAGGTGGCCGAAGTGCAAGGCGCCGATGAGCAGGCCGGGCACGATCTTGTCGCACACGCCCAGCAGCAAGACGGCGTCGAAGACATCGTGGGTCAGCGCCACGGCGGTGGCCATCGCGATGGTGTCGCGGCTGAAGAGGCTGAGCTCCATGCCCGGCAGGCCCTGCGTGACGCCGTCGCACATCGCCGGCACGCCACCGGCCACCTGCACCGTGGCGCCCAGGGCATGCGCCTGCTCGCGGATCAGCGCCGGGTAGCCCTCATACGGCTGGTGCGCCGAGAGCATGTCGTTGTAAGCCGTCACCACCGCCAGGTGCGGCGCCTTCTCGGCGACGACGCGGAACTTGTCGTTGGGCGGCAGTGCCGCGAAGGCGTGCGCGATGTTGGCGCAGCCCATGCGCTCGGTGCCCGGCCGCCGTGCGGCGTTGCGCTCTACCCGTGCGAGGTAGGCACTGCGCGTGGGCGCGCTGCGTTCGGCGATGCGCCGTGTGACTGCCACCAGCACGGGGTGCGGGACGGCGGAGTTCGGGGTGTGGGCCATGGTGCGGGTAGGCCGCGCGAGCGCGCAGCGCTTGGGTGTAACCGTACCGGGAATTATTCGGTAACCGGGTTACACCGTCAATGCAGCACGCGCAGACCGCACGAGCGTGGCCTGCACTGTGAGATGCTCAATACCCATGCCAGACACCGTCGCCCCCGGGCTGATCGTGCGCGACCCTGCCGAGGGGCTGCGACAACTGCGCGCCGCTTGGCGCGAGCACCGCGAGTGGTGGGTGTTCGGCTATGCCTCGCTGATCTGGCGCCCCGAATTCAACGCTGCCGAGCACCGCCCGGCGCTGGTGCGCGGCTGGCACCGCGCCTTGCGCATGCGCTCACGCGTGAACCGTGGCACGCCGCAGCAGCCCGGGCTGGTGTTCGCGCTGCTCCCCGGTGGCGCGTGCCGCGGGGTCGTCTACCGGCTGCGCGCCGACAGCGCCGAGGAAGAGCTGAACCGCCTGTGGGCGCGCGAGCAACCCACCGGCGTCTACGACGCACGCCTGCTGCCCACGCGCACGCCGCAGGGCGTGGTACCCGCGTTGGCCTTCACGCTCAGCCGGCGCAGCGTGGCCTGCTTGCCGCGCCTGCCCGACGCCGACATGCTGCACGTGCTGCGCCATGCCCATGGCCGCTACGGCAGCACGCTGGATTACCTGGCGCAGACCGCCCACGCGCTGCGCGAGCGCGGCCTGCGTGACCGCGAAATAGAGCGCCTGATGGCCTTGGCGCGCGAACACCGGCTGCTTTAGCGGACCGTTCAGCCGGTTGCTTCAGCCGGCGGCCGCCTGCTCCGCCGCCTTGCGCAGGGTTTCCAGGTCGCCGGCCGTGTCGACATCCAGCAGCACGCCGCTGTCGGCCGTTTCTTCGCCGTGTGCCGGGTAGCGCAGCATCACGCGGCGCGCGCCGTCGTCGTTGTTCAGCTGTATGAGTTCCGAATACAGCTCGGCCGCAAAGGCCACCGGGTGGCCACGGCGGCCGCGATGCTGGGCATAGACCACGGGGTGCTGCTCCAGCGCCGCGGACACGGCGAGCATCGTGCCGGGCTGCACCAACGGCATGTCACCGGGCAACACCAGCCAGCCCGGCGCGCCCGAACGTTCGGCAATGCCCGCTGCGATGCTGGCACCCATGCCGCGCGCGGCCTCGGCGTCGCTGAGCACGACGATGTCGCGCCGGGCCAGCACCTGGCCCGCCAACGGCAGCATCTGCGCCGTGGTCACCACCACCACCGACAGCTGTGATTCGACGGCGTGGCGCAGCGTCGTGCCCAGCACCGTGCTGCCCTCGAAGGGCTGCATCAGCTTGTGCACAGGCCCGCCGAAGCGGCTGCCTCGGCCTGCGGCCAGCACGACGATGGTGGGACGAAAGCGCATTCTTGTTCTGAGGCCGCGATCTTGTTTTGCGGAGCGTTGCTTGCATGCGCAACACCCGCCGGCGCGGCCTCCTCCTTGGTACCGAGAATGGCGCCGTGGGCGCGGCGCTTGAAGTGGGAGCTTCACTTACGGCGTTCTACTTACGGGATGCACCCCAGGCGGGTCTTTCTATACTGCCGCATGGACATCGCCGACCTGCGCAAGAGCTACGAAAAGGCCGAACTCGACGAAACCGCGTCGGCCCCCGACCCGCTGGACCAGTTCCGCCTCTGGTTCGATCAGGCGCTGCAAGGCGAGTTGCCCGAGCCCAACGCCATGACGCTGGCCACCGTGGGCGCCAACGGCCGCCCGAGCACGCGCGTCGTGCTGATCAAGGGCTTCGATGCGCGTGGCATCGTCTGGTACACCAACTACGAGAGCCGCAAGGGCCAGGAACTGGCGCTGCAGCCCTTCGCCGCGCTGCAGTTCCACTGGGTGGAGCTGGAGCGCGTCGTGCGCATCGAGGGCCGTGTCGAGAAGATCAGCGACGAGGAGAGCGATGCCTACTACCAGAGCCGCCCGCTCGATTCACGCCTGGGGGCCTGGGCCTCGCCGCAAAGCCAGGTGATCAGCTCGCGCGCCGTGCTGGTGAAGGCCGCGGCCGAAGCCGCGCTGCGCCACGCGCTGCACCCGCCGCGGCCGCCGCACTGGGGCGGGTACCGGCTGGTGCCCGACAGCTGGGAGTTCTGGCAGGGCCGCAAGAGCCGCCTGCACGACCGGCTGCGCTATCGCTGGGAAGACAGCCGGTGGCAGCGCGAGCGCCTCGCGCCCTGAATCAACTTAGCGGCGAGCCCGCCGAATCAACGCAGCGGCGAGCCCGCCGAATCAACGTAGCGGCGAGCCCGCCGCGTGCGCCGCCACCATGCGGTCGAGGTGGCCGAGGAACGCATCGAACTGGATGGGCTTGGTCCAGTAATCGTCGAAGCCGGCGGCCAGCGCGGCCTTGATGCGTTCGGGCATCGCATCGGCCGACAGCGCCACGATGCGGCAGCCCGCCGTGGCCCCCTGGGCGCGCAGGCGGCGCATCACTTCCACGCCGTCGATGTCGGGCAACTGGATGTCCAGCAGCACGAGTTCGGGCGGCTCGGCCAGTGCCGCCTGCACACCCGAGACGCCGTCTTCCGCGGTGCTCAGCCGCACCTGCGGCCGCAGCGCGATGAGCTCGCGCACGAGCTGCAGGTTCACTGGGTTGTCTTCGACGCACAGCACATGCAGCGGGGGCTGCATGGAGGCTGTCGTGGGTGATGAGGCGGGCATGAGCGCGGGGCGGCTGCTTGCGGACGGGCCCGCTGGGCCCGAAATCGGGGAGTGTATCGAGCCGCCGCGCACTTCAAGCCCCGGACTTCAGAACGTGCCGCGCAAGCCCACGCTCAAGGCACGCCCGCCTTGTGGCGACAGCCCACGCACCGTGCCCGTGGCCGCGGCGTTGAAGGCCAGCCGGTCGGTGGCGTTGCTCAGCTTCATGAACCACTGCGCCTGGCCCGACAACAGCGCAGCCGGCAGCGCGCCGCTGGCCCAGATGTCCAGCAGCGTGTGGCCCGGCGTGGGCGTGTCGGTGGCCGGCACGCGGCTCTGGCGCGCGGCATGGCGCACGCCCGCACCCAGCTGCCAGCCTTCGGCCTGCGCCTCCAGCGTGAGCCGAGCACGCAGCGGGGCCAGGCGCGGCAGCGGCTCGCGGGTGTCGAGCTGCATGCCGCGAACGGTATCGACGCTGCCGCTCATCACCAGCGCAAACGGCCTGCCGGCAGCGGCTGCGAGCAGCCTGTGGCGGCCCTCGATCTCGAAGCCGCGCAAGCGCGCCGGGACGCCGCGGAACAGGTACTCGGGCACGGTCTCGTCGGGCACACCGTTTTCGCCCGGCACGGGCATCTCCACCCCGGTGGCCTCCAGCGCGATGTAGCGCGAAAAGTGCGTGCTGAAGACGCTGAATTTCATGCTGCTGTGCGCACCGGCCCAGGCCAGGCCCAGCTCGGCATGGCGGCTGCGTTCGCTGGCCAGCGTGGTGTCGCCGCGCTCGAAGGCGGCGGTGGCCACATGCACGCCGTTGGCGTAGAGCTCGTAGTAAGCCGGCGCTCTCTCGGTGTGGCACAGCGTGGCGCTGGCCTGCCAGCCCTGGGCCGCGACGAAGCTGGCCGACACCGATGCGCTGGTGGGCGAAAAGCGACGCTCCGCAGGCGCGCCGAAGCGCGGCTCAAGCGCGCCCGGCGCGTCACCATCGCTGCTCACACGCAGGTTCTCGCGGCGCGCACCCAGGCTCAACCGGGCGGCGCCCACGTTCAACTCTTCCAGCACGAACAGCGCCGCCGAACGCGTGCGCGTGCCCGGCACAAACGCCTCTTCGCCGAGCGCTGCAAAGTCCAGGCTTTCGGTCTGCACCCCCACCACGCCCTGCAGCGGGCCCAGGGCAGCGTGGCGCAGCTGCAGGCGAAACTCATCGCCCGTGCTGCGAAAGGTGGTGCCGATCTCGCCGCTGCCCTCCACCTCATCATGCCGATAGCGCGTGCGGCTGGCCTGCGCCGACAGCTGCGTGAACGGCCCCGGCAGCGCGCGCCACTCGCCGGCCAGCGCCAGGCGCTCGCGCTGCATGCGGATGAAGACGTCCGGCTCCACCGTGACGCCATAGCGCTGCTTGCTGGTGTCGACGGAAGCACCCAGGTAACCCTGGCTGCCCACCCAACTGGCACCGATGGCGCCGCCTTCGCTGCGCGCCTGCGAATTGCGCACATCGGTGCGGGGTGGCAAAGCCTGACCGTCTTCGACCGGTGTGTAGCGGGGTGCGCGCAGATCGCTGGCGCTGCGCCCCTGCACGTCGGCATGCCAGGCCCATGGACCTGTTCCGCCCTCGACGACAGCCGCGCCAGCACGTTCCTGGGCCGCGCCACCGAAACGCACTTCGGCCCGGCCCGACAGGGCTGACGCGACGCTGCGCGGGATGCGGTTGTCGATGACGTTGACGACACCACCGGTGGCATTGCCGCCATACAGCAAGGCCGCCGGGCCGCGCAGCACCTCGATGCGCTCGGCCACCAGCGGGTCGGTGGCGCTGTTGTGGTCGAAGCTGAGGCTGGAGGCATCGACGGAGGCACTGCCCCCTTCCAGCAGGCGCACGCGGTCACCGTCCAGGCCGCGGATGACGGGGCGGCTGCTGTTCGGGCCGAAACCGCTGGCACTGACGCCGGGCAGGCCGTCGAGTGTTTCGCCCAGCGTGCCGGCGCGGCGTTGCGCCAGCGCGGCGCCGGTCAGCACGCTCACGGGCGTGGCGCCGGCCTCGCGGCCCCAGGGGTTGCCGGTGATGACGATGGTTTGGCTTTGCGCGAAGGCAGTGCCGCCGAACAGCAGCAGGACAAGAGGGCTCAGAACAAGTTGGCGGTTAGGCATGGTGAAGACTCATGGCAAGGCCCAGCGCGCCGCAGCACGAAGGCACGGCGCGGGCCGGAAAAAAGGGGCACGCCCGCGCTGGCCAGCAAGCCTTGCGCGGGGGGTGAGAAGGGTGAAAGGGGAGGCAGAGCGGCCACGGCGCCGGGCGGCGCCGGGCGCTCAGGCGCTGGCCGGCGGGCCGCGGGTCAGGTAGGCTGCAGCGCTGCCCAGCGGCAGCGCTGGGAAGGAGGCCAGCGTGCCGCTGGCGGATGTGCGCGGCAGCGCCGGCGGCGAGTAGCCGCTGCCGCACAGGGCGTCGGCATGGGCCAGCTGGTCGATGAGCCGGCAGTCGGCACTGCCGGCTTCGTGGCCCGCGCCGGCATCGCCATGCGCCGGCGCGTCTGCAGACCCGATGGCCAGCGCTGCGGCCTGCACTGCCACAGCCGAGGGCAGGCCCGTCGCATGCGCCACCCGGTGCGCCAGCCCCAGCGCTTGCGCGGCCAGCAGCAGTGCGGCCAGCAACCAGGCGTGCAGCACCCGCAGCCGGCGCGGGGGCGGCCATCGTGGCGATCGTGGCGGGGGCCGGTGTCTCATCGCAGCAGGCTCAGGCCAGGCTCAGGCCGAGGCCCGACGCAGCACGCGCTGCGGAAACGGGATCTCGACCCCCATCTCGTCAAGCAGCGCGAGGATGGCCAGGTTCACATCGGAGCGCACATTGCCCTGGCCGTTTTCGGGGTCGGCAATCCAGAAGCCGATGGTCAACTCCAGGCCATCGGCGGCAAAGCTGCTCAGCAGCACCGCCGGCGCGGGGTCCGCCGTCACCCGCGGTACCGCTCCCACCGTGGCGGCCAGGCGCGGCATCAGCGCGTTCATGTCGGT
Organism: Betaproteobacteria bacterium; assembly: GCA_031372905.1. Taxonomy (GTDB): domain Bacteria; phylum Pseudomonadota; class Gammaproteobacteria; order Burkholderiales; family Burkholderiaceae_C; genus Rubrivivax. Next base: position 10,911 of record JANMMD010000078.1, read on the forward strand.
GCCGTAAGCCACCTGAACGGTGGTGTTCAGGCCCAGCTTCGAATCTGCCAGCGAGGCGTTCTCGACACGCTGCGTGATCATCATCTCGTTGGGCACGATGGCCTCGCGGCCGTTGAGCGCGCGGATGACGGTGTAGCGCGTGCTGATGTCGGTGATGCGCCCCTCGAAGTTGTCGACCTTCACGAGATCACCGATGCGCATGCTCTGCTCGGCCAGGATGACGAAGCCGCTGACATAGTTGGCCGCCAGCTTCTGCAGGCCGAAGCCGATGCCCACGCCCACAGCACCGCCGAGCACACCCAGGGCCGTCAGGTCGATGCCCGCCGCCGACAGCGCGAACATGAGGCCCACGAAGAGCAGCAGCGCGCGCACCGCGTTGGCGGCCATCTTGCGCACGCCGAGGTTGCCGATGCTGCCGCCCAGCAGCCTGGCCTCCAGCAGCGACGACAACCACAGCGCCACCACCAGCACCAGCACACCGCTGACCACCCCCTCCAGGATGTTGCGCACACTCACCTTGGCAGTGCCGATCTTCCACTGGATCGCATCGAGCTCCTGCAGCGCGAGCGGCAACACGCCCGTCACCCACAGCACCACCCCCAGCCAGACCAGCCACGACAAGCTGCGCTCGACCACGCGCACGAATTGCGACTCGGAAAAGCTGGCGCGCAGCACGCGCACCGTGAGCCGGATGACGGCCAGCGAGAGAAAGATCGGCACCGCCAGCTTGAACACCGCCATCGGCACCAGGCCCGGCGCCACCGTCTGAAGCAGCCAGCGCGCGGCCACCACCAGCAGCAGGGCCAGCAGCGGAAAGAAGATGCCGTCGACGACGCCGCGGCCGAACCAGATCGAGCCGCGCCGAGCCTGCGGCCCGCGCGCCAGGCGCACCACCAGCCAGGCCACGGCCAGACAGCCCGCGATGACGCCGAGTTCGATCAGCGCCGTGGGCTGCAGCAGGGCATGCAGCAGTTGGCCGAGATCCTCGGCCTGGTAGGGCCCCGCCATCAGGCGACGTCGGCAAGCACCCGCAGGTGCGCTGCCACGCTGCGCGCCAGGGCGCTCAGGTTGTAGCCGCCTTCCAGGCAGCTGACGATGCGGCCCTTCGCATGCTTGCGCGCCACCTCAACCAAGCGCTGCGTGATCCATTCGTAGTCGGCCTCCACCAGCCCCATCTGGCCGAGTTCGTCTTCGCGGTGGGCGTCGAAGCCGGCGCTGATGAAGATCATCTGCGGCTTGAACTCTTCCAGCGCTGGCAGCCATCGCTGCTCGATGGCCTCGCGCACCGCCGCGCCGCGCGTGTAGGGCGCCATCGGCACATTGACCATGTTCGTGCCCTTGGGCACCGCGCCGCTGTACGGGTAGAGCGGGTGCTGGAAAAAACTGCACATCAGCACGCGTTCGTCGCCGGCGATGATGTCTTCGGTGCCGTTGCCGTGGTGCACGTCGAAGTCGATGATGGCCACGCGAGCCAGGCCGTGCACATCCAGCGCGTGGCGCGCCGCGATGGCCACGTTGTTGAAGAAGCAGAAGCCCATCGCCGTGTCGCGCGTGGCATGGTGGCCCGGCGGGCGCACGCTGCAGAAGGCGGTGCTGGCGCGGCCGGCCAACACGTCGTCGGTGGCGGCCACCGCGGCGCCGGCGGCGTGCATCGCCGCACTCAGCGTGGCCGGGCAGGCGATGGTGTCGGGGTCGAGCGCCCTGGCCTCACCACTGGCCTGCACCTGCTGCAGCAGGTCGGAGATTTCACCGACGTAGCGAGAGGTGTGCGCACGCGAAATCTGCTCGGCGGTGGCCACCGGGGCCTCGCGGAACTGCAAGGCCACGTCCAGGCCGGTGGCCAGCAGGTGGTCTGAGATCGCGTCCAGCCGGGCCGGGCATTCGGGGTGGCCGGCGCCCATGTCGTGCAGGCGGCAGGCGGGGTGGCTGTAGAACACGGTGCTCATCAGGGGATCCGGTTGGCGCAATTCGGGTATGGTCCCGCGCATGGATGTATCGCTTGCGCGCCAGCTCGAAAAACTGGTCGATCAGATTAGCACGATCGTCGTCGGCAAACGACCGCAGATCGAGGACTGCATCGCCTGCCTGCTGGCCGGCGGCCACCTGCTCATCGAGGACGTGCCCGGCGTGGGCAAGACGACGCTGGCGCATGCGCTGGCGGTCAGCCTGGGTCTGGATTTCCGGCGTGTGCAGTTCACCGCCGACCTGATGCCCAGCGACCTCATCGGCGTCAGCGTGTTCGAGCGCGCGAAGGACCAGTTCGTCTTTCATCCCGGCCCGGTGTTCGCGCAGGTGCTGCTGGCCGACGAGATCAACCGCGCCGGCCCGAAGACGCAGAGCGCCCTGCTCGAGGCGATGGAAGAGCAGCAGGTCTCGGTGGAAAACGAGACGCGCAAGCTGCCGCAGCCCTTCTTCGTGATCGGCACGCAGAACCCGAGCGACCAGCTCGGCACCTATCCGCTGCCCGAAAGCCAGCTCGACCGCTTCCTGCTGCGCATCACGCTCGGCTACCCCGACCGCGCGGCAGAACGTGAACTGCTCGCAGGCGGCGACCGCCGCGATGCGGCCAAAGCGCTGCAGCCCGTGCTGCGCCCGGCGCAACTGGTGCTCGCGCAACAGCAGGTGCTGCAGGTGCGCGCCAGCGAGGCGCTGCTCGACTATCTGCAGGCGCTGATTGCGGCCACCCGCTCGGGCGCCTGGTTCGTGGAAGGGCTGTCGCCGCGTGCGGGCATCGCGGTGCTGCGCGTGGCGCGGGCGCGCGCCTTGATGGGCGGGCGCGATTACGTCGCGCCCGACGACATCCAGGCCATCCTGCCGCAGGCCATTGCACACCGCCTGACCCCGATCTCGGGCGCTGGCCGGGGCGCTGCCGAGCAGGTGCGGGCGATGATCGAAGCCACCAGCATCCCGTGAGCACGGCCGCTGCCACGCCGCGTCAGCCCGCGGCGCCGCTGCAAGGCCTGGCCGCATGGTCGCCACGCGCGCGTTTCCGCCAGTGGTGGCAGGCGCGCCTGCCGCACACCGACACCTGGGTGCTGGGCCAGCGCAACGTCTACATCCTGCCCACACGCGCCGGCTTCACCTTCGTCGCCACGCTGCTGGTGATGCTGCTGGCGAGCATCAACTACCAGCTGAACCTGGGCTATGCGCTGACCTTTCTGCTGGCCGGCGCGGGGCTCGTCAGCATGCACCTCACGCACGGCAACCTGCGCGGTTTGACGCTGCACCTGCGCCCGGCGCAGCCGGTGTTTGCCGGTGAACCGGCCCTGCTGGAGGTGGTGGTGCACAACCCCGGCAACCAGCGCCACGCCTTGGGCCTGCGCTTTGAAGCTGCCGGTGACGGCGCCGCCGACCCCCACGCCGGGCTGGTGTGGTGCGACGCGCCACGCCAGGGCCAGGCCGGTGTGCAGCTCAGCCTGGTGCCTGCGCGCCGCGGCTGGCAAGCCGTGCCCACGCTGGTGGTGGAAACGCTGTTTCCTTTCGGCCTTTTCCGCGCGTGGACGGTGTGGCGCCCCGCCGCCCGCGTGCTGGCCTGGCCCCGACCCGAGCACCCGGCGCCGGCGCTGCCCCTGGGCACCGCCCAGCATGGCGACGAACGCGCCAGCCGCCGCGGTGAAGGCGGTGAACTCGACGGCGTGCGCCCCTGGCGCCGCGGCGACACCATGCGCCAGGTGGTGTGGAAGAAGGTGGCGCGCAGCGGCGAGATGGTCAGCCGCGAGACCACCGGCAACGCCCAGCGTGAACTCTGGCTGGATTGGGCCGAGGCCCATGCCGCAGACCCCGAGCTGCGCCTGTCGCGCCTGGCCGCGTGGGTGTTGGCAGCCGAACAGGAAGGCCTGGACTGCGGCCTGCGCCTGCCTGGGCGTGAACTGCCGCCTGGCCAGGGCGATGCCCACCGCCGCGCCGCGCTGGACCTGCTGGCGCTGCACGCCTGAGCCGCTGGCTGAAACCGCGCTGACGCCCTGACCCCATGCTCGCCACCCTGCGCATGCAAGCGGCCCACCTGCCGCGCGACACCCGCGACACGCTCTTCCACCTGGGCGTCATCGCCTGGGCCATCGCGCCGCACACGCTGCACCTGCCGCTGTGGTGCGGCGTCATGGCCGCGCTGCTGTTGCTGTGGCGCGCCCGCCTGGCGCTGAGCGGCGGCGCCCTGCCCGGGCGCTGGGTGGTGGTGGGCCTGCTCGTCGTCGCTGCGGCCGGCACCTGGTGGGGTGAACGCACGCTGCTGGGCAAGGAAGCCGGCATCACCTTGCTGGTGGTGCTGATGGCGCTGAAGACGCTGGAGCTGCGCGCGCGGCGCGACGCGCTGGTGGTCTTCTTCCTCGGCTTCTTCCTCGTGCTGACGCACTTTCTCTATTCGCAAAGCCTGCTCACCGGCCTGTGGCTGCTGGTGGCGGTGTGGGGCCTGCTGACGGCACTGACCCTGGCGCACATGCCGGTGGGCCGGCCGTCGCTGGCACGCGCAGGTGCGGTGTCGGCGCGCGCTGCGGCCCTGGGTGTGCCGCTGATGGTGCTGCTCTTCCTGCTGTTCCCGCGCATCGGCCCGCTCTGGGGCCTGCCCAACGATGCGCAAGGGCGCACGGGCCTCTCCGGCAGCATGCGCCTGGGGGGCGTGGCCAGCATCGCCGAAGACGACAGCATCGCGCTGCGCCTGCGCTTCGAGGGCGCGGCACCCAACCCCGAACAGATGTATTTCCGCGGTCCGGTGCTGGCGGCTTTTGATGGCCGCGAATGGACGCGCGGGCGCTCGGCCTTCCCCGACGTCATGCGGCCGCAGCTCGACCTCGCCGTGCGCGGCCCGCCGCTGCGCTACGAGATGACGCTGGAGCCCAGCCGCCTGCCTTTGCTGCCGCTGCTGGAGATGACGCCGAGCCGTGCCGACAGCGCACCGCAGCTGCCCGGCTGGGCGCCTTCGCAACGCACCGACGGCCAATGGCAGCTCGACCGCCCCCTGCACGAGCGGGTGCGCGTGCGCGCCACCAGCTACATGACGCACAGCCACGGCCCGCGCGAGAACATCATCGGCCTGCGCGATTACGTCGATCTGCCGCCCGGCGCCAACCCGCGCACCCTGGAATGGGCCGCGGCGCTGCGCGACCGGCCCGAACTCGCCAGCGCCGATGCACCCACGCTGGCGCGCGCCGTGCTGCGCCACATCCGCACCGGTGGCTACACCTACACGCTGGAGCCCGGGCCCTACGACGGCAACGCCATCGACGAGTTCTGGCTCGACCGCAAGCTCGGTTTCTGCGAGCACTTCGCCAGCGCCTTCGTCGTGGTGATGCGTGCGCTGGACATCCCTGCCCGCATCGTCACCGGCTACCAGGGCACGGACCCCGAACCGCAGGACGGCTGGTTCATCGTGCGCCAGCGCAATGCGCACGCCTGGGCCGAGATCTGGGTCGAAGGCCGGGGCTGGCAGCGGGTCGACCCCACCACTGCGGTCGCCCCCGAACGTGTCGAGCGCGGCCGCAGCCTGGCCCCGGCGCCTGGCTTCGTGGCCGGCGCGGTGAACGCCCTCGACCCCGCGTTGGCCACGCGCCTGCGCAATGCCTGGGAGAGCGTGAACAACCGCTGGAACCAGTGGGTGCTGAACTACAGCCGCGGCCAGCAGTTCGACCTGCTGCGCGAGCTCGGTTTCGAAGCCCCCAGCTGGCAAGTCCTGGCGCAGGTACTGGGCCTGCTGATGGGTTGCAGCGCATTGGCCGGCGCGGCCTGGGCCTGGTGGGACCGCCACCGCCAAGACCCGTGGCAGCGCCTGCAGCGGCGCGTGCAGCAGCGCCTGCACGCCTTGGGCGTGGAGGTGCAGGCGCACCATGCCCCGCGCGAACGTGCGGCCCGCCTGCGCACGGCACTGCACGAGCGCGGTGCCGCAGCGGCGGCCTTGCTCGATGCGCTCGACCGCGAGCGCTACGCAGGCAGTGGCCGCGCTGCGCCCCCAGGCCGCGCCTGGTGGCGGCGCTTTGATGCCGCGCTGCCGCGCCGCTTGAAAACCACGCCATGAAGCCTGCACGCGCGCTGGTCCACTCGCGCCGCGGCCTGCTCGGCGCAGCGGCGCTGTATGCCCTGGCGTTGGCGTCGGCCGGTCTGGGTACGGCGGCAGCGGCCGTTGAGCCGCCGTCGCGCAAGAAGGCCGCCAAGACCAAGCGCCCGCCGCCCGTCGTGGCGGGCCCCAGTTACGCCGGCCACGCCGCGGCGCTGGCCTTCGCCGAAAGCCTGGCCGCCGAACGTGGCCTTGACGCCGCATGGCTGCGATCGCAACTGGCCCAGGCGCGGCGTGTCGACACCGTGCGCCAGCTGGTGATGCCGCCGCCAGCCGGCACCGCGAAGAACTGGGCCGCCTACCGCGCACGGTTCGTCGAGCCCCAGCGCATCAACGCCGGCCTCGTCTTCTGGCAACAGCAGGCGCGCTGGCTGGCGCTGGCCGAAGCGCGCTGGGGTGTGCCCGCCGAGATCATCGTCGCCATCGTCGGTGTGGAGACCTTCTACGGCCGCATTACCGGCAACTTCAGGCTCATCGACGCGCTGGCCACGCTGGCCTTCGACTTCCCGCCCGGCCGGCGCGACCGCAGCGAATTCTTCCGCAGCGAGCTCGCCGAGTTCTTCGTGCTCTGCGCGCGTGAGGGCAAGGACCCGCAGCAGCAGAAAGGCAGCTTCGCCGGCGCGATGGGCTTGCCGCAGTTCATGCCCGGCAGCGTGAACCGCTACGCGCTGGACTTCGACGACGACCGCCACATCGACCTGCTGGGCAGCCCTGCCGATGTCGTCGGCAGCGTGGCGCATTTCCTCGCCGCCCACGGTTGGGAGCGCGGTTTGCCGACGCACTTCGACGTGGCAGTGCCCGTGGACACGCGCGACCGCGCGGTGCTGCTGGCGCCTGACATCGTGCCCAGCTTCACCGCCGCGCAATTCACGGCGCAGGGCGCGCTGCTGCCCGATGCCGCGCGCAGCCACCTAGGCCTGCTGGCACTGGTGGAACTGCAGAACGGCGAACGCGCGCCCAGCTATGTGGCCGGCACGGCCAACTTCTACGTCATCACGCGCTACAACTGGAGCAGCTACTACGCGATGTCGGTCATCGACCTCGCCGCGGCGCTGCGCGAGGCGCGCGGCCCGGGCTGAGCACGCACGCAGAGGCTACTTCGCCGGGTTGGCACCGTCAGTCGTGTTCGCACGGCCGGCCAGGTTCAGCAGGAAGGCGTACTGCCGCGCCAGTTCGTTCAGGATCTCGAAGCGCCCCGACGCACCGCCGTGGCCGGCCTGCATGTTCACCGCCAGCAGCAGCGGGTTGCTGTCGGTCTTCTTCGCGCGCAGCCGCGCCACGTACTTGGCAGGCTCGTAGTACTGCACCTGCGAATCCCACAAGCCCGTGGTCACCAGCATCGCCGGGTAGTCCTTGGCCTCGATGTTGTCGTAGGGCGAATAGCTCAGCATGTAGTCGTACGCGGGCTTTTCACGCGGGTCGCCCCATTGCGACCACTCGTTCACCGTGAGCGGGATGCTCTCGTCCAGCATCGTCGTCACGACATCGACGAAGGGCACGTCCAGCACCATGCCCTGGTAGAGCTGCGGCGCCTGGTTGGCCACCGCGCCCATCAGCAGGCCACCGGCCGAGCCGCCGTTCGCAAACACCTGGCCGGGCGCGCCCCAGCCGGCCTTCAGCAAGGCCTGCGTGGCGTCGACGAAATCGTTGAAGCTGTTCTTCTTGTTCATCATGCGGCCGTCTTCGTACCAGCCCTCGCCGAGATCGGCGCCGCCACGCACATGGGCAATCGCCAGCACGAAACCGCGGTCCATCAGGCTCGGCCGGTTGGACGAAAACGTCGGGTCGTAGGAAATGCCGTAGCTGCCGTACCCAATGACCAACAGCGGCGCTTTGCCGTCAGCCCGGCCTGGGCCGTCCAGCTTCACGCGGTCTTTGCGCCAGGCCAGCGTCACGGGGATGCGCTTGCCGTCACGTGCAGGCGCCCACAGACGTTCGGTGGCGTAGAGCGTGGCGTCGTAGCCGGGCACCTCGCGCACCTTGCGCAACAGGGGTTGGCCGCTCTTCAGATGCAGGTCGTAGGTGGCGGGCGGCTGCACCATCGACGTGACGTTGTAGCGAAGGTGTGCGGCGGCCGGGTCGCGATGCTCGCCCAGCGACACCGCCGTGCCGGCCGGCAAGGCCAGCGCTTTGGCGATGCCAGGTTGGCCCAGCAAACGCACGCGGGTGTCAGCCTCGACCCGCTCTTGCACGGCGATGCCGCGTGTCGTCAGCGCAAAGGCTTCCAGCGTGGCCTGCTCGCGCGCTGGCACCAAGGTGCGCCACAGGCTGCGCACGTCGGGCGCATGCTCCGGCGCGCTGACGAGCTTGAAGTTGAGCGCCTCTGCGTTGGTGCGGATGAACCAGCGGCCGTTCAGGTGGTCGGCCGTGTGGCGCACCTGCGCTCGGCGTTTCAGCACCACTTTCGCCGCTGCCGTGGGCTTGTCGGCGGGCACGGCCAGCGTCTCGGTGGTTTCGGTGCCACGCGCGACGATCTGCACATAGCGCCCGGAAGCCGTGCGGCTCACTTCCACGAACAAGGTCTTGTCGGCTTCCTCGAAGACCTTGACGTCGGCCTCGGCCGCGGTGCCCAGCAGGTGGCGGTAGACGGGCCCGCTCTGCAGCGTCACCGGGTCTTGGCGGATGTAGAACAGCGTGCGGTTGTCGTTGGCCCAGGCCATCTCCTCCAGCACACCGGGCACGCTGTCGGCGTAGATCTCGCCCGTCACCAGGTTCCTGAAACGCAGCGTGTGGATGCGGCGGCCGGCGGTGTCCTCCGTCCAGGCCAGCACGTTGCCGTCGGGGCTGACGGCGGTGGAGCCGACCTTGAAGTAGGCATGGCCCTTGGCCAGCGCGGGCTGGTCCAGCAGCAGCTCGGTCTTGGCCTTCGTGTCCATGCGCTCGGGCGTGCCGCGTTGGCGCAGCAGGCGTGGGTATTCGTCCCCGGCCTTGAACTCGCGCCAGTACCAGAACCCGTGGTCATAGACCGGCGGCGTGCTGTCGTCTTCCTTGATGCGGCCGCGCATCTCGGCCACCAGCTGCTGGCGCAGGCCGGCCAGCGGCGCCAGCACCGCATCGCTGTAGGCGTTCTCGGCTTCCAGGTGCTGCATGACCTCGGGCCGCTTGGCCTTGGGGTCGTCGTCGCGCAGCCAGTAGTACTCGTCGACGCGATCGCCCTGGGGGCTCTTCACGACGTGGGGCACGGTGGCAGCGAGCGGGGGCTTGGCGTTGACTTGGGACATCTGGGCGCGGGCCGGCAGCGGCCCGATCAACAAGGACGACAGGAGGGACGCCAGGAGGGACGCCAGAAGGGCGGCGGCAAGAGGCTTCATCGGCCCTGCAGCTTGCGCGGGTCGCGAAAGTCAGCCGGTTTCAAGTCGTCCAGTGTCAGCACGAGCTCGAGTTCCACGGTGGCCGGCACCGGCTGGCCGTTGA
>JANMMD010000149.1:0-1795 GCA_031372905.1 Betaproteobacteria bacterium
GAGCAGGCGCTGGCCTACATGCAGACCATGGTGGCGCGCACGCGCGCTGCGGCACCCGGCAAGCGTGTGCTCATCAGCGAAACCGGCTGGCCCGACCAGGGCAGCGCCTTCCAGGGTTCCGTGCCTTCCCGCGAGGGCGCCATGCAGTACTTCGTCGACACCTGCCGCTGGGCCCGCGACGACGGTATCGAGATCTTCTACTTCTCGGCCTTCGACGAGGCCTGGAAGGTGGGCGCCGAGGGCGACGTGGGCGCCTACTGGGGCCTTTGGGACGCCCACGGGCGGCCCAAATTCCAGGGTACGGACAAGGATGGCGAACTCAAGTTCGGATGAAGCCCCGCATGCTGAAGCTACCCACCGGCAACGCCATCTGCTACTCGGGCTACCGCGATGGGCAGAACCCGGGCGACAAGACCTACCCGTCGCTGTCGGAGATCCTTGAGGACCTGCGCATCCTGCAGAAGAACTGGCAGCTGCTGCGCCTGTACGACTGCAGCCCGCATGCCGAGCGCGTGCTGCAGGTCATCGAAGAGCACCGCCTGCCGTTCCAGGTGATGCTGGGCGCCTACCTGGGCGCCGAGATGAACAACTTCGGCTGCCCCTGGGGCGGCACGTACAGCGAAGCACAGCTCGAAGCCAACGTCCGCGAGAACGAGGCCGAAGTCGGCCGGCTCATCGCGTTGGCGAACCGCTATCCGGGCAGCGTGTTTTCGGTGGCCGTCGGCAACGAGGCCACGGTCGACTGGACCGACCACTTCGTACCCGTGCACCGCATGGTCGAGCACGTCCAGCGCGTGAAGGCCGCCGTGCGCCAGCCCGTCACCTTCTGCGAAAACTACGTGCCCTGGCAGCACAAGCTGCGCGATCTGGTGGCCGAGCTGGATTTCGTCTCGCTGCACACCTACCCGGTGTGGGAATACAAGCACATCCACGAGGCGCTGGATTACACCAAGGCCAACGTGCACAGCGTGGCCAGCCTCTACCCGGGCAAGCCCGTCGTCATCACCGAGGCCGGCTGGTGCACCAACAGCAACGGCCGCGGCATGCACGCCGAACATGCGGTGCAGGAACTGCAGGCCCTCTACTACCAGGACCTGATGGACTGGACGCGCGCCGAAGGCCTGCTGTGCTTCGTGTTCGAGGCCTTCGACGAGACCTGGAAGGGTTCGCCCGACCCGCTCGAACCCGAGAAGCACTGGGGCTTGTTTACCGCCGACCGCCGGCCCAAGCTCGTGATGCAGGGGCTGTACCCCGAGCTGATGGCGCAGGCCGCCACCGCCTGAAGCCACGCCGGCGCCGCAACCCGCAACAGAAAGCACCCCATGACCGCATCTGCCGCCACTCACAAGGTGCCCTTCGGTCACAAGGTCGCCTTCGGCCTGGGCATGCTGGCCAACCAGATGTTCCCGGCGGCTCTGGGCATCTTCATGGTGGTGCTGGTGCAGGACATGGGCTTCCCGACCTGGATGTGGGGTGTGCTCTTCTTCCTGCCGCGCGCCTACGACGCGGTGCTCGACCCGATCATGGGTTTCATCTCCGACAACACGCGCTCGAAGTGGGGCCGGCGCCGGCAGTACGTGTTCATCGGCGCCATCATGCTGGGCGTCGGCTTCGTGGCGATGTGGCAGTTGCACCGCTCTGACGGCCTGACCTACAACTTCTTCTACTTCCTGTTCTGGTCGCTCGTGTTCTTCACCGGGCTGACCGTCTTCAGCATCCCCTACGTGGCCATGGGCTACGAGATGAGCGACGACTTCCACGAGCGCACCAGCATCATGGCCGTGGCGCAGTGGAT
>JANMMD010000160.1:0-8530 GCA_031372905.1 Betaproteobacteria bacterium
CGCTATCCCCGAGCCCACCAGCCTGGCCCTGATCGGCCTGGCGCTCGCCGGCCTGGCCGCAACGCGTCGCCGCGCCTGAACTTCAAGCTGCGTCACCAGAAAAGCCCGCTACGGCGGGCTTTTTTATTTGCGAGACGCGCGAGTCCCCTCAGCTCTCGACCTTCACGTTGCCTTCCTTCACCACCCGCGCCCACTTGGCCTGTTCGCTGGCGACGAACTGGCTGAACTTCTCGCGGCTGCCGCCGCCGTCCTCGGCGCCGTAGGTTTCCAGCTGCGCCTGCACGTCGGGCATGGCCAGCACCGTGTTGACGTCGCGGTTGATCTTGTCGGCGAGGGCCGGTGCCAGACCCTTGGGCGCGGCCAGGCCGTACCAGGTGGTGGCTTCGAAACCGTCGAAGCCCTGTTCCTGCATGGTCGGCACCGTGGGGTGGCCCTTGGCGCGCTTGGCGCGCGTCTGCGCCACGGCCGTGACCTTGCCGCTCTTCACGTGCGGCGTGGCGGCGGTCATGGTCTCGAAGCAGTACTGGATCTGCCCACCCATCAGGTCGGTCAGCAGCGGGCCGCTGCCCTTGTACGGCACGTGGATGGCGTCGACCTTGGCTTGCACCTTGAACATCTCCAGCGCCAGGTGCTGGGCCGAACCCATGCCAGCGGAACCGAAAGCGATCTTGCCGGGCTCGGCCTTGCAGCGCGCCACCACCTCGGCCACGTTCTTGTTTGGCGCGCCGGGGTGGGCGATCAGCAGGTTGGGCGTCACGCCCACCAGGCACAGCGGCACGAAGTCGCGCTCGACGCTGTAGCGCAGCTTCGCCGGCTGCAGTGCCGGGCCCAGCGCGTGGCTGTTGATGTGTGCCATCAACAGCGTACTGCCGTCGCCAGGCTGCTGCGCTACGAACTCGGCGGCCAGCAGGCCAGCAGCCCCGGCCTTGTTCTCGATGATGACCTGCTGGCCCCACATCTGCGTCAGCTTGGCGCCCACCACGCGCGCCAGCGCGTCGGTGCCGCCGCCGGGTGGAAAGCCCACCACGATGCGAACGGGCGCACTGGGCCAGGCGGCTTGGGCCCACACCGCGCTGGGTACGGCCAGCGCCACGCCAGCGCCTTGGATCAGAGTGCGTCTTTTCATCGAGAGGTCTCCTCGGGTGGTTCGGGGTTGTTCAGACGGCGTTTGCGCTGAAGTGGTCCATGAGGGCCTGCGTGCCGCTGCCGGCCAGCTTCACGCCCGCCAGTTTCAGGCCCATCTCGCAGCCGGCCACGGTGGCCACCAGCGTGAGGTCATTGCAGTCGCCCAGGTGGCCGATGCGGAACATGCGGCCCTTCACCTTGCCCAGGCCAGTGCCCAGGCTCATGTCGAAGCGCGTGTGGATGAGCTTGCGGATGGCGTCGGCATCCACGCCCACGGGCGTGACCACGCCGGTAAGCACCGGTGAGAACACGCTTTCGTCGGCGCACTGGATGGGCAGGCCCCAGGCCGTGACGGCGGCGCGCACGCCGGCCGCCCAGCGCTGGTGGCGTGCAAAGACCACCGGCAGGCCTTGTTCCAGCAGCATCTCCAGTGCTTCGTTCAAGCCGTAGAGCAGGTTGGTGCTGGGCGTGTAGGGCCAGTAGCCCGTTTTGTTCATCTCGACGATTTCGTCCCAGGCCCAGAAGCTGCGTGGCAGCTTCGCGCCCTGGCTGACTTCCAGCGCGCGCGGGCTCAAGGCGTTGAAGCTGATGCCGGGCGGCAGCATCAGGCCTTTCTGCGAACCGCTGATGGCCACGTCCACACCCCACTCGTCGTGGCGGTAGTCGGCGCTGGCCAGGCCCGAGATGGTGTCCACCATCAGCAGCGCCGGATGCTTCGCGCTGTCGATGGCGCGGCGCACGGCGGCGATGTCGCTGGTGACGCCGGTGCTGGTTTCGTTGTGCACCACGCACACGGCCTTGATCTGATGGCCGGCGTCTTTCTGCAGGCGTTCTTCGATCAGCGCCGCATTCACGCCGCGCCGCCAGCTCGCCGGCAGGCCGGTCTGGGGGCAGTTGCCGGGCTCGCTGAGGAACTCGGTCTTCAGGCCCAGGCGCGTGGCCATCTTCTGCCACAGCGTGGCGAACTGGCCGGTTTCGTACATCAGCACCAGGTCGCCCGCGCTCATGGTGTTGGCCAAAGCTGCCTCCCAGGCGCCCGTGCCGCTGGCCGGGTAGATGGCCACCGGGTGCTTCGTCTGGAAGATCTGCTGGATGCCCGCCAGCAGCTTCAAACCCAGGCGGCCGAACTCGGGGCCGCGGTGGTCGATGGTGGGCAGGCTCATCGCACGCAGGATGCGGTCGGGCACGGGGCTGGGGCCAGGGATCTGCAGGAAGTGCCGCCCGGTGGGGTGCTGGTTCAGCTGGAGCATGGGAGTTCCTTTCAGCCTGAAGTTTTGCATGCAACTTGGCTGGGGTCTTGATGGATTACCCGGTGACGGCCAATCCCATCCGACCTGGATTTGCATGCAAAATGTCTGCACCATGGGCGACATCATCGACTTGAGCCACGCCGGCCTGCACGAGCAGGCAGCTACGCGGCTGCGCAACATGCTGGTGGAAGGGCGCATCGCGCCCGGCGCCAAGCTCAACGAACGTGAACTCGCCGAGGCCCTGCACATCAGCCGCACGCCGCTGCGCGAGGCCATCAAGATGCTGGCCAGCGAAGGCCTGGTGGACCTGCTGCCCAACCGCGGTGCGGTGGCCGTGAAGCTGACCGAGGCCGACGTGGTGCACAGCTTCGAGCTGCTGGCCGAGCTGGAAGGCCTGGCCGGTGAACTCGCCGCGCAGCGCATCACCGATGCAGCGCGGCGGGAACTGCGTGCCAAGCACTATGAAATGTTGGCCTGCCATGCGCGCGGCGATCTTTCGGGCTACTACCGGCTCAACGCCCTCATCCACGCCGGCATCGGCCAAGCCGCGGCCAACCCGGTGCTGGCCGCCACTTACCGCCAGGTGAACGCGCGTGTGCAGAGCCTGCGCTTCCGCACCAACCAGAACGCCGCCAAGTGGCAGCGCGCGATGCAGGAGCACACACAGATGATGGAAGCGCTGGACGCGCGCGAGGGCACCGCATTGCGGCAGATCCTCAAGACCCACCTCGAACACAAGCGCGACACCGTGCTGGAGCTGATGCGCGCCGGGCCCTTGCACCACGAACTGCACGACTTGCGGGAGCAGCAGGCATGAACGCCATCACCCGAGAAGAGACTGCAGGGCTGCGCGCGAAGGGCCTGCAAGAACATCCGCATGCAGCGCTGCCGCCCAACGAGGTGTGCGAAGCGCTGGCCCGCCGCCTGCGCGCCGAGACGCAGGGCGAGGTGATGTTCGACGCCGCATCACGGGGGCGTTATGCCACCGACGCGTCGATCTACCAGATCATGCCCGCGGGCGTGTTCGTGCCCGCCACGCCGCAAGACGTGGCCACCGCACTGGCCGTGGCGCGTGAACTGAAGGTGCCGGTGCTGCCGCGCGGCGGTGGCACCAGCCAGTGCGGCCAGAGCACTGGCGCGGCGCTGGTCATCGACTGCAGCAAGCACCTGCGCCGCGTGCTGGACGTGAACGTCGAAGCGCGCACCGCCACCGTCGAGCCCGGCCTGGTGCTGGACCACCTGAACGCCGCGCTGAAGAAGCACGGCCTGTGGTTCCCGGTGGATGTGTCCACGAGCGCGCAGGCCACGCTGGGTGGCATGGCCGGCAACAACAGCTGCGGCAGCCGCAGCCTGTACTACGGGAACATGGTGCACAACGTGTCCGGCGCGCAGGCGTGGCTGGCCGACGGCGAGGTGGTGGATTTCGGGCGCGTGGATGCAGCCACCGGCCGCGCGGCGCAGATCGCCCGCTTCGTGCGCGGCCTGGCCGAGCAGCACAAAGACGAGATCGAAGCGCGCTGGCCGCAGGTGCTGCGCCGCGTCGCCGGCTACAACCTCGACATCTTCCACCCGCGCAGCGAGAAGCCGTACACCGCGGATGGCAGCGTGAACCTCTCGCACCTGCTGGTGGGCAGCGAAGGCACGCTGGCCTTCACGAAGAGCCTGACGCTCAACCTGGCGGAGCTGCCGAAGCACAAGGCCCTGGGCATCGTGAACTTCACGAGCTTTCACCGCGCGATGGACAGCGCGCAGCACCTGGTGAAGCTCAGGCCCACGGCGGTGGAGCTGGTCGACCGCACGATGGTGGAGCTGGCGCTGACCAACCCCGCCTTCGCGCCGACGATGAAGACGGCCTTGTTCGCCAAGGACGGCGTTCAACCGGAAGCCATCCTGCTGGTGGAATTCGCCGGCCCCGACCAGGCCGCGCTGCTGCAGAAGCTGCGTGATCTGGTGGCGCTGATGGGCGACCTGGGCCTGCCCGGCACCGTGGTGGAGATGGCGGACGAAGCCGCGCAGAAGCAGCTGTGGGAAGTTCGCAAAGCCGGCCTGAACATCATGATGAGCCTGAAGGGCGACGGCAAGCCGGTGAGCTTCATCGAAGACTGCGCCGTGCCCTTGGTGCACCTGGCCGAGTACACCGACGCGCTGACGGAAGTGTTCGCGCGCCACGGCAGCCGTGGCACCTGGTACGCGCACGCCAGCGTGGGCACGCTGCACGTGCGGCCCATTCTCGACATGCGCCGCGACGGCGCGCAGAAGATGCGCGCCATTGCCGAAGAAGCCGCCGCGCTGGTGCGCAAGTACAAAGGCGCCTTCAGCGGTGAGCACGGCGATGGCCTGTGCCGCGGTGAGTGGATCGAATGGCAGTTCGGCCCGAAGCTGAACGACGCCTTCCGCGCCATCAAACGCGAGATGGATCCGCAAAACCTTCTCAACCCCGGCAAGATCGTCGACACGCCGAAGATGGACGCGGGCGCTCTGTTCCGCTTTCCGCCGGCCGATGCGCCCAAGCCTTACCGCCGAATTGCACTGACACCGGTGCTCGACTGGTCGGCCTGGAACGTCACGGCCGATCCCGTCACCGAAGCGATCACCGAGCCCGGCACGGGCAGCGACAGCACCCACGGCCTGGCGATGGCGGTGGAGATGTGCAACAACAACGGTCATTGCCGCAAGTTCGACGCCGGCACCATGTGCCCGAGCTACCGCGTCACGCGCGACGAGCAGCATGTCACCCGCGGGCGCGCGAACACACTGCGGCTGGCCTTGAGCGGCCAGCTGGGCCCCGACGCCTTCACCAGCGACGCCGTGGCCGAGGTGATGGACCTGTGCGTCAGCTGCAAGGGCTGCAAACGCGATTGCCCCACCGGCGTGGACATGGCGCGCATGAAGATCGAATTCACCGCGCAGTACAAGAAGAAGCACGGCTTCACGCTGAAGGACAGGCTGCTGGCGGGACTGCCGCAGCAGGTGCAGCGTGCCGCGCGCGTGCCGGGCTTCGCGGCGCTGCTGAACCTGCGCAACCGCATGCCCCTGGCGCGCCGCCTCGGCGAACGCTGGCTGGGCATCGCCGCGGGGCGCGCGCTGCCGAGTTTTCGGCGCGACACCTTCTGGCGCCGCGATGTCAGGCCCGGCACCGCGGGCGCAGCCACGCCTTTCGTGAGTGCCGACGAAGCCATCGCCGCCGCGCGCCTCGGCAACAAGGTGGCCGTGCTGTTCGTCGACACCTTCAACGGCGGCTTCGAGACCGAGAACGCGCTCGCCGCCGCGCAGGTGCTGCACGCCGCCGGCTATGCCCTGCACACCGTCAGCAAGGCCGGCGGCCACCACTGCTGCGGCCGCACCCTGCTGGCCGCAGGGGATGTCGACGCCGCGCGGGCATCGCTCGCGGCCCTGCTGGACGCGCTGCTGCCGCTGGCCGCGGCGGGCATCGCGGTGGTAGGCCTGGAGCCCAGCTGCCTGCTCACGCTGCGCGACGAAGCGCTGGCGTTGAAGCTGGGCCCCAGGGCGGAGGCCGTGGCCGCGC
The DNA here is from genome assembly GCA_031372905.1 of Betaproteobacteria bacterium. Lineage (GTDB taxonomy): Bacteria > Pseudomonadota > Gammaproteobacteria > Burkholderiales > Burkholderiaceae_C > Rubrivivax. The sequence continues at coordinate 5,902 of JANMMD010000160.1, forward strand.
AGGCACTGCTGTTCGAGGAGTTCATCGCCCGCGAGAGGAAGGCGGGCCGCTTTGCGTTGAAGCTGAAAGCATTGGACAGGCCGCTGCTGGTACACGGCCACTGCCACCAGAAAGCCTTCGGCGCGGTGAGCCCCATCCTCGAGGTGCTGAAGCTCATCCCCGGTGCGCAGCCGCAGCTCATCGAAAGCAGCTGCTGCGGCATGGCCGGCAATTTCGGCTACGAGGCGCGACACCAGGCGGTGTCGGCGGCGATGGCCGAAGCCGCGCTGCTGCCGGCCATCCGCCAGCAGCCCGATGCCGTGGTGGTGGCTGACGGCACCAGCTGCAGGCACCAGATCGGCCATGGCGCGCAGCGGCAGGCAGTGCACGCCGCGTCGCTGCTCGCGTCGCTGCTTTGGGGGCAAGGCTAAAGGCGAGGACGCGCGCGGCGCCACACGCAAACCGGTGGCTGCCGCGCCTTGTTGCCGCGGCGGGGGCGGGCCAGAATGGGCCGGAACCCGCACACCTGGAAAGGTCTCGCCCGTGTCCCTGCTCCGCCTGCTTTGCGCCCTGCGCCGCCCGGCCGCTGCGGCCGCCTTCTCCCTCGCACTCGCCCTTTGCACCACGGTCGGCCTCGCTCAGACCGGCCCCGTGGAAGCCACGCCCGTCAGCGTCGGCGAACTCATCTTCAACGACGTCAACCTCTCGGCCGCCGGCAACCTGGCCTGCGCCAGCTGCCACGTGAAGGTCAATGGCCTGGCCGACCCCGCTGGCACGCTGCTGCCGCTGGGCGGGCCGCAGCGCAATCTGCAGGGCCACCGCAGCAGCCCGAGCCTGGCCTACCTGAACACCAACACCGCGATGCGCTTCGAGCCCAACGGCCGGCCCATCGGCGGTTTCTTCTGGGACGGCCGCGCCGACAGCCGCGCGGCGCAGGCGCTGGGCCCACTGTTCAACCCGCGCGAGATGGCCAACACCAGCGCCGACGAATTGATCATCCGCGTGCGCCAGGCGCCTTACTTCGCCGACCTGGTGCGCTTCTTCTCGCCAGTGCGCGCGCAGCGCGACCAACCGGTGCTGCAGCTGTTGCAGCAGGCGCTGGCCGCCTACCAGGCGGGTGACAGCGACTTCGCCCTCTACAACAGCAAGTTCGACCGCGTGCGCGACGGCACCGCGGTCTTCTCGGCCGCCGAAGCGCGCGGCTTGCAGGTCTTCAACGACCCGGCGCGCGGCAACTGCGCCAGTTGCCACACCAGCACCACAGGCCCCAACGGCGAACGCGCGCTCTTCACCGACTTCCGCTATCACGCCCTGGGCCTGCCGCGGAACATGGCCATCGAGGCGAATGCCGACGCCAACTTCCGCGACATGGGCCTGTGCGGCCCCGACCGCACCGACCTGGCCCTGCGCGTGGACCTCTGCGGCGCGTTTCGCACGCCCACGCTGCGCAACGTGGCCAAGACCGGCCCTTACTTCCACAACGCTGTCGTGCCCACGCTCACGCAGGCCGTGGGCTTCTACGCCACGCGAGACACCGACCCCGCGAGCTGGTACCCGCTGCTCAACGGCCAGCCCGACAAGTTCAACGACCTGCCGTTGGGCTTTCGCGGCAACGTGGTGAACACACCGCCCTTCGGCGGCGCGCCAGGCTCGCGGCCGCGGCTGTCGCCGCAGAACGTCAACGACCTGGTGGCCTTCCTGCAGACGCTGAGCGACGACCTCACGCTGCCACCGGGCGGCCCCGTGGTGGGCGGCGGGCAGCGCGCGGCAGTCACGCCGCCGTGAACACCTTGCCCGGGTTCATGATGTTCAGCGGGTCCAGCGCCTGCTTGATGGCGCGCATCGCCGCCACCGCGGGCGCGCCGGCTTCTTCGAGCAGGTAGCCCATCTTGTGCAGGCCAATGCCGTGTTCGCCCGTGCAGGTGCCTTCCAGCCGCAGCGCGCGGCGCACCATCTTCACGTTGAGTTCTTCCACCGCCGCCACCTCGGCCGCGTCGTTCGGGTCCATCAGGTAGCTCAGGTGGAAGTTGCCGTCCCCGACATGGCCGACGATCCAGTACGGGATGCCCGAGGCTTCGGCCTCGGCAATGCTGTCGTTGATGCTCTCGGCCAGCCGTGAGATCGGCACGCAGGTGTCGCTGCTCTGGCAGCGGCAGCCCGGGCGCATCTGCAGCGCGGCGAAGTACGCCTGGTGGCGCGCCGTCCACAGCCTGGTGCGTTCTTCGGGTGTCTTGGCCCACTGGAAGGCCTCGCCACCGTGCTCGGCGGCCAGCGCCTGCACGGTCTCGGCCTGCTCCTGCACACCGGCTTCGCTGCCGTGGAATTCCATCAGAAACATCGGGGCTTCACGCAACCCCAGCTTGCTGTGCGCATTGACGGCGCGGATGGCGTGCGCGTCCAGCAGCTCGCAGCGCGCAATGGGCACGCCCATCTGGATGATCTGGATGGTGGTCTGCACCGCGGCGGCTATGCTCGGAAAGTGGCAGATGGCTGCGCTCACCGCTTCGGGCAGCGGGTACAGCTTGAGCGTGATCTCGGTCATCACGCCCAGCGTGCCCTCGCTGCCGACGAAGAGCCGCGTGAGGTCGTAGCCGGCGCTGCTTTTCTTGGCGCGCGTGCCGGTGTGCATCACTTCACCGCTGGCGCTGAC